>JAUYET010000077.1 GCA_030691265.1 Pseudomonadota bacterium
CACCGAACTGGCGCATGCCTGCGGCGTTTCCGTCGAAGGCGAACTGGGCTGCCTGGGTTCCCTGGAAACCGGCAAGGCCGGTGAAGAAGACGGCCACGGCGCCGAGGGTGTGCTGGATCATTCCGCCCTGCTGACCGATCCCGACGAAGCCGCCGATTTCGTTTCCAAGACCAAGGTCGACGCCCTGGCCATCGCCATCGGCACCTCCCACGGCGCCTACAAGTTCACCCAGAAGCCCACCGGCAAGGTGCTGCGTATCGACCGCGTCAAGGAAATCCATCAGCGCATCCCCAATGTGCACCTGGTCATGCATGGTTCTTCTTCCGTGCCGGAAGACTGGCTCGCCATCATCAACAGCTACGGCGGCGACATGGGCCAGACCTACGGCGTGCCGGTTTCCGAGATCGTCGAAGGCATCAAGAACGGCGTGCGCAAGGTCAACATCGACACCGACCTGCGCATGGCTTCCACCGGCGCGGTGCGCAAGCACCTGGCGGAGAACAAGGCCAACTTCGACCCGCGCAAGTTCCTCAAGGAAGCCACCAAGGCCATGAGCGGCATTTGCCAGGCGCGTTATGAAGCCTTTGGTTCCGCCGGCATGGCCAGCAAGATCGGCAAGGTGTACAGCCTGGAAGACATGCAGAAGCGCTACGACAAGGGCGAGCTGGACCCCAAGATCAACTGATCTGATTCAGCGATTCTTGTCCGCGACAGACGCGCGCGCAGTTGTATCAAAGGGCGGTCCGGGTTAACTCCCGGCCGCCTTTTTTCATTCAGGATTCCCGCCATGACCGAAGCACCAGTTCTTGGTACGCCGGATTCGTACGCGCTGAAGCGCTACGACTCCGCTGCCCTTTACGAGACCTCCATCACCTCATTGCCATTGATCCACAAGGGCAAAGTGCGCGACATCTATGCCATCGACGACAAACGCATGCTGATCGTCACCACCGACCGCCTGTCCGCATTCGACGTCATCCTGCCGACGCCGATACCGGACAAGGGCAAGGTGCTCACAACGGTGGCGAATTTCTGGTTCGCCAAACTCGCCGGCATCCTGCCGAATCAACTGACGGGCGATGCGCCGGAGTCGGTGGTGAGTCCGATGGAGCGGGCTCAGGTAGCGGGACGGGCAGTGGTGGTGAAACGACTCAAAGCGCTGCCGATCGAAGCGATCGTGCGCGGCTATCTGGTCGGCTCCGGCTGGGCCGATTACCAGAAAACCGGCAAGGTCTGCGGTATCGCGTTGCCGGCCGGGATGCAGCAGGCGGAACGATTGCCCGAACCGCTGTTTACGCCTTCGACCAAAGCCGCCGTCGGCGAACACGACGAAAATATCGACTTCGCCCATTGCGAGACCTTGCTGGGCAAGGATATTGCGGCGCGTGTGCGCAGTGCCGCGATTGCGCTTTATCTGGCCGCCGCCGATTACGCGCTGACGCGCGGCATCATCATCGCCGATACGAAATTCGAATTCGGCCTGGATTTCAACCAAAACCCGAACGGCACACTGACCTTGATCGACGAGGTGCTGACGCCTGACTCGTCGCGTTTCTGGCCGCTGGATCAGTATCGGGTTGGCGAGAATCCGCCCAGTTACGACAAACAATATGTGCGTGACTGGTTGACCGCATCCGGCTGGAATAAACAGGCGCCTGGGCCGGCGCTGCCGGATGATGTCGTCAAACGCACGGCGGAGAAATATCGCGAAGCGCTGCGCTTGCTGACGCGCTGAATAAACCTGGAAACCTCAGTTGAGGTGCTCGTAGGTGCGAATTTATTCGCACAATCAACGACTTCGGTGCGAATGAATTCGCACCTACAGATGCGCCGTCCCGTTTTATTTCAGCCCGAAACGGTTCATCAAATCGTACAACGTCGGCCGCGACACCCCGAGCAGCTCCGAGGCCTGGGCGACGTTACTGTTACAACGGGACAGCGCCTTGATGACCGCACTACGTTCGGCTTCATCGCGCACCTGGCGCAGATTCAACGGTTCGTTTTCAACACCGTTATGCGTGGCGAGACCGAGGTCGGCCAGGCTGATTTTGGGGCCATCCGACATGATGACCGCACGTTTGATGGTGTTCTCCATTTCGCGCACATTACCGGGCCAGGGATGCGCTTCGATCGCCTGCACGGCTTCCTGCGAGAAGCCGCCGCGCAAGGCGGCACGCCCCTGGGTTTGCACCATGCGTTCCAGAAACGCATGCGCCAACAACGAGCAGTCGCCCTGCCGTTTGCGCAGCGGCGGGATATGCACGGAAATTTCCGATAGCCGATAGAACAAGTCCTCGCGGAACTGGCCGGTTTTGATCCGCTCCGCCAGGTTTTGATGCGTCGCCGCCACCACGCGCACATCGACCGGAATTTCGCCGCGCCCGCCCAATCGCTCGATCACCCGTTCCTGCAGGAAGCGCAGCAGCTTGGCCTGGAGCGACATGGGCAGATCGCCGATTTCATCGAGGAACAGGGTGCCGCGATGGGCGTATTCGATCTTGCCGATGGTTTGCTTGGAAGCGCCGGTAAAAGCCCCCTTCTCGTAACCAAAGAGTTCGGATTCGAGCAGGTTGTCCGGGATCGCCGCGCAGTTGATGGCGACGAATTTCTCCTGGCTGCGCTGGGAGAGATCATGCAGCCCGCGCGCCAGCACCTCCTTGCCGGTGCCCGATTCACCCAGCAGCAATACCGAGGCGTCGCTCGGGGCGACCTTCTCGATGGTGCGGCAGACCTTGAGCATATCCGGGTCGCTGGTAATCAGACCCTGCAAGGGTTCCGAACGCGTGCGCATCATCAACGCGCGATTTTCCTGTTCCAGTTCATAGACCCGGAAAGCGCGCGCAATCACTAATTTGAGAATCTGTTCTTCAAACGGTTTGTGATAGAAATCGAAGGCGCCCAGGCTGATTGCCTTGATGGCATTGCCGCGGTCCTGGTTGCCGGTGACGACGATGATCTTCGAGGCGGGACAGAGTTGCAGGATTTGTTGCAGGGTCGCCAAACCTTCCGTCGCGCCGTCCGCGTCGGGCGGCAAGCCAAGATCGAGCAGCACGACCGCAGGTTCGAAGCGACGCAACTGGGCCAGCGCAGACTCGCGATCGCCCGTGGAGAGGATTTCGTACTCATCCAGACTCCATTTGATTTGCTTCTGGAGCCCGATGTCGTCTTCTACCAGCAGAATCTTCGGTGCTTTGTCGCCTACTTTGTCGTTTGCTTTGTCGTTTGCTTTATCGCTCATGATGTCGGTTCAGTGATTAGCGGCAGGCGCACGGTGAACAGGGTTCCACGTCCGGGGTGGCTGGCAACCTGAATGTTGCCATTCAGCTCTTGTACATATTCCTTGCACTCGTAGGCGCCGATTCCCATGCCAGTCCCTTTGGTGGATGCAAAAGGGCGAAACAGACGTTCGCGGATGAATGCGGCGTCCATGCCGGAGCCGGTATCCTCGACCTTCAGCACCGCCCAGTCATCAGCGCGGGCCAGTGTAACACTCACATTTCCGGTGTATGGCGTGGCTTCGATCGCGTTCTGGATGAGATGGCCGACGACGCGGACCAGTTTTTCACGTTCCGCTTTGACGCGCATTCCTTCGGCCTCGATATGTAGTTTCGGCTTCAGGCTGTAAGCGCTTTTCGATTGCATGACCTCATGCAACATCGCGCCCAGGTCGAGCGTGCTCTTGTCGCTGATGCCAGGCTCATCGCTCAATTTCAGCAGCATGCGATTCATGCGCGCGACCGAGCTTTCGATCGTCGCCAGCATGTCTTCCTGAAATTCAGGTTTGTGTTTGTGCTTTTCCGCATTGGCCAGCAACAGCGAGAGCTGGGCGACCAGGTTCTTGATGTCATGCACGACGAACGCCGCCGCCCGGTTGAAAGACTCGAACTGGCGCGCCACGGTCAGGGCTTCCGCTGCCTGCGCCTGAGCCAGGTGGGCCGCGGCCTGACGCGCGGCGGTTTTCAGCAAGTCGTTGATTTCCCAGTCCATGCCGGGCTGGCTCATGGATTTGGCCAACACCACGAAACCCGACAGACGTTCATGCCAGAGCAGAGGAATGATCAACCAGGCTTTGTCGCAGGCAAGCAGCCAGGCGGGGAAATTCGTTTCCACCAGCAGGCCGGGCTGTTCCTTGCAGTCTTTCAGGTCGAGCACCCACTGGCGGGACTCCAGGAACGCCGCAAAGGCATGATCGGCTTCCAGTTGCCCCTCCAGCTCGGCGAAGTTCCAATGCGCCGCGCGTCGATAGACGCCTCCCTCCTGTTTCAGCCACAGCCCGGCGGCGGGACTATCGACCAGACGCGCCATCGCTTGCAGGCTACGCTCGTAAACCTGGGCATCGGGCTCGCCCTCGGTCAGCATGGAGGTAAAGCGCAACCACTCCTCGCGGTAATCGTAACGGTAACGAAAAAAATGCTTGGCCAGATAAACCCGCAGCTTGGCGCGCACCGTACTGGAAAAGACTGCCAGCAGCAGCACCAGCGCCGCGCCGAACAGGAATACGGTTTGCAGTATCGCGCCCCATTCGCCGCCGGCGAAGCGGATGTAATACCCCGCCGCCGCCATCAACATGAGATAGAGGCCGGCGCCCATCAGCGCGGCGCTGTGGAAGGCCATGCGATGTGAAATCGCCAGCTTCATGTCGGTATTGGCACGACGGCGCAGGGAGGTCCACAGCAGCGGCACCAACAAGGCGTTGACCGCGCCGCGCGCAATCCAGCCATCCTGCGAGATGGCGGCGAACAGCATCGCTTCCGAAAAGAGGTAGAAATCAAACACGAATATGCCGCCCAGGGCCAGGCACAGGTGTTTGATTCCCCAGCGTTCCTGCACGCTTGAGTTGCGGTAGAACTGTTCCACCAGCACCATGCCGGCCACCGCAAACAGCGCCGGGAAGACCGCGCCGATCCAGTAACTCAACTGGCTGGCAGGGAAAAACAGGGCGATGACATGACTTGTAAAGGCCAGCGCGGCCAGCCCGCCCAGACCACGACCGAGAAAGGCGAGGCGATCGACGCGCTCGGTTTTTGCACGTAGCGCTCGCAAGTTGCGCCAGAGGAACCACACCCAGACCAGGTTACGCCCGAGTTCGGCCAGAGCGGCCAGTTCTTGCCCCGCGCGCAGCAGCGCCTGGATCGCCAGGATCGCGGCCCAGAGAAAGCTGGCGGCGGCGGGAACCGCCAGGCCGGGGACGCCGGGCGGACCATCGCGGCCGCGCGAGGTCAGGGCGAGCGACGCGAAGGCGATTGCGGCCAGACCGTAGCTGATGGCGGCGATGCTGGCGCTGTGATCCATGGGCATCAGGCTGAAACCGGTGCTAACGCACCCCTTTGCCCAGCACGACGACCTGCGTGGTTTGCAGCAGAACCATCAGATCCAGAAACAGGCTGTGATTCTTGACGTAGTAGAGGTCGTACTGAAGTTTGTTCATCGCGTCTTCGACACTGGCGCCGTAGGAAAATCTGACCTGGGCCCAACCGGTAATGCCGGGTTTGACGCTGTGGCGTGCGTGGTAATAAGGAATCTGTGCGGCCAATTCGTTGACGAAATAGGGGCGTTCCGGACGCGGGCCGACAAAACTCATGTGCCCCAAAAACACATTCAGGATTTGCGGCAACTCGTCGATGCGCGTGCGTCGGATGAAACGGCCAACCCGCGTGGTGCGGTCGTCCTTTTGACGCGCCCAGACCGGCAGCCCGTCTTTTTCCGCATCGGTGAACATGCTGCGGAATTTGAAAATGGTGAACGGATGGCCGAACTGGCCGATACGCTCCTGGGTGTAGAACACCGGCCCGCGGCTTTCCATGCGGATCAAGGCGCCGGCAAGCAGCATGATCGGCAGCGTCACCAACAGGAATGCGCCGCTGACCAGCAGATCGAACAAACGCTTGACCACGTCCCGGGCGGAGCCCTGGGTGAATCCCTCCGCGAAGATCATCCAACTGGCATTGATCGCTTCCAACGGCAAGATGCCGGTCTGGCGCTCGAAGAAAGCCGGCAAATCGAGGATGTGCAGACCGCGCAGTTTGCATTCGAGCAAATCCGTCATCGGCAGGCCGCCACCGCGGCGCTCTCTCACCGCCACCACGATCTCGCCGACGCCCAGGCGGGTTGCGGTCTCGAACAACGAACATTCCTCGTGTTCGAGGACGCGCTCACGCGGCACATAGTGATGCGACGCGCCCAGCGGCATGTAGCCGACCACGCACAAACCTTGCGCCTCGCCAGAGGCCACCATTGCCTCGATTTTCGCGGCCCGACTGCCCGCGCCAAGAACCAGGATGCGTTTCTTGAACAGATCGGTCTTGCCCCATTCCATGAACAGCAGCCGAATCAGGACAGAGGCGAGCCCGGCAACGATAACCCCGGCGATATATTCGGCGCCCACCGGGAACACCTGGGGCAGGAATTGCCCGCCCAGCGCCAATACACCGGCGGCAACCAGAAAGCTGCCGCCGACCCGGCTCAGCAGACTGATCAAACCCTTGGTCCACTCCCAGTCATGCAGGCCGAAAGTGGAATTGAGCAGGGTCAGGATCGCGGCAAACAGCCAGGGCTTGTAAGTGGCATCAGGGCCGACAAGCAAATAAGGCGCAACGCCATAGCGTTCGGCTGCAAATCCGCTGACGTAGTAAAAAACCAGGAATTCGACCACGGTGAGCAACAACATGCTCATGGGGATGTAATGCCGAAAGAATCGGATCATGTCTGCTCTGATTCGCAAAAATTAGGGGAGTTGTATCGGCATGAGAGCGTCCGCATCAAGGGCGAGTCGCGTAGATTGCAGGCGTTGTCGCACCTGATTTCGCTAACGGCAGGAGCTTTTCCAGTTGAGGCAAGCTGAGTTTCATGCGTGCGCCAGAGGCCGCGTGATGTCCATCACCAGGGCTGATACGCACCAGCACATCTGTCGGCTCTGAATAGATCAGGTAGGCCATGCGTCCGCCTTTGTCTTGAACCTTGAATTCGATGCTCTGGTTGACCAGATACTGTTCGAAATCCTTGCTTGAATCCGCGTTGATGTCCAGTTCGATGAGGCTGTGTTCGGAAACCGCGCCAGAGGCGACCATCCCCGTCAGGCTGGGAGAAAAATGCCCGAACACCCGCATCACGGCAAGCGCCTGCTGGCGCAAGGCAAGCAGCAAGGCGGCCTGCGCTTCCGGCTCATACAGCGATTGTCGATCGATGAGCGCGGCATCCACCTCTTCATTGCTGGGCAGGCCGCGCCCATCCGGCAATCCCAGACTGCGCGCCGCTTTGCGTTTGGCCAGGGCATAGTCCTGAATGCCATGTTCAGCGATGAGACGCGCGGCCAGCTCGGCAATGCGCGAACGGTTTTGCAAGAGCTGGGCATCACGCGCCGACACTTCAAATTTGCCCAGGCAATGGCGTTGGTTCCGCCGACTCTTGCGGCTCGCCCGCCTGTGCGCCGGGGGCGAACTCCTGGAAGAAATATTCGCCAACCCCCTGTTCAGGCTCGGCAGGCGCCCCGGTTTTTGCGTCGATCCGAGCAGTAACGACGCCTGCGGGCATCGCAAACGGCATTTCCGGCGTCGAACGCAGCGCCTCGCGCATATAACGCACCCAGATAGGCAATGCCGTGCCGCCGCCGGTTTCGCCCGAGCCCAGCGGGCGTGGCTGGTCGTAGCCCATCCACGCAACCGCCACGCGAGTTGCCTGAAAACCGGCGAACCAGGCATCGTGGTGGTCGTTGGTAGTGCCGGTCTTGCCCGCGATATCCTGGCGACCAAGCGTAAGCGCGGCGGTTGCGGTACCGCGCCGGATGACATCCTGCATCAAACTGGTGGTGACGAAAGCGTTACGCGCATCGATGGCCAGATGCGACGGCGGCGGCGAAAAACTTTCGAGCACGCGGCCATCCTTGTCGGCCACCCTTAACAAGTGCCAGGGGGTAACCGCATGGCCGCCATTGGCGAAAACGGCATAAGCGGCGGCCAGAGACAGCGGCGTAACCTCGCCCGCGCCCAGCGCCATCGTCATATAGGGGGGGATGCGGCTCATGTCGAAACCGAATTTCGCGATGTGTTCATGGGTGAACTGCGTACCGGCGCCCTGCAACACACGAATCGATACCAGGTTCTTCGACTTGGCCAGCGCATTGCGCAGCGTGAGAGGGCCTTCCATGGTCCCGTCATAGTTCTTGGGTTCCCAAGGGGTTCCGCCCGTCTCGGCAGCGTCAATAGCAATCGGCGCGTCATCGAATACGGTGGCCGGCGTGATGCCGCGCTCCAGTGCGGCGGAATAAACGAAGGGCTTGAAGCTGGAACCGGGCTGACGCCAAGCCTGGGTCACATGGTTGAACTGGTTGCGGGAAAAATCGAAGCCGCCAACCATCGCGCGTATCGCCCCATTGGCCGGCGCCAGGGCGACGAAAGCCGCTTCGACTTGCGGCAGGTAGGTGAGTTGCCAGGGCGCATTGGCCTCGTTGCGCGCCACACGCACGATGCTGCCGCGCGCCAGACGTTTTTCGGGCGCCAATTTGTTGGACAGGAAACGTTGCGCGAATTTGATTTCGCTGGCGCCCAGATCGACATCCTCGCCGCTACGAAGACGCACATTGATACGCGATTTGTCGAGCCCGAGGACCACTGCCGGCAACAGTCCGCTCGACTCCTCGCGCTCAAGCAGCGTGTCTTCGATGATCTTGTCAGCTTCTCCGGCATCGGCCGGCAATTGGACTCTTCCCTCCGGGCCGGCGTAGCCGCGCCGGCGGTGGAACTCGAGCACGCCCTGGCGCACGCCATTCAAGGCCGCCTTCTGATCGGCAAGGCGCAACGTGGTGTAGACCTTCATGCCGCTGACATAAATGTCATCACCGTATTTTTCGTGCATGCGTCGACGCACGAGTTCGGCCAGATGATGCGCCTCCGCCTCGAAATTCTGCGGCGAGTACTTGATCGGCAAACGTTGCGTCTTCGCTTGCTGATAAGCGCCCTCGGCGATATATCCCAAGGTTTTCATGCGCCCCAGAACATAGAGCTGGCGCGACTTTGCGCGCGCCGGATTGACCACCGGGTTATACGCGGAAGGCGCTTTCGGCAGGCCCGCCAACATGGCTGCCTCGGCGACATTGATCCGGGCAAGCGGTTTGCCGAAGTAGATTTGCGCTGCCGCCGCAAAACCATAGGCGCGTTGGCCGAGAAATATGTGGTTGATGTAAAGCTCGAGGATTTCGTCCTTGGACAACGCATGCTCGATCTTGATCGCGAGCAGAGCTTCATTGAGTTTGCGGGTAAAGGTTTTTTCTGAGCTGAGAAAAAAGTTGCGCGCCACCTGCATGGTGATGGTCGATGCCCCCTCCTTCGCACCGCCCGATGCCAGATTGGACAGCGCCGCGCGCAATATTCCCAGGGTATCGACGCCGCCGTGGCGGTAAAAACGTTCGTCTTCCGCAGCCAGAATGGCCTGAGTCAATGCTTTGGGCGTGTCTTTCAGCCTGACCACCGCACGCCGCTCTTCGCCGAACTCGCCGATCAAAGCGCCATCTTCGGTAAAAATGCGCAATGGCTGCTTGGGACGATAATCCTTGAGCGACTCCAGACTGGGGAGATTAGGATAGATAATGGCGGCGGCCAATACGACTACTGCGCTTGACGCCACGGCCAGGCCGGCCAATATTGCCAGCGAGATTTGCCACCAACGGGTCATTTCATACTCGCAGGATAACCAGAGGAAAAAGACAAGGGCAAGGCAAGGATAAAGGGAAAAACCTTGTAAGTATTAACAAGTTGTTGCTAGGATTTAACGTAGAGCATTAAATAAGCGCCCGAAGCGGGTGTCTGTGAAGGGGAAATTGTTTGAAACTTGCTTTTTTTGGCCCGGGTTCACGTCCTTTGATCGGCGTTGATGTTAGCTCATCAGCAGTGAAAATGCTTGAGCTGGCGGATAGCGGCAAGGGGATGCGCCGCGTCGAACGCTATGCCATTTCGCCGCTGCCCAGGGATGCCGTTCAAGACGGCGCCATCACCAAGATCGAAGTTGTCGAAGCGGCCATGCGGGATGCCTGGAAAGCTTTGGATACGCGCACCCGCGAGGTGGCGATGGCCTTGCCCGCCTCCTCGGTCATTACCAAGAAAATCATGTTGCCTGGCGGCGCCAGCGAAGCGGAAATCGAGACACAAGTCACCGCCGAAGCGAATCAGGTCGCCTCATTTCCGCTCGGCGACATCAGCCTTGATTATCAGATCCTCGCTCCCAGCGCCAAAAACCCGAATGAAAACGATGCCCTGCTGGTGCTGGCTCGGCGCGAACGCGTCGAAGAGCGGGTTGCGCTTGCGGAGTCAGTCGGTCTCAAGGTGGTCATCATGGATGTCGACGCTTTCGCGACGCTGACCGCCTACGAGCAAATGGCGTTTCAACTGCCTGAAAACGGCAAGGGCCAGACCATCGCCGTAATCGACATTGGCGCCCAGACAACACATGTCAATGTTTTGCACGACAACCAGACGGTCTATCAGCGTGAACATGCGCTTGGCGGCAGCGCCTTGACCAATGAAATCAGTCGCCGCTTCGACCTGCCCTCTGAAGAAGCCGAAGATGCAAAGCGCAAAGGCCTGCTGCCCGACAGTTATGAATCCGAAGTGCTGCAACCGTTTCTTGATTCCGTCGCCCAGGAAATCGGGCGCGCCCTGCAGTTGTTCTTTTCCGCCACCTCATTTCAGCGCGTCGATCACATCCTGCTGGCGGGTGGCTGCGCCGCTATTCCTGGCCTCGATGATGTCGTGCACAGCAGAATGCAAACCAGTACGCTGATCGCAAATCCTTTCGCCAAGATGGCGGTTTCCAGCCACGTCAAAGCGCGCCAGCTTGCTTCCGAGGCGCCGGCCTTGTTCGTGGCATGCGGTCTGGCTCTGCGCAGGTTCGACCCGACATGACCCCTATTCGGATCAATCTTCTCCCGCACCGCCAGTTACGCCGCGCGCGTCAGCAGCGCTGGTTTGTCGCCCTCGCAGCCATTGTGGTTGGCCTTGGCCTGGCGGCGGTTGGCGGCGGCCAGGCTTACATCGTCAATCTCAAATCCGGGCAGGACGCACGCAATGCGTTTCTGAAGGAAGAGCTTGTCAAACTGGACAAACAGATTGCCGAAATCGCCCAGCTCAAGGAAAAGACCGCCGATCTGCTTGCACGCAAGGACGTGGTCGAGTCCTTGCAAAACAACCGCGGTGAAGCGGTTCACATGTTCGATGCACTGATGCGACTCTTGCCGGATGGTTTGTACCTCAAGAGCGTCAAGCAGACGGGCGATGCGGTGGCCTTGACCGGTTTCGCCCAATCCAGTGCGCGCGTCTCCACCTTCATGCGCGCGCTCGAAGCGACCGAGTTATTCGACGAACCGGTCCTGGTCGAGGTCAAGTCCGCCATGGTCGGCCCGGTGCGCAGTTATGAGTTTTCGCTCAATGTCAAAATCGCCCGCAAAGCGCCGGAATCGGACAAGGGCAGGGGCGCCAAATCATGAACCTGTCCGACATCAACAACCTTGACCTGAAGGACATCACCAGCGCGCCCGCCCCGGTTCGTGGGGCTGTTCTGGTGGTTCTGTTCGCCGCCATTGTCGCTGCCGGGTGGTATCTGGTCTGGGCGGATGCCCTGCGCAACCTCGATTCGGCGCGCCAGGAAGAACAGACCCTGCGCGATAGCTACAGCATCAAGAAAGGCCAGGTATTTCACTACGAAGTACACAAACGCCGTTTGGTGGAGGTTGAACAATCGTTGGCCGCGATGCTGCGCCAGTTGCCCGACCGCTCGCAAATGGATGCGCTGCTCGCCGACATCAACCAGGTCGGTGTCGGGCGCGGCCTTGAGTTCGAGTTGTTCCGTCCGGGCGTCGAGACTCCGGCAGACTTCTATGCCACCTTGCCGGTGTCGATCAAGGTCGGCGGGGGTTATCACGACATTGGCGGCTTCGTCAGCGATCTGGCCAAAATGCCGCGCATCGTCACGTTGCATGATGTCTCGCTGACGGCAGGCAAAGACAATCTTTTGAGCATGGATGCGCGCGTTCAGACTTACCGCTATCTGGACGAAAACGAGCTTGCCGCTGCCAAGAAACAAAAACAGGGCGGGGCGAAAAAATGAAGCTGTCTGGCTTGCTTTCCTCTCGTTCAGCCACGTATCTGGCGCTTTCCGGCCTGTTCCTGCTTGGCGGCTGCGGCCAGGACCAGTTCACCGATTTACGTGAATTCATGGCAAAGACCGGCACTACCGGCCAAGCACCGCTTGAATCGCTCCCCGCAGTCAAAGCGCAAGAGACTTTCAGTTACGAACCGGGCGAGATGCCCGACCCGTTCAAGCCGCGCAGCCTCAAACCGGCCAAAGGCGGCGGCGCACTGCAACCCGATCTGAGCCGCCCCAAGGAAGTGCTGGAACAATTTCCCCTTGATGCCCTGCGCATGGTGGGAAGCCTGAGCAAGGGCGGACAGCTTTATGCCCTGGTGCGCACCGCTGAAAACGCCCTGTATCGGGTCAAGAAAGGCGATCACATGGGACACAATTTTGGTCTTGTCATCGGCATAACCGAAGCAAGCATCGAACTCAGGGAAACCGTCCAGGATGGTGCTGGCGACTGGACCGAATCGAAGGCCACGCTGGCCCTTCAGGAGTAGAAGTGATGAAAACGAAGCAACCCCATGCACTGAAGATGTCCATCCTGGCTGGTCTGGCCGCCAGTCTGATGTTACTGATCGCTGCGCCAGGCTACGCAGCCAACGTACTCAACACGGTCTCGGTGGCAGAGGGGCCGAACGAGAGTCAGGTCATCAAGATCGTCATGCAAGACCCGGTCGAGACCATGCCCGTCTCCTTCACCACCAGCAACCCGCACCGTCTGGTGCTGGATTTCGCCAATACCAGCAACAGCATCGGTCGGGTGCAAGAAGCGCTGAACAGCGGCGCCATCAAGAATTACCAGGTCGTCCAGGCTGGCGATCGCACACGCGTGGTGTTCAATCTCAACACCCCCTCCAGTCATGAACTGCGCAAGGACCGGAATCTGGTCCTGATCGTGCTGCACAGCGCGCCTAAACAAGCCGGCGCGCCTACCCCGGCAAGTGCGCCCGCGCGTTTTGCTGAAGTCGGCAAGCAACGCGAATATGGCATCCGCGATGTCGATTTCCGGCGTGGCAAGAATGGCGAAGGCCGTATCGCCATCAGCCTCACCGATCCGGGTGTCGGCATCGATATCCAGCAGAAGGGCCGCACCATACAGGTCGATTTCCTCAACACCAGTCTGCCCACGGCATTGCAACGCCGGCTCGACGTGGCGGATTTCGCCACCCCGACACAGCTCATCGAGACATTCGAGCAAGGCAAGAACACCCGCATGGTCGTGACGCCCAAAGGCAAGTGGGACTACTCGGCGCACCAGACCGGCAACCAGTTCGTCATGGAAGTCCGTTCGCTCGACGACCCCAATCTGGCCAAGAACGAGAAACCGCAGTACAGCGGCGAGAAGCTGACGTTGAATTTCCAGAATGTGGAAGTCCGCTCGGTGCTGCAAGTCATCGCCGACTTCACCAGCCTCAACATCATCGCCAGCGACACCGTCACCGGCAACGTCACCTTGCGCCTCAAGGACGTGCCCTGGGATCAAGCGCTCGACATCATTCTGCGTGCCAAGGGCCTCGACAAACGCGTGTCTGGCAGCGTGATCTGGGTCGCCCCGCGCGACGAACTCGCGGCCAAGGAAAAACTGGAACTGGAAGCCAAGAAATCCATCGCCGACCTGGAAGCACTGACCACGCGCAGCTATCGACTCAACTACCTGCGCGCCGATGAGGCGATGGCCGTACTTTCAGGCGATTCGCGTTCCATCAACGCCAACCAGGAAGCCGCAACCTGTTCGCCGAGTTCGACCGGCATCAAGGCGGACGTCGCAGCAGGGGGGAGCTCGGGGTCAAGCAGCACGACCTCCGCCTCTGGAACCACCACGAGCAACAAGGTGAACCGCGTCCTGTCCGATCGCGGCGGCGCATCGCACGATCTCACCACCAACACCCTGGTCGTCACCGATACGCTGGAACGTCACACCGCCATCGAAGAAGTGCTCAAGAACGTCGATCTGCCGTCCAAACAGGTGATGATCGAGGCGCGCATCGTCCTGGCGGATGACACCTTCAGCCGCGATATCGGGGCCAAACTTGGCATCCGCAGCAACGTCACCCGGGGCGGCACGTCGGGGGCGATATCCGCCAATCAAGTCGATTCCAACTTGCTGGCGACCGGTGGAACCAGCACCAACCCCCTCAACATCAATCTGCCCGCCAACCCCGCCAGCGGCACCGCAGGTTCAATCGGCTTCACCATCCTGAACGCTGCCGCCAATACCCTGCTTTCACTTGAATTGCAGGCCCTGGAAGCCGACAACCGCGGCAAGATCGTTTCCAACCCGCGCGTGGTCACCACCAATCTGCGCCCGGCGGTGATCTTGCAGGGGACCCAGATTCCTTATCAGACCGTGGCTTCAGCAGGCGTCAGCACGACCTCGTTCAAGGACGCGCTGTTGTGCTTGCTGGTGTCGCCGCAAGTGCTCAACAACGACTCGATCATTCTGAACGTCGAAGTCACCAAGGATGCTCAGGGTGTCAACACCACGGCCGGGCCGGCAATCAATGTCAAACGGGTCAAGACTCAGGTACGCATCAATAACGGCGAAACCGCTGTGCTGGGCGGCATTTTTGAGCAGACTTTGCGCAACGACACCAACAAAGTGCCTTTCCTGGGCGACATCCCGATTCTCGGCAATCTGTTCAAGAACACCAGCAAGTCGGATACCAAATCCGAAATGCTGATCTTCCTGACACCGCGCGTGCTGGATGACACCCTGAACAACATTCGTTGAGCGCGGTGCGCGCAATGCGCACCCACAGCGGCGGAGCAAAGTGAGGCTGCTTCAGGCTCTGAATGTTTTGCCGCTGCGCGGATCGATGATGCGGGAGGGCCGCTTGCGCTGACCAATCTGACCGCGCAGCGTCAGAACCTGTTTGCCGAAAACCTTGCCGCATGTTTTAGCGTCTTTGATCGGGCGCATCCCTGCCCGGTTAGCACTGGTAGAGACCAAAGCCATGTCTAGCGCGCTACACAGGTGGCTGCACACTGGGTGCGCACTGATTCGCACCGCAAGCGTGTCATGCCCCCCCGTCAACCAACGCGGGCAATGTCTGGATGCCGGCAACAACAGCGTATTCGGGCCCGGCCACCATTCGTTCAAACGCGCGGCAATATCGTCGGGAATAGTGGCGAGGTAACGCTTGAACTGGCGAATATCCGCGCCGATCAGAATCAAGCCTTTGCTTTGCGGGCGTCGTTTCAGCCTCAGGATGCGCTGCACCGCGCGCCGGTTGGCCGGGTCGCAGCCCAGGCCATAGCAGGATTCGGTGGGGTAAGCGATGACGCCGCCCCGCTTCAGAAAAACGCGCAGGCGACGGATATCGGGTAACGGCGTCATGCCAAACCGAGGGGGGTTCGGCCCGCAAGCGGGCCTCCTACCTCTTCCTCCCGATGGCGCGCCAGCCAATGTCGCGACGCATCTGGCGGCCGGCGAAGTCGATCTCTTCGGCAGCCTGGTAGGCGCGCGTCTGCGCCATCTTCACCGTGTCGCCCAGCGCGGTGACACAAAGCACACGGCCGCCGGCGGTGACGACCTGATCGTCTTGCAGCGCGGTGCCGGCATGGAATACGTGGAAATCTTCACCGCCGCGTTCGCTGAGTCCGGTGATCGCGTCGCCCTTGCGCGGATTGTCCGGGTAACCCGCGGCGGCCATCACCACGCCGAGCGCGAAACGACGATCCCATTCGGCCTCGACTTCATCGAGCCGCCCCTCGACTGCCGCTTCCAGCAGCGTCACCAGATCCGATTTCAGCCGCAGCATGATCGGCTGCGTTTCCGGGTCGCCCATGCGGCAGTTGAATTCCAGCACCTTGATCTGAGCATCCGGGCTGATCATCAGGCCAGCGTAGAGAAAGCCGGTGAACGGCGTGCCTTCCGCCTTCATGCCGGCCACCACCGGGCGGATCACTTCGCGCATGGCTTTGGCGTGAATCTCCGGCGTCACCACCGGCGCCGGCGAATAAGCGCCCATGCCGCCGGTATTGGGGCCCTGGTCGCCGTCGAGCAGACGTTTGTGGTCCTGGCTGGTCGCCAGCGGCAGTACATGCTCACCATCGACCATGACGATGAAACTGGCTTCTTCGCCGAACAGGCATTCCTCGATCACCACGCGCGCACCGGCGTCGCCAAAGGCGCCGGGTTTGCCATCCTCGGCAAGCATCATCTCGACGGCGGCATGGGCCTCTTCCAGCGTGGTAGCAACAACAACGCCTTTTCCGGCGGCCAGACCATCTGCCTTGATGACGATGGGCGCACCCTGGGCATCGAGATAGGCATGTGCGGCGGCGGCATCGGTGAAGGTGGCGAAAGCGGCAGTCGGGATGTGATGCCGGGCCATGAACTGCTTGGCGAAATCCTTCGAGCTTTCCAGTTGCGCGGCGGCCTGCGTCGGTCCGAAGACCTTCAGGCCGGCGGTGCGGAATGCGTCCACCACGCCCGCCGCCAGCGGCGCCTCAGGCCCGACCACGGTGAGTTGGATGCCTTCTTTCAGCGCAAAGGCGACCAGATCGGGGATCGCCGTGATGGCCACGTTTTCCAGACCTTCTTCGCGCGCCGTGCCGCCATTACCGGGAGCGACGTAAACCTTCTGGATGCGGGGAGAGCGCTTGAGCCGCCAGGCCAGCGCGTGTTCGCGTCCGCCGGAGCCGATGACGAGGATTTTCATGGTGAAGTCCGGTTAAACCGTGGAGAGTTGTTTTGGGCGCGTCGCCGGCGTGCCGTGCAACATGCCGGCGACGCTGATGTCTTCATCGACCTCGGGCCAATGCACGCCCTGGCCCGAGCCGATCAATTCGTAATGTGCGCGTTGCGCGGGTGTTGCTTCGGAAAGCCGCCAGGACCATGCCAGGGGTACGCTGACCGTGCGTCCGTCACTGAGTGACGCGGCAATGCTGTCTTCTGTAACGGCGACGGACACGACGCGCGGAAATTCGTACTCAATGGCCACAGTGCTCATTCCAAGCCTCCATTAGTTGACCTCGTTGTGCCGCGACCAGCTTACGAATGACGCCTAACTCATGTGCGGCAAAGCCATCGTTACCGGCAAGCATCACAGGTTCCAGCCAGAATTTGCAGGTCCGATTTTCCCGCCTTATGTGGATATGGGCAGGTTCGTTACAGTCGAAACTGTAAAAGAAAAAACGATAGGGGCCTGGGATGTCCCTGACAGTAGGCATGGTTTGTCAGCGTTGTAGTTCGCCGAAACTTGAAATCTCAAAGCGTGATTTCAAGTCCGAAGGCGATCAATGCCGGAAATGCCGAACACCCGTAAATACCATCGCGATGCCATGTTCATCCGCCGCCGCGATGACTTCCTCGTCGCGCATCGAGCCGCCCGGCTGGATCACGGCGGTGATGCCGGCGGCGGCGGCGTTGTCGAGGCCGTCGCGGAACGGGAAGAAGGCATCGGAGGCCATCACCGAGCCGGGTACCGCCAGGCCGGCCTGTTCGGCCTTGATGGCGGCGATGCGGGCGGAGTTGACGCGGCTCATCTGGCCGGCGCCGACGCCGATGGTCATACCGTCCTTGCAGTAGACGATGGCATTGGATTTGACGAACTTGGCGATGCGCCAGGCGAACAGCAAGTCTTCCATTTCCTTGGCCGTCGGCGCGCGCTGGGTGACCACCTTCAGTTCGCCGTGCAACTGGGTGTCGGCGTCTTGTACCAGCAGGCCGCCGGCGACGCGCTTCATGTCCATTTGCGCTACAGAACCGGCCATGCCCGCCGCCGGGCCGCCCCAAGGCGGGCATTGCGCCCCCTCGGGGGGCGGCGAAGCGTGGGGGCTGTTCCAACGCCCGCATTCCAGCAGGCGCACGTTCTTCTTGGCGGCGACCGCTTCGCTGGCTTCCGGGCTGACTTCCGGGGCGATGATGACTTCGACGAACTGACGTTCGACGATAGCCCGCGCAGTCTCGCCGTCGAGGCGGCCGTTGAAAGCGATGATGCCGCCGAAGGCGGATTCCGGGTCGGTCTGGTAGGCGCGGTTGTAGGCGTCGAGCAGATTTTCGCCATAGGCGACGCCGCAGGGGTTGGCGTGCTTGACGATGACGCAGACCGCTTTTGTGTCAACCCCGGCGTCAAACGTCTTCACGCATTCCAGCGCCGCATCGGTATCGGCGATGTTGTTGTAGGACAGTTCCTTGCCCTGAATCTGCTTGCTGCTGGCGATGGTGCCGGCGGGGGCGTTGGCTTCGACGTAGAAAGCGCCGTTCTGGTGCGGGTTCTCGCCATAGCGACAGGTTTGCGCGCGGGTGAATTGCAGCGTGAGCTGGTCGCCGAACTGTTCACGCTCGCCTGCCGCATTCAGCGCTGTCAGATAGTTGCTGATGTGGCCGTCGTACTGGGCGGTGTGGGTGAAGGCCTTCTTGGCCAGATTGAAGCGGGTGGCATCAAGCAGCGCGCCGCCGTTGGCCTGCATTTCCGCGACCAGACTGGCGTAATCCGCCGGGTCGGTGACGATGGCGACGTGCTTATAGTTCTTGGCCGAGGAGCGCACCATCGCCGGGCCGCCGATGTCGATGTTCTCGATGGCGTCGTCCAGCGTGTGCGGCTTGGTCACTGTCTGCACGAACGGGTAGAGATTCACACAGACCAGATCGATGTAGCCGAGGCCGTGTTCGTTCATGGTCTCCACATGCGCGGCGTTGTCGCGCACGGCAAGGATGCCGGCATGCACCTTGGGATGCAGCGTCTTGACGCGACCATCGAGCATTTCCGGGAAGCCGGTGAATTCGGACACGTCTTTCACCGGCAGCCCGGCATCGCGAATGGCCTTGGCGGTACCGCCGGTGGAGAGGATTTCCACGCCTTGCCCGGTAAGTGCGCGGGCGAAGTCGATGAGGCCGGTTTTGTCGGAGACGGAGAGGAGAGCGCGTTTGATCATGGTGGCAAGTGGGTTCGTAGGTTGGCTAGCTATTTGATTCCATGCTGCTGCATCTTCTTGCGCAGCGTGTTGCGGTTGATGCTGAGCCAATCGGCGGCGCGGCTCTGGTTGCTGCCGGCGCGGTCGAGGATGACTTCCAGCAGCGGTTTTTCGACGCAGTTGAGCACCATCTCATAGATGCCGGCAGGCATTTCGCCGTCCAGATCCTTGAAATACTGGTTCAGCTCGCGGCGCACGCAGGCGGCGAGTTCACTTTCGTCGATCATGGGTTCCATCTTTCTGAGCGCCTCGGTGTCCACTCAAGCCGCCGCGCGTCGGTCTGGCGCAGCGTCGAGAAAGTCGGGCTCCGTGCGATAAATCAGTCGGCTGGAGCGTTCGCGCGTGCGCCAGAAAAAATCGTTCACCGCTTCGAGCTGGGCATGCGTGCCTTCGAGCCGATTCATGGCATGGCGGAAGTTGGCGGAATCGGCCAGGCCGCGCGTATACCAGGCGATGTGTTTGCGCGCCATGCGGCTGCCCGAGAGTTCGCCGTAGAAGCGATAGAGATCGTCCAGATGTGCGAGCAACACGACGTGAATCTCGGCCACTTCCGGCGCCGGCAGGCTCTCGCCGCTGGCCAAATAATGGCTGATTTCACGGAACAGCCAGGGCCGGCCCTGGGCGGCGCGACCGATCATGATGGCATCGGCGCCGGTGGCCGCGAGCACCTGTCGGGCCTTTTCCGGCGTCGTGATGTCGCCGTTGGCGATGATCGGAATGCGCGCTTCGGCTTTTACTGCGGCGATGGTTTCGTATTCGGCCTCGCCGGAGTAGCCGCAGGCGCGAGTGCGGCCATGAATCGCCAGCGCTTGAATGCCGGATTCCTGGGCGATATGCAGAATCTTCAACGCGTTGCGATGCGATTGATCCCAGCCGGTGCGGATCTTCAAGGTCACCGGCGTATCCGGCACCGCTTGCACCACCGCTTCGAGAATGCGCGCCACCAGCGCTTCGTCCTGCAGCAACGCGGAGCCGGCCATGACATTGCAGATTTTCTTGGCCGGACAGCCCATGTTGATGTCGATGATCGCCGCGCCGCGCTCGGCGTTGTAACGCGCCGCCTCTGCCATCATCGCCGGGATGCTGCCGGCGATCTGCACCGAGACCGGTTCCACTTCGCCTTCGTGATTGGCGCGGCGCTGGGTCTTGGCCGAGCCGTACAGCAGCGAGTTCGAAGTCACCATTTCGCTCACCGCCATGCCTGCGCCCATCTGCTTGCACAACTGGCGGAACGGCCGATCCGTCACCCCGGCCATGGGCGCGACGATCAGATTGTTCTTGAGCTTGTAGGGGCCGATTTGCATGCGGGGGGAGGTGTGACGCTTCGATGGGCTGCGCATTTTATACGCAACGGGGGGTTGGCAAAAGCACGCTTTTCGCCTTGATGTCAGTCTCGTTGTGAGGCCCGCAAAACCGCTGTGTTCGCATATTTTTGTGGCGCAATAACGCGTGCCGCGCTACCTTTGCGACCACATATGGAGTCGGGTTGATTGCATGCAATCCGGCCACTTTACCGACCCAGCGCCAAGAAAAACCGATTAACCGAGGACAGTGCCATGTCAGACGCTTTTGCCAGCGAGTTGTCCACCGCTCGCGTGCTGGTAGTGGAAGGCGCCGCGTCGTTGCAGTTGCTGATACAGAAAGTCATCGCCCCCCGCGTCGCCGAGGTGCGCGTCGCCGCCGATGGCGCCGAGGGTCTGGCGATCTGGCGGGCCTGGCAACCCGATCTGGTAATCACCGACATCGCCATGCCGATCACGGACGGCCTGGTCATGAGCCAGGCGATTCGCGCCGAGGATCCGGACACGCAGATCATCGTCGTCAGCGATTCGTCCGATACCGGCCATCTGCGTCAGGCGCTCGATATCGGCGTCGACCGTTATGTGCTCAAGCCGCTCGATGCGCAGTTGCTCGCGGACGCGGTCACCAAATGCCTGCGCGATGCCTCGCGTTTGCGCGAGCTGCGCCTGGCGCGGCTGGCCTTCGAATCGGCCAGCGAAGGCATGATGGTGACCGATGCCGATGCCCGCATCCTGGCGGTCAACCCGGCGTTCAGCGAAATCAGCGGCTATCGCGCCGATGAAGCGATAGGCAAAACACCCGCCATGTTCTCTTCCGGCGAGCATGGCCACGAGTTCTACCAGCACATGCGGGACACCCTGATCAGCGCCGGGCGTTGGTCGGGCGAGGTGATCAACCGGCGCAAATCGGGCGAACTTTTCTCGGAATGGCTGTCTATCGTCGCGGTCAGCGAACCCAGCGGCCGCGTCACCCGCTATGTCGGCCTGTTTTCCGACATCACGGAACGCAAACGCGAGGAAGACCATATTCGCCGTCTGGCGCATTTCGACGCGCTCACCGGACTGCCCAACCGCATCCTGTTCGGCGACCGTCTGCGCCGCATGTTGTCGACGCTTGAGCGGCGCAGCGGCCAAATGGCCCTGTTGTACCTTGATCTCGACCGCTTCAAACCGGTCAACGACCAATACGGCCATGCCTTCGGCGACAAGGTCCTGATCGAAGTCGCCAAACGCATGTCGGCCTGCATGCGCGCCAGCGACACCCTGAGCCGACGCGGCGGCGACGAATTCGTCGCACTGCTGGAAAGCCCGGATCCCAAGGCAGCCGCCGCACTGGTCAGCCGCAAGTTGATCGATGCCGTGGCACAACCCATGTTGATCGACGGGCATGCCATCGACGTCGGCGTCAGCATCGGCGTAGCCATCTACCCCAACGACAGCGATGATGCCGAAGGCTTGCTGGAGGCCGCCGACAACGCCCTTTACACCGCCAAGCAGAACGGCCGCGGCGACTTCCGTTTCCACCGCAAAGAAGACCAGTCCATCGCGCAAGCCCACCTCACACTGGACGCCGCTTTGCGGCGCGGGCGTGAGGAACAGCGCTTCCAGCTACGTTTTCTGCCGGAAATCGATCTGGTCAGCGGACGCGTTTCGCGCATCGAAATGTTGCTTCGTTTCCAGCATCCGGAATTGGGTTTGCTGGATGCCAGCCGCTTTGTCGAACAAGCCGAGAAACTCGGTCTGATGCCCGCGCTGGGCATCGACTCGCTGCGCGAAACGGCGGAGTTGCTTGCGCGCCTGGATTTGCGCGATATCGGCGTCAGCATCGACCTGTCCGCCCGACAATTGGCCGCGCTTACCGATCCGGCTCCCATCCTGGCTGCGCTCAGCAGCAGCGGCTTCAGTCCGGGCTCGGTCACCTTTGAATGTCCGGAAAGCGCGCTGACCAGCAATGCCGCGGGATTGCGCGGGCTGTACGCCCTGTCGCGCGCGGGTTTCAAATGCTCGCTGGACGACTTCGGCGTCGGCTATTGCTCGTTCGCGCTACTGCAACAGCTTCCCCTGGACGCGCTCAAGATCGACCTGACTTTTATCGAGGAAATCGACCGTAACCCGCAAAGCCGCGAACTGGTTGCCGCGCTGCTGGCATTCGGCCGGCGGCTTGGCTTGCGCACCGTTGCGGAGGGTGTCAACCGGCCCGAGCAACTGCAATTTTTGCGCGCCAACGGTTGCGATGCAGTACAGGGTTTCCTGTTCGGAAAGCCCTTGGCAACAACGGAACTCGACGCTTATCTCAAGGCGAAAAGCTGGCTCCAGCAACTCTGAAGCACCGCTTCGGCCATTGTTCGTCCATTGGACCCGCCTGGATCAGTGACGTAGGTTGGGCAAAGCGAAGCGTGCCCAACGAACCGGTGCGATGTTGGGCACGCTTCGCTTTGCCCAACCTACGGCGCTCTGAAGCACCGCTTCGTCCATTGTTCGTCCAATGGACCCGTCTGGTTCAGGCCGCCTTCTTCAGATGCTTTTGATACAAAAATTCCAGCACCTGGCCGCGCAGACGGTGATACACCGGGTCTTCCGCCAGTTTCAGACGATCGCGCGGACGCGGCAGATCCACCGTCAGCACTTCGCCGATGGTTGCCGACGGCCCGTTGGTCATCATCACGATGCGATCCGACAACAACACGGCTTCGTCGACGTCGTGCGTCACCATCAACGTGGTGGCCTGGGTTTCCTTGACGATACGCATGAGTTCATCCTGCAGGCCGGCGCGGGTCAGCGCGTCGAGGGCGCCGAACGGCTCGTCCAGCAATAGCACCTTGGGTTCCATCGCCAGCGCCCGGGCGATGCCGACGCGCTGCTTCATGCCACCGGATATTTCGTTGGGATGCTTGTGTGTGGCATGGCTCAACCCCACCAGATCCAGCGCCGCCTGGGTGCGTTCCTTCAGCTTGGCTTTGGATTCTCTGCTGCCGAACACGCGTTCCACCGCCAGATGGACGTTACCGAAGCAGGTCAGCCAGGGCAGCAGGCTGTGGTTCTGGAACACCACGCCGCGTTCCGGCCCCGGCCCTTTGATTTCCTTTTCCGACAGCAGCAAAAAACCTTCCGTCGGTTCGGTCAGCCCCGCCACCAGATTCAGCAGGGTGGATTTGCCGCAACCCGAGTGGCCGATCAGCGCGATGAATTCGCCCTGTTTCACGTCCAGGTTGATGTCGGTCAGCGCGGTGAATTTGCCTTTTTTGGTGTCGAACACCATCTTGGCGTTTTCGATGTGCAGATAGCTGTGCATGACGGTGTCCTTTAATGTGAAAGTCGCGCAGCGACTCTCGACGCTCCCCTCTCCCGCAAACGGGAGAGGGGCTGGGGGAGAGGGAAACGGGCGTGGCTTTCATGCCCCGGGGTGTCTCTCAAAGCCATGCCCGTTACTCGTAATTGAAGCGATTCGCGATCAGCACCAGCAGCTGTTCCAGCAGCAGGCCGACGATACCGACGATGAAGATGGCGATCAGGATGTGTTCGACGTTGAGGTTGTTCCACTCGTCCCACACCCAGAAGCCGAGGCCGGTGCCGCCGGTGAGCATCTCGGCGGCGACGATCACCAGCCAGGCCACACCCATCGACAGGCGGATGCCGGTCATCAGATACGGCAGCACGGAAGGGAACAGGATGCGGGTGAATATCTTCCATTCCGACAGGTTGAGCACCCGCGCCACGTTGAGGTAATCCTGCGGCACCCGCGACACGCCGGCTGCGGTATTCAGGATGATCGGCCAGATGCTGGAGATGAAGATCACCCACAGCGAGGCCGGTTCGGTCTCCTTGAACACGTAGAGGCCGATCGGCAACCAGGCCAGCGGCGAGACCGGGCGCAACAGGCTGATGATGGGCGACATCATGCCGGACAGGAACTGGAAGCGGCCGATCATGAAGCCGAGCGGAATGCCCACCAGCGCGGCCAGACCGAAGCCCATGCCGACACGATAAAGCGAATGCAGGATGTTCCAGCCGATGCCCTTGTCGTTGGGGCCGTTGTCGTAGAACGGGTCGGCAAACAGGAGTTTGGCTGACTCCCAGGTCTTCGCCGGGCCGGGCAGACCTTGATCGCCGCCGCTGGCGGAGACGATCTGCCAGAGCAGGACGAATAGCGCGATGCCGAGGAACGGTGGCAGGGCGGCGCGGAAGAATTTTCCGATGGCTTCAGCAAAAGCCAGTCCGCGTTCGGTTTGCAGAAACGGCGTGCGACGCGGAGGCGCCGGCAACGGGGTGGTATCGGGCGAGTTCATGATGTCTTTCAGACTGTTTTCGTTGATGGTCACAGCACTCATGGCGGACTCCTTGGGGTCGTAGGGTGCGCCGCGCGCACCGTCCTGAAATGGTGCGCGCGGCGCACCCTACGTTCTGTTCAAGCCTTCACCTTGAACCCGTCGGCATAGGCCTTCGGGTTCTTACCGTCCCACACCACGCCGTCGATGAGCTTGGAGGTGCGCATCTCCGACTTGGGCACGGGGGCTTTGGCCATGGTGGCGGCTTCCTTGTAGATCTTGATCTGGTTCACCTGTTTGGCCACGGCCAGGTAATCCGGATGTTCTTTCAGCAAGCCCCAGCGCTTGTGCTGGGTCAGGAACCACATGCCGTCCGACAGGTAGGGGAAGTTGACCTTGCCGTCGTTGAAGAACTTCATGTAGTTGGCGTCCTGCCATTTCTTGCCGATGCCGTTGTCGTACTGGCCCAGCATGCGGTCCTCGATGACATCGAAATCGGTGTTCACGTAGGACTTGCCGGAGATGATGCGGGCGGTTTCCGAGCGGTTGGCCATGGTGTCGATGTACTTCGACGCATCCAGGATGGCGGCGATCATGGCGCGGGTGGTATTGGGATACTGCTGCACGAATTCCAGCGTCGTGCCGAGCACCTTTTCCGGGTGGTCGGTCCAGATGTCCTGGCTGGTGGCGGCGGTGAAGCCGATCTTGTCGTGAATGGCGCGCGCGTTCCACGGCTCGCCGACGCAATAGCCGTCCATCTTGTCGACGCGCATGTTGGCGACCATCTGCGGCGGCGGCACAGTGATCACCTTGACGTCCTTGAACGGGTCGATACCGTAAGTCGCCATCCAGTAATACAGCCACATGGCATGGGTGCCGGTGGGGAAAGTCTGCGCGAAAGTCCACTCTTTCGGCTCGGCCTTGACCAGTTTGGCCAGACCTGCGCCATCGGTGACGCCCTTGGCCTTGATCTGATTGTTGAGCGTGATGGCCTGGCCGTTGTGGTTGAGGTTCATCAGCACGGCCATGTCTTTCTTGGTGCCGCCGACGCCCATCTGCAAGCCGTAGATCAGGCCATAGAGCACGTGCGCGGCATCCAGCTCACCGTTGCTGAGCTTGTCGCGCACGCCGGCCCAGGAGGCTTCCTTGCTGGGGATGATCTTGATGCCGTACTTCTTGTCGAAACCCTTCTCGGCGGCCATCGCCACGCTGGCGCAATCGGTCAGCGGAATGAAACCGATCTTCACTTCCAGTTTTTCGGGAGCGTCGGAACCGGCAGCCCAGGCGGCGCTACGCACGCCTGGCGGGACCAGAGACATGAGTGCGGCGGCGGCGGACATTCCTGCGGCTTTCTTCAAGAAATCACGTTTACCGTCGTCGACGAGGATCAGGTTGCTGCTAGGCGGAATATTTGGCAAAACCGGCTTTTCCATTGCATTGACTCCAATAAGAACGGCATCCGAGCCCGATGGGAAGGACGTCGTTGTCCAGGTTATCCACACGAAAATTCAGTGAAGGAGCGACATGACTGGCGCGCCTTTGCATCAGTCAAACAGTGATTAGCAATGCCCGTGCCAACGTCTCATATTATTTATAACCCACTGTATTAATTACTATATTTTGCTTTTAATCAGGACAAACAGGAAGCGTGAGGAATATCTGGCGGCGGTGCCATGCACCATGCATGCACCGAATCGGCGCGTTGTGCACCATTTCAGGATATGTAGGTCATCTTTTATCTCCGGGCGAATTCGCCTGCCCGAAAATGCACCACTTGGGACGCCAGGGTTACTGGCGCACGAAATCGTCGAGCATGGCTTTGAGTTCCGCCTGCCAGGCCTCGATCATGCGATGCGCCGGATCGCTCGGGAATTCGTGCAGCCAGAGAGCGAAGTCGTCGCTCATCACGGTCATCCGCCCGTCACGCTGGATCAGGGTCAAGCGCAGCGGCAGCAGGTTGAGCAGGCGGGGTTCCACCGCCTCCGCCCAGCGCACGGCGGATTCGCTGCCGATGAACAGGATGCGCATGTGCGGATTCTCGAAACCGCGTTTGGCCAGCGCGGTATCGATGGGCTGCATCTTCACCAGCACCAGTTCATGGTTGGCTGCGGCCAGGGCAAGATCATCCAGCGCCTGGCGCATATCCACGGCCTTGCTCACGCTGAGCGGCTCGGCGTGAGCAGGAAAGCACCATGCCAGTGCGAGCAACACGGCGATGCGCTTCATAACGAAGCCTCTTCCAGAATCGCCAAATAGTCGTTTTTCAACTCCTGGCACTCCTCATGCAAGCCCGGCATGTTTTGCGATACCCAGGCCGGATTCACCGCGATCAGATCGACGCCGGTCGGCGTTTCAATCAGCGTCACGCGGCAGGGCAGCATCTGTGCGGCGCGCAAGTCCAGACGCAACGCCCGATCCATCTTGGCGAAATTGCAGAAATAGACCAGACGCACGGAGCGCACTTCCTGGGCGTAGGGCACCAGCCGGTTGTCGATGGCCTGCTGGCGCACGAAGGTGTAGTTGTGATTGACGATGGCCTGGTTGAGCGCTGCGAGCGCCGCTTCCATGTCACGGCCCTGGGCGGTAGCGGTGAGGATCATCGGTTCGGGTATGGGCTTGGGTATGGACTTGGGTGCGGGTTCGGCGGCGGTAGCCACGCCGCCACAAAGCAGCGCCAGAAGCAGGAACAGGGAACGGATGTGATGAATCATGAAACCTCCTGTCGTCATGCGGAGCTTGTCGATGCAACATGCTCTCACAGGAAAATTTCAGCAAGCCACGTGCCTGGTGGCTGCTGCGTATGACTCGGCACTTGCGCAGAAACGACAAACCCCGCTCATGGCGGGGTTTGTCGGGTGGCGAGGAACTCAGCTTAGCCGATGGTCTTTGCCTGCTTGCGGCTGCGCAAGCGGAGTCCGATCAGGCCGACGCCGACCAGCAGCATGGCGTAGGTTTCGGGTTCTGGTACGGCGGCCACGGCAAGGTTGTTCGCCACGTTTTGTGCACCGATGTAGGTGCCGATTTCATTAAGTTCCGGATGCGAATCGCTGGTTATTAGAATGGCTTGATGGTCGGCCAGGTCGTATTCGCCTGCATATTTGTAGAACTCATAGCGGCGAATGATGGATGCGGCATTCGGCCCCACCGGCGCGCCATAACCGCTCTCCAGTTGCCCTGCCAGCGGATTGCCCGGGTCGGTCTGCAGAAGTTGCCACTCGGTTTCTGTTTTGGTTTTAGCCAGATTGATGACCGCGTTGCCGCCAATCAGATCTTCCAGTTCGACCTCATTCTCCAGCTCGGTGGTAAAGACCTTGACCCAGATCGCCTCGCCGAATTGGGGTTCAAGGGGTTCAATTTCTAGCGCGGGTATGGGTTCCGGCGCTTGAATTTGCGCGATGACGACTGGCGGTGCAGGCGGTAACCCAGGCTGCACAACTGCGGGAATCACGGCCCATTTCGGTGCCGGAAGACTGACTACGCCATTGGTCAGAACACCGACCGTCCCGGTTTCGAGCAGCCAGCTATAGGTGGTCTTGGTAGCATTCGTGCGCGTACCCACGCCGAAGTGATCGCAAGGCGTGGCGGCGCTATAGCCGACGCCGCCACGGGTCCAGCAGTTGTCTCCGGGAGTCACGAAGTTTCCGCTCGGTGTGCCATAGTCCCAGGAGGAGGTGGCGGCATCGAACAGCCCCAGGTAGGTCACTTTGGTGCCGAAGATTGCGCCGTTCGAGTACTCGGTGATGGTGGGCGCACCATAGCGTTCCACGCTGGTTGCGGGGTCGAAACCGCGGCCGCTCGGAAACCATCGCCCGGTACCGCCAAAGGTGTCGGTAATGTCGGAACTGTGCAGTCCTTCCAGCTCGATCTCGAAACCATGCGCGGTTTTGCCAGTGTCATTGATGACATCGAAATTGCCCAAAAACCCGATGACTGCCGCGGAACCCATGTTTGGCGCGATGGCCAGGGCCGCCGCGACAACCAGGGATGAGAGTTTTAACTTCGCCATGATTCAGAACTCCTTTGTCTAATACTTTCCATGAAGGTCGAAGCAGCAAAGTGCTCGCGCCCCGTGTGCGTGTAAATATTACACACGGATATTCCTACATGGAGGTCGATTAGTCAAATGGCGACCGCTAAAAAACCCGATATCCAATATGGGTTATTGCTGAGAGATGGGCAGATTCGCAAGCGCTTCCATCTTTAAACATCCAGATTCCGTACACCTAGCGCATTGGTCTCGATGAACTGGCGGCGCGGTTCGACTTCTTCGCCCATCAGGGTGGTGAAGATGGCATCGGCAGCGATGGCGTCTTCGATCTGCACGCGCAGGAGACGGCGGACTTGCGGGTCCATGGTGGTTTCCCAGAGTTGTTCCGGATTCATTTCGCCGAGACCTTTGTAGCGCTGTACGCCGAGGTTTTTCCTGACCTCGTTGAGCAGCCAGTCGAGGGCTTGTTTGAAGTCGTAAGCCGGGGTGCGTGCTTCACCACGGCGAACTTCTGCGCCGGGTTGCAACAGGCCAACCAGGATTTCCGCGGTGCGGCGCAGTTGGTCGTAGTCGCCGCCTTCGACGAAGTTGTAGTCGAGATAGCTGGTGTGGCCGATACCATGTTTGCTGCGCGTGATTTCCAGCCGCCAGCCGCCGTACTTGCCTGCATCGCCTTCGTATTGCAGCGGCTTGATTTTCACCGGACCGAGCTTGGCCAGTTGGGTCGTCAGTTGTTGCGCTGCGGCTTGGGCATCGGCTTCGTTGTTGAGGCTGATGGTGGAAATCTTGAGCAGGCTGTAGAGCACGTCCGGGTCCATGCGCCGGGCCAGACGTTCAATCATGGATTCGGCGAGCAGGAATTCGCGGGCGATGCGTTCGAAGCTTTCCTTCGGCAGGGCTTCGCCGCCGGCGGCCGGAATCAGTTCGGCGCCGTTGAGTGCTTCGCGCAGCAGGTACTGCTTGAATTCGTAATCGTCTTTCAGGTAGGTCTCGCGCTTGCCCTGTTTAACTTTGTAGAGCGGCGGCTGGGCGATATAGATGTGGCCGCGTTCGACCAGTTCGTGCATCTGGCGGTAGAAGAAGGTGAGCAGCAAGGTGCGTATGTGGGAGCCGTCGACGTCCGCGTCAGTCATGATGATGATGCGGTGGTATCTGAGATTGGCCGGGTTGTAGTCGTCCTTGCCGAGCCCGGTGCCGATACCGGTGCCGAGTGCGGTGATCAGGGTAACGACTTCCTGCGAAGACAGCATCTTGTCGAAGCGGGCTTTCTCGACGTTGAGGATCTTGCCCTTGAGCGGCAGGATGGCCTGGAACTTGCGGTCGCGGCCCTGCTTGGCGGAACCGCCGGCGGAATCGCCCTCGACCAGGTAAAGCTCGCACAAGGCGGGGTCTTTTTCCTGGCAGTCGGCCAGCTTGCCGGGCAGGCCGGCGGAATCCAGCACACCCTTGCGGCGAGTCATGTCGCGCGCCTTGCGAGCGGCTTCGCGAGCGCGCGCGGCCTCGACGATCTTGGCGCAAATGAGCTTGGCGTCGGCCGGACGTTCCTGCAGGTATTCCGAGAGTTTCTGCGAGACGGTTTCTTCCACCGCCGGACGCGCTTCCGAGGAGACCAGCTTCATCTTGGTCTGGGAGCCGAACTTGGGGTCGGGCATCTTCACCGAAAGCACGCAGGCGAGGCCTTCGCGCATGTCGTCGCCGGTGATTTCCACCTTGGCCTTCTTGGCGATCTCGTGTTCCTCGATGTACTTGTTGATCACCCGCGTCATTGCCGCGCGCAGGCCGGTCAGGTGGGTGCCGCCGTCGGATTGCGGGATGTTGTTGGTGAAACAGAGCACCTGTTCCTGGTAGCCGCTGTTCCATTGCATGGCGACTTCACTGCTGATGCTGACGCCGGTGTCGCCAACCTTGGATTCGCCGGTGGCGTAGAACACGTTGGGATGCAGCACGCTCTTGGCTTTGTTGATGTATTCAACGAAGCCTTTCACGCCGCCGGAGAAGGCGAAGTTATCGGTGCGGCCATCGCGTTCGTCGAGCAGTTCGATCTTGACGCCGTTATTGAGGAACGAGAGTTCGCGGATGCGCTTGGACAGCACGTCGTAGTGGAAATCGATGACATTGCCGAAGATTTCCTCGTCGGCGGAGAAGTGCACCTCAGTGCCACGCCGGATGCTGTCGCCGATCACTTTCAGGGGAGATACTTCGATGCCGTTGTGAACTTCAATCAGACGGTTGACCGGTGCGCCGCGCTCGAACTCCATGAAATGCTTCTTGCCATCTCGATGGATGGTCAGGCGCAACCATTTCGACAGGGCATTCACACAGGAAACACCGACCCCGTGCAGGCCGCCGGAAACCTTGTAGCTGTTCTGGTTGAACTTGCCGCCGGCATGCAGCACCACCATGACGATCTCGGCGGCGGAACGCTTGGGTTCGTGCTTGTCGTCCAGCTTCACGCCGACCGGGATGCCGCGGCCATTGTCGGACACGGAAATGGAGTTGTCCGGGTGGATGATGACCTTGATGTCGTCGCAGTAGCCGGCCAGGGCTTCGTCGATGGCGTTGTCCAGCACCTCGAACACCATGTGGTGCAGACCGGAGCCATCCGAGGTATCGCCGATGTACATGCCCGGCCGCTTGCGCACCGCCTCCAGGCCTTCCAGTTGCTGAATGCTGTCTTCGTCGTAGCCGCCGTTACCGCTTGGATGTTCCACGTGAAACCTTTTCTATTGATTAGTCGAGTGTCGTGAGCAGCGTTGCCAACCCACTCTGTGGACTCGAATTTGGACTGCTTAGATACGCATTGGCATGACTACGTAGCGGAAGTTTTCTTCTCCCGGCACTGTAATCAGGAGCGAACTGGTGGGATCTCCAAATGAGCACAATACTGATTCAACTACGACGTTGTTCAACACATCCTGTAGGTATTGGATGTTGAATCCGATATCAAGCGAATCCCCGCTGTAATCGATGTCCAGTTCTTCCTGCGCTTCTTCCTGCTCGTTATTGCTGCATGCAATCCGCAAACTGCCTGGCGTCAGGGCAATACGTACGCCGCGGTATTTGTCGTTGGTAAGAATCGCCGCACGATTGAGAGACTGCGACAGCCGCTTGCTCTGTATTGCAAAGCATTTGTCGTGTCCTACCGGGACTACCCGCTGCCAGTCAGGGAACTTCCCGTCGACAACCTTGCTGCGCAATTCGAAATCCTGGCGACGGAAAACAATCTGGTTCTGATTGACCTGGATCTGTATCTGCTCGTCTCCGTCGTTCAACAGCTTGCCCAACTCCAACACAGTCTTGCGCGGCAAAATAACGTCGATACCTTGTTCGACTTCTTCTTCCATATCGGTGCCATCCACAGCCAGACGATGACCATCTGTAGCCGCCACGGTCAATCGCTTGCCATGGATGGAGAACAGCATGCCGTTCAGGTAGTAACGAATGTCCTGAACCGCCATGGCGTATTGCACGCGTGACAACAATTGCTTGATCAGACCTTGCGGCAGACTAAACGTGAGGCCCTGGCCTTCCGGGATCTGGAGTTTTGGGAAATCGCGTGCCGGGAGCGTTTGCAGATTGAATCGGCTGCGGCCCGATTGCACCTTGAGTTGATCGTTGTTCAAGTCGAGCGATATGGCATCCACGTCTTGAAGGGATCTGCTGATATCCAACAACTTGCGGGCCGATACCGTGAACGCTGCATCCGACGCACCTTGTGCTTCAGCCCATGTACTGATCTGGAGTTCGAGATCGGTGGCTATGAAGGCAACTCGTCCACCAACCACTTCCAATAACACGTTGGAAAGAATAGGTAGCGTGTGCTTGCGTTCCACCACCCCGGCCACTGCTTGCAGGGGTTTGAGCAAGGCGTCCTTGGAGGATTTAAGTACAAGCATTTATATATATTCCTGATGGTAGTAATAGGTAACAGCAGTTTCTTTGGATAAGCCGACAAAGTGTATCAAAATCATCGGCTTAAGCTGTGGAAAAATGGGTTGGTAAGGCTGTGCACGGGACGGGGATGGATTGTGGATAACTTTCCTGCTGGTTGCTCGATCATGCTTTATCCACAAAGTGTCCAGTCTCTATCCACATGGTTATCACCAACCCATCCGATGTTTCATGGAAGCCGGTTTCATCCTGTAAGTACCTGAATCAAAAGGTTATAATCTTTCCGCATGATTTGATCGCTGGCTTTCAATTCCTCTATCTTGGCACAGGCATGGAGGACGGTTGTGTGGTCGCGTCCGCCAAAAGAAAGCCCGATTTCGGGGTAAGACAGGTTGGTCAGTTCACGCGCCAGATACATGGCCATTTGCCTCGGTCTTGCCAGAACACGGGTGCGTTTCTTGGAATACATGTCGGCGACCTTGATCTTGAAGTAATCAGCGACCGTTTTCTGGATGTTCTCGATCGAAATTTGCCTGTTTTGTACCGCTAACAAGTCCTTGAGCGCCTCCTTGGCGAGCTCTATGGAAATCGGTAGTTTGCTGAAGCGTGCATAGGCAATTACACGTTTGAGTGCGCCTTCGAGTTCACGCACGTTTGAGCGAACCTGTTTTGCAATGAAGAAGGCGGTCCCTTCATCAATACTGGCTTTTTCAATGCGTGCTTTGTCCAGCAGTATGGCTACGCGCATTTCCAGTTCCGGGGGTTCCAGCATCACCGTGAGGCCCCAGCTAAAACGTGATTTAAGGCGTTCTTCAATGCCTTCCATGTTTTTCGGAAATGTATCGCTGGTGATGATGACTTGTTTGTGTTCTTCGATCAGCGTGTTGAAGGTGTAGAAAAATTGTTGCTGAGTGCCTTCCTTGCCTGCAAAAAACTGAATGTCATCGATCAGCAGCAGATCGAGTGTGTTGTAACGGTGTTTGAAGTCGTCATAAGAGTTGGTGCGCACGGCACGAACCACATCGGAGACATAACGGTCGGCGTGGATGTAGCGTACGCGCGCTTTCGGGTTGATCTGGACCATGCGGTTGCCGATGGCTTGTACAAGGTGAGTTTTGCCAAGACCTACGCCGCCATAAACAAACAGTGGGTTATAGCCGGCGCCTGGGTTGTCGGCGACTTGCAGAGCGGCGGCGCGGGCCAGATCGTTTGCTTTGCCTGGTACGAAAGTATCAAAATTGAATAAAGGATTGAGCCGACTTTCATCAAGAGGCGACGGCTTTTCCTGCTTGGATGATTTGGTATGCCGAATTGGCTCGGATAACCCCGCCTCGGGTTCGGTAACAGGAAGAGGATCTGATTTTTTGGGGTTGATCGGTGAATTTGTGGGTGGCGTTTGTTCGGGCTGGTTGGCTTGCGTACGTGTATCGGATATAGCTAAATGGATTGCAGGTGGGGTATCGAAGTATTCACGTGCGAGCAGATCAAAGTCGAGGAGGAATTTTTCGCGCACCCACTGAGCGACAAAACGATTGGGTGCGTTGATCAGTATCTGTTTGGAACTGACCTCCATGGCCAGTGGTTTGATCCAGGTGTTGAGCTGCTGTGCGTTCAACGTGCGCGCGAAGTGGGCGATGCAATGGCTCCAGAATTCGTGCATGAGCGGTGTGGCAGCAAGCGGTTGGGGGGAGGCGGAGGATTCTATCACCGCACAGGAAAGAGCCGGAAATGTTTGACAAATCAGGGGGCTAGCGGTCTAATGCGCTGCTTTTTTGTAGTCGACTCCCCCCTCTTGAGGCACCCATCATGAAACGCACCTATCAACCTTCCGTAGTCCGCCGTAAGCGTACCCATGGCTTCCGCGCGCGCATGAAGACTGTCGGCGGCCGCGCCGTCATCAATGCCCGTCGTGCCAAAGGCCGTAAGCGTCTTGCGGTCTGAGTCAGTGGTTTGATGTCGGATCCGGGCTCGCTGCCCATCGCTCCAGATGTGGATAACACCTTGGGGCGTCAGAAAAAAATGCGCAAAACGGATGAGTTTTCATCCGTTTTTCGTTTCAGGTGCGTGCGAGCCATGCCGGGTCTGGATCTGCTCTCTGCGCCAAACGGTTTGGATTACCCGCGTCTGGGCATGATTGTGCCCAAGAAAATCATTGCCACGGCGGTGGGCCGTAATCGAATCAAGCGTGTGATACGTGAGGTTTTTCGCCTGAACCAGGCTGAATTGGTTGGGCTCGATGTGGTAGCGAGGATCAGATCAAAATCAGCAGAAGTCGGTCTTGAAGAGGCTTTGCAATTGGGACTGAAACAATGCAAATCGTGTGTAGCATCTCGCGTCAAGTCTACTGTTCAAGCTGTCAACTCCAGTAGGCCGTAGCAGCTTACTTACTGTAATCAACCAGAATCTGCCGACATCATGGATACCCAACGCATCATCGCGTTCATCGTTTTTTCATTTTCTATTCTGCTGCTGTGGGAAGCCTGGCAAGACTACAGCGACCCTAAACCGGGGATAGAAGTTCAGGCAACAAAGGCGAAGCAGCAAGCGCAGCCATCAAGCGCAGAATTGCCGGTTCCAGGACAGGGGCTTAAACCCAATTCAGCGATCGCCGCTAGCGGACAGGCCGCACCTGGCGCGCGCGCCAGGATTATTACCGATGTTCTGGATGCGGAAATTGATGCCAACGGCGGTGATCTGCGTAAGCTGATTCTCACGCGCTACCGTCAGAACGAACAAGAAGATCAGCCATTCTCGCTACTTGAAGAGAAGTTGGGGCGTAACTACTTTGTGCAGATGGGTTTTGTCGGCGGCAGTCTGCCCACGCATAAAACCGTGTTCGAGTTGGTGCCGGGTGAATACCGCCTGAAGGAAGGCCAGAACGAACTCAAGGTCAGTCTCAAGGCGACAGTCAACGGTGCGGAAGTCGTGCGTACTTACACTTTCCAGCGCGGCAGCTACGTAGTCGACGTAGACACGCAAATCAGTAACCGGAGCGAAGCGGTTCTGGAAGGTTTTCCCTATTACCAGATTCTGCGCCATGGCCAGGCTCCGGAGGGTGAGTCCGCCCTCATGCAGACCTTCACAGGCCCGGCGATCTACACCGATGCCGGAAAATTCCAGAAAGTCAGTTTTGATGATGTCGCCAAGGACAAGACCGAGTACGTAAAAGAAGCCAAGGATGGATGGGTTGGCCTGGTTCAACACCACTTTGTGTCGGCCTGGATGACACGTGATCCGGCGGAGGCAAGTCAGCGTGAGTTTTATACCCGGGCGGTTGGCAAGGACGAATACAGCACCGGCATGATTTTCCCTGCGGTCAAGTTGAACCCGGGGCAGGAAAAAGTGATTTCCATGCGCCTTTATGCAGGCCCGCAGGAGCTGGAAAAAATCAAATCTCTGGCGCCCGGCCTGGATCTGGTGGTCGATTACGGTTGGCTCACCGTGCTCGCCTATCCGATCTTTGTGCTGCTTAACTGGATCAACAGGCTGGTTGTGAACTGGGGTGTTTCCATCATCCTGCTCACGGTGCTGATCAAGATGGTGTTTTATCCCTTGTCTGCGGCTGGCTACAAATCCATGGCCAAGATGCGCAAGCTGGCGCCGCGATTGCAAACGCTGAAAGAACGTTATGGCGATGACCGCCAGAAACTGCATGAAGGGATGATGAAGATTTATTCGGAGGAAAAAATCAACCCCATGGGCGGATGCTTGCCTATCCTGGTGCAAATCCCCGTTTTCATTGCCTTGTACTGGGTGCTTATGGGCGCTGTGGAACTCCGCCAAGCGCCCTTTGCGCTCTGGATACAAGATCTCTCCAAGCCCGATCCTTTCTACGTTTTGCCGGTGATCATGGCGATTACCTCGTTCATCCAGGTCAAGCTTTCGCCCGCTTCGCCAGATCCGGTGCAACAAAAAGTGATGATGGCCATGCCGGTCATTTTCTCGGTGATGTTCCTGTTTTTCCCGGCTGGCCTGGTGCTCTACTGGTTGGTCAACAACGTGCTTTCCATCCTGCAACAATGGCGCATCAACAAGGTTATTGAAGCGGGCGGCAAGGCAGCCAACGACAGCAAGCATAAATAGTTTTTGGCGGGTTACGCCGGCAGACATGACCGCCAGCGATACCATCGTCGCCATTGCTACCGCCCCTGGCAGGGGCGGGATCGGCGTCGTGCGAATTTCCGGACCCGATCTCTCTCCTTATCTGATCGGATTGACGGGTAAAACGCTGCCGCCGAGACATGCCAGCCATGTGCATTTTCTGGGCGCCGATGGGGAAACGCTCGACGATGGCATCGCGCTTTATTTCCCAGCCCCCCGCTCCTTCACTGGCGAGCATGTTCTGGAACTGCAAGGCCACGGCGGCCCGCAAGTGTTGCAACTGGTTCTGGAACGTTGTTTGCAGCTTGGCGCGCGTTTGGCGCAGCCTGGTGAATTCACTAAGCGCGCATTTCTCAACGGCAAACTGGACTTGGCTCAGGCCGAGGCGATCGCCGACCTGATCGACGCCGGTAGCCGAGAAGCTGCACGCTCAGCGCTGCGCACATTGGATGGAGCGTTTTCCCGCAAGATCAATGTCTTGAGAGATGGATTGATTCATCTGCGCATGTTGGTCGAGGCCACGCTGGATTTTCCTGATGAGGACATCGATTTCCTCGAACAGGCGGATGCATGGGGAAAATTGTTGGCGCTGCAGGCAAGTCTTGGCGCGGTCATGGCTCAGGCCCGTCAGGGCGCATTGCTGCGCGAGGGCCTCAATGTCGTTCTGATCGGCCAGCCCAATGTCGGCAAATCAAGTCTGATGAATCAATTGGCAGGCTACGATGCAGCCATCGTCACGGAATATGCTGGAACTACCCGAGACGCCCTTCGCGAATCTATTCAGATCGAAGGCATTCCGATTCATTTGATCGATACAGCCGGCTTGCGCGAAACCGAAGACCCGGTCGAGCGCTTGGGTATCGTGCGAACCTGGGCCGTGCTTGACAAGGCTGATATCGCGGTGCTTCTGGTCGATGCCGGTCACGGCGTAGGTGATCAAGAAACGACGATTCTTGAGCGTTTGCCCGATATTCCGCTACTTACCGTGCACAACAAGATAGACCTTGCCGACGAAGCGCCAAGAGCGGCGCCGGATGGCAAAGAAGTCTGGTTGTCCGCCAAAACGGGAGCCGGGATTGAATTGTTGCGTCGGCAATTGCTTGGGCTCGCAGGCTGGCGCAGCGAGGGCGATGGCCTGTTTATCGCCCGGGCGCGTCACCTGGATGCGTTGCGGCGCGCGGGAGAAAGCCTGGAAAGTGCGCGTGGCGCTGGTAAGCAGTTAGAGTTTTTCGCGGAAGAGTTGCGTCTGGCTCAGGATGCGCTGTCGGAAATAACGGGCGAATTCGGTTCTGACGATTTGTTGGGTGTCATATTCAGCCAATTTTGTATCGGCAAGTGAGAACAGTTTCACGTGAAACACATTGGCCTGCTCCCTTCGCCTGGAATCTGGCCTCTGTGCCGCTCATAAAACCAGTTAAACCTAGAAACCTCAGTTGAACGCGCCCGAGTGTGCGGTTTTCGGGTCGGCAGGCAAGGCAGCGGAGTCGTAGCGCTTCAGCGCGTACGAATCCGGCGTACCCCTTGCGGGTGCGTGACGACGCGCGGGGTCGTTTCCCGCAAGGAGGAGCAACGCAGCCAGACGGCCCGAAAACCGTGCAATCGGGCGCGTAGCGGCGTCACCCGATTGGTGAGCGCTATCGGAGGCGCTAACGGCCGCATCCATGCTGCCTCACAAGGGCTAAGGAGCGGTCAACTGAGGTTTTTAGGTTAAATCAAAACCCATGTTTTTGAAGGCGCACCGCAGAGTTCGGCCCTGTTGCCCGAGTAATTGAACTCCTCCGGGCCTGTGCTATCGATGACCGTTCCGCAGAGATGGCTCAAGTGCCAACGGATTCCAGCGAGAAACATTAATTCATCCAGGGCATCGATGGGGAACCCCATGCGGTCGCCACGATCGTCAAGCAGTAGGCCATCGATGTAGCTATCGATTTCCTTGCTGCCCCACAGGGTGCTGAGCTCGCTTGCAATGCGCGGAAAGCGTTTTTCGATTGCAGAGACCTCGTCCCATGCGTTGGTACGGGGCGGGCGTTGGCTGCTAGGTGTACAGATTGTGTTGGTGAGCATGATTACGCTCCAATAGTGGCTTGTGACCTGATCAAGCAATTCATGAGCCAGTATCAATAAATTATTATTCTTTATAAATCATGGGGTTATTTTGTTTTATTTAATTTTCCTGACGGTGCGCGGTTACTGTGCTGACCTGATGCTGACAGATATGACGAAATCATGACGATGCATCAATCTGAACCGACAGCCCTATCCTGGCGAATGATCTTCACTGAAGTTCGCCGACACCGCGATGCGTTGATACGCGGCAATCTCATTGCCCTGCTCGCAGTTACATGCGCGGTTCCGGTGCCGCTTTTCCTGCCGGTACTGGTCGATGAGGTGCTTCTGAATCAGCCGGGCGGGTTTATTGCGTTTTTTGCGCCTTGGTTTCCGCCCGCCTGGCATGGTCCGGTTTTGTTTATTTTGATTGCGCTCGCGCTCACCCTTGGGTTGAGGTTGGCATCCATCCTGCTCAACGTTTGGCAGTCACGCACGTTCTCTCTCATTTCCAAAGAGGTGGTTTATCGAATTCGGGCGCGCATGCTGGATCGGCTGTCGAAGATTGCATTGTCCGAGTACGAAACGCTGGGGACCGGGCGGGTTACTTCGCACTTCGTTACCGACCTGAATGCGGTGGATGGGTTTTTGGGGGCGTCGATTTCCGGCTTCCTGGTGGCGTTGCTGTCCCTGGCCGGTGTGGCCGGCGTCTTGCTCTGGATGAACTGGCAGCTGGCGTTGTTCATTCTCTTGCTGAATCCTTTGGTCATCACGTTTTCAACCCGGCTCGGCAAGAAGGTGAAGGAACTCAAGAAACGTGAAAACAGCGCCTTCGAGGCATTCCAGGAAGCATTAGGCGAAACACTGGATGCCCTCAACCAGATCCGCGCGATGAACCGCGAGGCGCACTACCTGGGTCGCGTTCTGGACAAGGCCGCGAATATCCGGCGACACGCCGCAGCCTATGCTTGGAAATCCGATGCCATGAACCGGGTTTCGTTTTTCATTTTTTTGGCGGGTTTCGATGCGTTTCGCGCCGGTGCGATGTTGATGGTGGTTTTCTCTGATCTGACTATCGGGCAGATGCTGGCGGTATTCGGTTATCTCTGGTTCATGATGTCACCGGTGCAGGAGGTCATCAATATTCAATATTCCTGGTATGCCGCCAATGCTGCGCTTGCCCGCATCAATGGCATGCTGGCGCTGAATGCTGCGGAAACAGGCGAGAGCAATCTGAATCCTTTCGCCGCCTCGAAATCTATTGGATTGGAGCTGGAAAACGTGAGCTTTTCCTATGGCGATGGCGACACCGTGCTGGATGGCGTCAATTTGTCTATTGCTCCGGGTGAAAAGGTGGCCTTGGTCGGTGCATCCGGAGGCGGTAAATCAACCTTGGTGCAGGCTTTGCTTGGGCTGTACCCGTTGCGGAATGGTTCGATCCGTTATGGCGGCGTCGATGTTGCAGATATCGGCTGGGATGCGGTGAGAGAGAACGTCGGTGTGGTTCTGCAGCACCCGGTTCTGTTCAATGCCAGCGTTCGCGAGAATCTGACCCTGGGGCGCGAATATGCGGATACAGACTTATGGCATGCCCTGGAAATAGCGCAGCTGAAGGCATTCATCGCCGGTCTGGATGATGGTCTGGATAGTGTCGTGGGTAAAAACGGCGTGCGTTTATCCGGCGGCCAGCGGCAACGTCTGGCGGTGGCGCGCGTCATTTTGGGCCGCCCGAGCGTGGTGATACTGGACGAGGCGACTTCGGCTCTGGATAGTGCGACCGAGCGCGAACTTCACACGGCGCTGGCGGCGTTTCTGGAAAAACGCACTACGTTGATCATCGCCCATCGTCTTTCCGCTGTACGCCAGGCCGACCGTATTCTGGTGTTTGAAAATGGACGTATTGTCGAACAAGGCGCTCACGACAGCCTGATGCAGCGTGGCGGCCTGTATCACCAGCTTTACGCGCATGCCTGAGGCATGTTTCACGTGAAACACTGCATGAAACACCGGTTGGCATGGCGTAGAATCCACCGCCTGTCAGACCGCCAGAAGCGCCAATAAGACCATGCTTTCCCCGGATATTTTTGATGTCATTGTGGTCGGGGGCGGCCATGCGGGAAGCGAGGCTGCACTCGCGGCGGCGCGCATGGGGGTGAAAACCCTGTTGCTCACACACAACATCGAAACCCTGGGCGCGATGTCATGCAACCCTTCGATTGGCGGCATAGGCAAGGGCCACCTGGTCAAGGAGGTCGACGCCCTGGGCGGGGCGATGGCCATCGCTACCGATGAGGCGGGCATCCAGTTCCGCATTCTCAATTCATCCAAGGGCCCGGCGGTGCGGGCGACACGCGCCCAGGCCGATCGCCTTCTCTATAAACAGGCGCTGCGCAGCCGCCTGGAAAACCAAGAGAATCTCACCTTGTTCCAGCAGGCGGTGGACGATCTGATTCTGGAGGGCGACCGGATTGCCGGCGTGCGCACGCAACTCGGCATCGTGTTCAAGGCGCGGGCGGTGGTGCTGACTACCGGGACATTTCTGGCTGGCCTGGTTCATGTCGGACTGGCAAATTTTCAGGCTGGCCGCATGGGCGATCCGCCGGCGGTTTTTTTGGCCGCCCGTCTGCGCGAGTTGAACCTGCCTGCCGGCAGGCTGAAGACCGGAACGCCGCCGCGTATCGATGGGCGCAGCATCGATTTTTCCGTGATGCAGGAACAGCCCGGCGACGATCCGGCGCCGCTGTTCTCCTTCATGGGGCGGCGCGAGATGCATCCGCAACAACTGCCTTGCTGGATTACTTCCACCAACGAACAGACGCATGAAATCATCCGCCAGGGGCTGGATCGTTCGCCGCTGTATACCGGCGTCATCGAAGGCGTCGGCCCGCGCTATTGCCCGTCGATCGAAGACAAGATCACGCGCTTTGCCGACAAGTCGGGGCATAACGTGTTTCTGGAGCCGGAGGGATTGACCACGCACGAGTTTTATCCGAACGGGATCTCCACCAGCCTGCCCTTCGATGTGCAGTTGAATCTGGTGCGCTCGATTCGCGGCCTGGAGAATGCTCATATCCTGCGCCCCGGCTATGCCATCGAGTATGACTATTACGATCCGCGCGGCCTCAAGCCGAGCCTGGAAACCAAGGCCATCTCCGGTTTGTTTTTCGCGGGCCAGATCAATGGCACCACGGGCTATGAGGAAGCGGCTGCACAAGGGTTGCTTGCCGGGTTGAACGCCGGTTTGCATGTCCAGGAGCAGCCTTCCTGGTGGCCGCGTCGCGATCAGGCCTACCTTGGTGTCATGCTCGACGATCTGACCACGCGCGGCGTCCTTGAGCCGTATCGGATGTTTACCAGTCGCGCCGAGTATCGACTGTCATTGCGTGAGGACAATGCCGATCAGCGCCTGACCGAGGCTGGCAGGCGTCTGGGATTGGTGGATGACGCGCGCTGGCTGCGTTTTGAAGCCAAGCGCGAAGCGATGGCGCGTGAGAGCGAACGCCTCAAATCGACCTGGGTGAATCCCAATAATCTGGCGGATGAAGACGCCAAACGGTTGTTGGGCAAGTCCATAGAACGGGAATACTGCCTGTTCGACCTGCTTCGCCGGCCTGAGGTGGATTACGCTGCACTGATGACGCTGCCCGGTGCTGGTCCTGGCCTGGCGGATGGCGAATTCAGCGGGCAGGTGGAAATCGAAGCCAAATATGCCGGCTATGTCGCCCGCCAGCTTGATGAGATCGAACGCCAGCGCGGCCAGGAAAATCAGGCCCTGCCGTTGGATTTCGACTATATGAGTCTGGCTAGCCTTTCAATCGAGGTGCGCCAGAAACTCAATCAGGTGCGCCCGGCCACGCTGGGCCAGGCTTCGCGTGTCGCTGGCGTGACACCGGCCGCGATATCGGTATTGATGGTCTACCTGAAGCGCGGTGAGCTGGGCAAACGCTCGGAGTGGGCAGGGGCGCCAGCGACAGGTGTGCAAGCATGAACCTGCCGGAATCGCTCGATGCAGGATTGGGGGCCTTGCAGCTCGATTTGTCCGCACAACAAAAAGCGGCCTTGCTTAACACCCTGTCGCTGCTCGGCAAGTGGAACAAGACCTATAACCTGACAGCGATTCATGAGCCGGAACGCATGCTGACACACCATATTCTGGATAGTCTGGCGCTGACGCCTTACCTGGGCAGCGGCGCTCTCCTGGATGTCGGCAGCGGCGCCGGATTTCCCGGTATTCCTTTGGCCATTGTGCGTCCCGATCTATCTGTAACCGTGATGGATGCAAGCCAGAAAAAATGCGGTTTCATGCAGCAGACGGCAATCGAGCTAAAGCTGGCCAATGTCTCGGTAGTTCATGCGCGCGTCGAGTCCTATCAAGCGCCGGAGAAATTCATGCAGATCGTTTCGCGCGCTTTTTCCGATCTTTCCGAGTTTGTTCGTTTGAGTGGGCATTTGCTGGCGCCGGGCGGCGTCTGGCTGGCCATGAAGGGGGTGCAGCCGGATGACGAGATCGCCCAACTCAAGGTGGCGCGCGTCGTGCGCGCTTTGCCACTGCAGGTTCCCGGGCTGAACGCCGAGCGGAGCCTGATCGTTATGGAACCTGTCTGATGGCCCGCATCCTTGCAATCACCAACCAAAAAGGCGGCGTCGGAAAGACCACGACTGCCGTCAATCTCGCCGCCAGTCTGGCGAGCCTCGGCAAACTGGTGCTGCTGGTCGATCTCGATCCGCAGGGCAATGCCACCACCGGTAGCGGCGCCGAAAAACGGGGTCTGACCAAGACCGTGTACCACCTGCTGTTGGGAACGGACAGCTACGAGGCTGTCCGCTTGCGGTCTGAAGCGGGCGGCTTCGATTTGTTGCCGGCCAATCGCGATTTGGCCGGGGCGGAGGTCGAGCTGGTTGAACAAAAACAGCGTGAGTACCGGCTCAAGAGTGCACTGGACAAGGCGGCCGAGGACTACGACTTCATTCTGATCGATTGCCCGCCGGCCCTGAATCTGCTGACGGTCAATGCGCTGACTTGCGCGCATGCAGTGCTGATCCCGATGCAATGCGAGTATTTCGCCATCGAAGGCCTCGCCGATCTGGTCAACACCATCAAGAAAATCAAGGCGCGGCTCAATCCGGGACTGGTCATCGAGGGCGTCGTGCGCGTGATGTTCGACAACCGCAATACGCTGGCTCAGCACGTATCCGACCAGCTCAAGGCGCATTTCGGCGCCAAGGTGTTCGACACCGTTGTGCCGCGCAATGTGCGATTGGCGGAAGCGCCGAGTCATGGCTTGGCGGTATTGCAATACGACCGCGCGTCCAAGGGCGCGCAGGCCTATTTACAGATGGCGCAGGAGTTGGTCAGAAAGCAGGCTGACCAGCCCGCCAGAGGAGGGGCGCGACGTGGCTAGATTGAAGGGTTTGGGGCGCGGTTTGGACGCATTGCTTGGCGAGGGCGATACCAATGATGGCGAACGCTTGCTGACGCTGCCGGTTGAGAGCCTGGTGCCCGGCAAGTATCAGCCGCGTACGCGCATGGATGAGACCGCGCTCGGCGAGTTGGCGGCCTCGATCAAGTCGCAAGGGCTGATGCAGCCGATATTGGCGCGGGCAATTCCGGGCGGGCAATTCGAAATCATCGCCGGCGAACGGCGCTGGCGCGCCAGTCAATTGGCGGGGCTGAAAGAAGTGCCGGTGCTGGTCCGGGTGGTCGAGGATGAGGCCGCGCTGAAAATGGCGCTGATCGAAAATATTCAACGCGAGAATTTGAACCCGCTTGAGGAGGCGCAAGGGATACATCGCCTGATTCAGGAGTTCTCCATGACCCACCAGACCGCAGCCGAATCCGTCGGGCGTTCCCGCGTCGCAGTTTCGAATCTGTTGCGTTTGCTCAATCTCGCCAAGCCCGTGCAGGCCATGCTGATGGGCGGCGAATTGGATATGGGGCATGCGCGCGCGTTGCTTGTTCTTGTCCATGCCAAACAGGTCGATGCTGCGCATGAAGTGGCCAAAAAAGGCATGTCGGTGCGCGATGCCGAGCGTTTGGCGGCGCGTATGGCAAAACCGGCCGGGAAGGCGGCGGCGGGAAAAGACCGCGATGTGGAGAGACTCGAAGAGGAGCTCTCCGAACGTTTGGGCGCGAGCGTGAAGATCGGGGCCAACCAGAAGGGGGCGGGCCGGATATCGATTCAGTTCGACAGCCTTGAGCAGCTGGATGAGTTGCTGCACCGCATCAAATGAAGCAGCGAACTATTGGGCCGATCGACGAATTCATCAAACTCATTGATGGTTGCATTAGCCCCACTAATTCATATATTATCGTCCGCTAATGTTTTTTGCGCTGTTGATCCAGGCTGTTGTCATTGCTGTAGTCGTGGTGACTTGTTGGGTCTGGATGGGGGTGATGGTTGCGCAAGCTTTGGCCTGCGGTGCGGTTATCGCGCTAGTGAATTCGGGCATGCTTGTGGGGCGCTGGTATATCGGCCTTGACGACTATCATTGCGACGGTGCGCGTCATTTAAAGTTGTTCCACCGTTCCAGTCTGGAGCGGTTTTTTGTTGTCGGCATGTTGATGGCCGTAGGATTCGGGCTTCTGGATCTGGCGCCGCAAGCGTTGTTGGCGGGTTTTATAGTGGGGCAGCTGGTTTGGGCGTTTGCGAACGTGCTCGCGCGACGGCTGTTCTGAATACAGATTGATGCCTGAAGGTAAAACCAAGGGCGAAACCAAGAGTTAGAGTTATGTCCGCGGAAGCGCACACCTCAACGGAATACATCCGGCATCACCTGCAGAACCTGACCTATGGCCAGCATGTCGACGGCACCTGGGGTCTTGCGCATACGGCGCAAGAAGCCAGAGACATGGGCTTCATGGCCATCAACGTGGATACGATGGGTTTTTCCATCCTGCTGGGCGTTCTCTTCCTTTTCTTTTTCCGCATGGTTGCCAAATCCGCGGCCCCAGGCGTGCCTGGCGGTTTGCAGAACTTTGTCGAATGGGTGGTCGAGTTCGTCGATTCCAGCGTCAAAGGCTCTTTTACCGCGCGCAATCCCATGGTTGCGCCACTCGCGCTGACCATCTTCATCTGGATATTCCTGATGAATCTGATGGATCTGCTGCCCATCGACTGGTTACCCGGAGTGGCTGGCGCATTGGGCCTGCCGTTCATGAAAGTGGTCGTCTCCACCGACCCGAACGCCACCTTCGGCATGTCGCTCACCGTGTTCGCCCTGGTGCTCTATTACAGCGTCAAGATGAAAGGCCTCGGCGGCTTCGTCGGTGAACTTACGTTGCAGCCCTTCGGCAAGTGGGGCATGCCGGCCAACCTGTTGCTGGAAGGCGTCAACCTGATCGCCAAGCCTGTTTCACTCGCGCTGCGTTTGTTCGGCAACATGTATGCGGGTGAAATGATCTTCATCCTGATCGCCATCATGTTCTCCGGCGGCGCGGTGTTGGCCGTGACTGGCGGAGTTCTGCAGTGGGCTTGGGCGGTTTTCCATATTCTGATCATTACCTTGCAGGCCTTCATCTTCATGACGTTGACCATCGTCTATCTCGACATGGCACATCAGGAACATCATTAATATTTTTTGACTTGTTGATACAGGAGTAACCAAATGACCGAAGTTCAAGCTCTGCTGTTCATTGCCGGCGCCATCATGATGGGTCTGGGCGCCCTCGGCGCTTCCATCGGCATCGGCATCCTCGGTGGCCGCTTTCTCGAAGGCGCTGCACGCCAGCCTGAGCTGATCCCGATGCTGCGTACCCAGTTCTTCATCGTCATGGGCCTGGTCGATGCGGTGCCGATGATCGCTGTCGGTCTGGCCATGTATGTCCTCTTCGCCGTTGCGGCCTGACCACCATCCGCAATAACCCGCAAGAGGAGCGGTCATGAACATCAATATGACCCTGATTGGGCAGTCCATCACCTTCGCCATATTCGTATGGTTCTGTATGAAGTTTGTGTGGCCGCCCATCGTCAGTGCATTGGAAGCCCGCAAGAAGCTGATAGCCGATGGTCTGGCTGCGGCGGATCGCGGCAAGCATGAATTGGAGTTGGCAGCCAAGCGCGCCAGCGAAACCATGCACGAGGCCAAGCTGAAAGCATCGGACATCATCGCGCAGGCTGAAAAACGCGCCGTGCAAATCGTTGAAGAGGCGAAGGGCGCCGCCAAGGGTGAGGGGGATCGCATGATTTCTTCAGCCAAGGCTGAAATCGAGCAGGAATCTCACCGTGCACGCGAAGCGTTGCGTGGCGAAATCGCCGCGTTGGTGGTGGCTGGAGCTGGCAAGGTGCTGCGTCGTGAAGTCAGCGCCCAAGCCCACGCCGATCTCCTGGAAGTCATCAAGAACGAGCTCTGATATGGAACGCGCAACCTTAGCCCGCCCTTATGCCGAAGCGCTTGCCAAGCTGGCTGGAGAGAGCCGTTCCTGGGGTCTCTGGTCGGAGCGACTTGCGTTGCTTGCCCTGGTGGTCGGCGATGCTCAAGTTCAGAGTCTGGCAACTAATCCGGGGGTTCCTGGTGCGCGTGTCGCCGAGATCATTCTGGCGGTTTGCGGTGAGCAACTGGGGGCGGAAGGCGGCAATCTGACGAGTCTATTGGCGGAGAACAAGCGGCTTGCCTTTTTGCCGGAAATCGTCAGCCTGTTTGAAGCGCTGAAGGCGGATCAGGAGGGGGAGTTGACTGCTCACGTTACCAGCGCATTCCCGCTTTCCGCTGGGCAGATGGCTGGCCTGGTCGCCAAGTTGGAAGCCAAGTTTGGTCGCAAGGTTACTGCCGACCAATCCGTGGATAGCGAGCTGATTGGCGGCGTCGTGATCCAGGTCGGCGATGAAGTTATGGATGCGTCGGTGCGCGGCGGGCTAGAAGCCCTGGCCGTCACCCTGAAAGCTTAATTAGGAAATCTGGGATTCTCATGCAACTCAATCCGTCTGAAATCAGTGAGCTGATCAAAAGCCGCATCCAGAATCTGGAAGTGGGTTCCGAACTACGTACCCAGGGGACGGTGGTCTCCGTTACCGATGGCATCGTGCGCGTGCACGGACTCGCCGAGGTCATGCAAGGCGAAATGCTGGAGTTCCCCGGCAATGTCTTCGGTATGGCGCTGAACCTCGAACGCGACTCTGTCGGCGCTGTCGTGTTGGGCGAATATGAGCATATCTCCGAAGGCGACACGGTCAAATGTACCGGCCGCATTCTGGAAGTGCCGGTCGGCGACGCGCTGCTCGGCCGCGTGGTGAACGCGCTGGGGCAGCCGATCGACGCCAAGGGTCCGCTCAACTGCACGTCCAGTGCGCCCATCGAACAGATCGCGCCGGGCGTGATTGCACGCCAGTCGGTGTCGCAGCCGATGCAGACCGGTCTCAAGGCCATTGATGCCATGGTGCCGATCGGCCGCGGTCAACGCGAACTGATCATCGGCGACCGCCAGACCGGCAAGACCGCCGTGGCTGTCGATGCCATCATCAACCAGAAAGGCACCGGCGTACTGTGTATCTATGTCGCCGTCGGCCAGAAGGCATCCAGCATCGCCAACGTCGTCCGCAAGCTGGAAGAGCACGGTGCGTTGGGGCACACCATCGTCGTTGCCGCCACCGCTTCCGATCCGGCCGCGATGCAGTTCCTCGCGCCTTACGCCGGCTGCACGATGGGCGAATATTTCCGCGACTCCGGCCGCGATGCCCTGATCGTTTATGACGATCTGACCAAGCAGGCCTGGGCCTATCGCCAGATTTCCCTGCTGTTGCGTCGCCCGCCGGGCCGCGAAGCCTACCCCGGCGATGTGTTCTATCTGCACTCCCGTCTGCTGGAGCGTTCCGCGCGAGTCAATGCCGCTTACGTCGAGCGGGTTTCCGGCGTCAAGGGGCAGACCGGCTCGCTGACCGCTCTGCCGATCATCGAGACCCAGGCCGGTGACGTGTCCGCCTTCGTGCCGACCAACGTAATTTCGATCACCGACGGCCAGATCTTCCTGGAGTCGGATCTGTTCAATGCCGGTATCCGCCCCGCCATCAACGCCGGCCTCTCGGTGTCCCGCGTCGGCGGCGCCGCGCAGACCAAGGTGATCAAGAAGCTGGGCGGCGGTATCCGTCTGGCTCTGGCGCAGTACCGCGAACTCGCAGCCTTTGCGCAGTTCGCATCCGACCTCGACGAAGCCACCCGCAAGCAGTTGGAGCGCGGCAAGATGGTCACCGAACTGATGAAGCAATTCCAGTATTCGCCGATGAACGTCGCCGACATGGCCGTGACCCTGTTTGCCGTCAACCGCGGCTATATGGATGACGTCGAAGTGAAACGCGGCCTGGCTTTCGAAGCCGCCCTGCAATCCTTCATGAAGGGCAAGTACGCCGCCATCATCGACAAGATTCTGAGTACCGGCGACCTCGATGGCGAAACCGAGAAACAGCTTTCCGCCGCCATCGAAGACTTCAAGGCCAGCGCGGCTTACTGATCAACTACTGACGGACGAGAAAAAGCATGGCCGCCGGCAAGGAAATTCGCAGCAAGATCAAGAGCGTGGAAAACACGCGCAAGATCACTCGCGCCATGGAAATGGTCGCCGCCGCCAAGATGCGCAAGGCCCAGGAGCGGATGCGTCATGCCCGCCCCTATGCCGAGAAAATCGGCCGCGTCGCCGCCCACTTCAGCCAGGCGCATCCCGAGTATCGCCACCCCTTCGTGGTTTCACGTGAAACCATCAAGCGTGTCGGCATCATTCTGGTCACCACCGACAAGGGGCTGTGCGGCGGCCTCAACACCAATGCGCTACGCCTGTCGCTGAGCAAGGTGAAGGCGTGGGGCGAACAGAAGATCGGCGTGGATGTCTGCGCGATTGGCGGCAAGGGGCTGGGCTTCATGCAGCGCCTCGGCGTCAACATCGCTTCGCAGGTCACTGGTATCGGCGACACGCCGCACATGGAGCGCTTGATTGGCCCGGTGCAGGTGATGCTGGACGCCTACAAGGAAGGTCGCATCGATGCGCTCCATCTGGTCTACAGCCGCTTTGTCTCGACCATGAAGCAGGAGGCCACGCTCAGGCAGTTGCTGCCGCTCACTAATGAGGCGGCAAGCGAAAAGGCTACGCATTATTGGGACTATATCTATGAGCCGGACGCCCACAGCGTGGTGGACAGCCTCATGGTGCGCTACATCGAGACGCTGATTTACCAGGCGGTTGCGGAAAACCTGGCATGCGAGCAGTCTGCCCGCATGGTGGCCATGAAGTCCGCATCGGACAATGCCAAGAGCGTCATCGACGAGCTCAAGCTGGTTTACAACAAGACCCGTCAGGCCGCGATCACGCAGGAAATCTCTGAAATCGTCGCGGGCGCGTCTGCCGTTTAACAGATTCGAACAAGCTAGGAATGAATGCCATGACCGAAGGAAAAATCGTACAGATCATCGGCGCGGTGGTAGACATGGAGTTCCCGCGGGGAGCGCTGCCCAAGGTCTATGACGCGATCAAGATGGATACCCCCAGGCTCACCTTCGAGGTGCAGCAGCAGTTGGGCGACGGCGTCGTCCGTACTATCGCGATGGGTTCCACCGATGGACTGAAGCGCGGCGCAGCCGTGCGCAATACCGGCGCGGCCATTTCCGTTCCGGTCGGCAAGGCCACCCTGGGTCGCATCATGGACGTGCTGGGCGAGCCGATCGACGAAATGGGCGCCGTCAACGCCGAAACCCGCATGCCGATCCATCGCAAAGCTCCGGCGTTTGCCGATCAGGCTGCTTCGGTGGAGATTCTGGAAACCGGCATCAAGGTCATCGACCTGATCATGCCGATCGCCAAGGGCGGCAAAGTCGGCCTGTTCGGCGGCGCGGGCGTCGGCAAGACGGTGACGTTGATGGAGCTGATCCGCAACATCGCGGTCGAGCACAGCGGTTTCTCCGTGTTCGCCGGCGTCGGCGAGCGGACTCGCGAAGGCAACGACTTCTATCACGAGATGAAGGAAGGCGGCGTGCTGGACAAGGTGGCGCTGGTCTACGGACAGATGAACGAGCCGCCTGGCAACCGTCTGCGCGTGGCGCTGACCGGCCTGACCATGGCCGAGCACTTCCGTGACGAAGGCCGCGATGTGCTGTTCTTCGTTGACAACATCTACCGCTACACCCTGGCCGGTACCGAAGTCTCTGCACTGCTGGGCCGGATGCCCTCTGCCGTGGGTTACCAGCCCACCCTGGCCTCGGAAATGGGCGCCCTGCAGGAACGCATCACTTCGACGCGTACCGGTTCCATCACGTCGTTCCAGGCCGTGTACGTGCCTGCCGACGACTTGACCGATCCTTCTCCGGCCACCACCTTCGCCCACCTGGACGCCACCCTGGTGCTGTCCCGTCAGGTCGCGGAACTGGGTATTTACCCGGCCGTTGACCCGCTGGATTCCACCTCGCGCCAGCTCGATCCCCTGGTCGTCGGCGACGAGCACTACAACGTCGCACGCCAGGTACAGGCCACCCTGCAGCGCTACAAGGAATTGCGCGACATCATTGCGATTCTCGGCATGGACGAACTGTCGCCCGAGGACAAGCTGGCAGTTAGCCGCGCACGCAAGATCCAGCGCTTTCTGTCGCAGCCCTTCTTCGTCGCGGAAGTGTTCACCGGCGCCCCCGGCAAGTACGTTTCGCTGAAGGACACCATCGCCAACTTCAAGGCAATCGTGGCCGGCGAATACGACCACCTGCCCGAGCAGGCATTCTACATGGTCGGCACTCTCGACGAAGCCGTCGAGAAGGCCAAGACGCTGCAATAATTCGCGTACGAGTCCCGGGTTGCAGGCGGCACGTAAAAAACGGCCAACCGAAACCCGGCACACGAAACTAGGAGTCGAAGAATGGCAATGACCATACATGTCGACATCGTCAGCGCGGAAGCGTCCATCTATTCGGGACTCGCCGAGTATCTGGTCGCACCTGCTGAGATGGGCGAGGTCGGGGTCTATCCCCGCCACACGCCGCTGTTGACTCGCTTGAAGCCGGGTTCTGTGCGGATAAAGTCGCCGGACAAGGCGGAAGAAGAGTTGATTTATGTGTCCGGCGGCATTCTTGAAGTTCAGCCAGGCGTGGTTACCATCCTGTCGGACACCGCCGTGCGCGGTGCGGATCTGGACGAGGCGCGTGCGCTTGAGGCCAAGCGACAAGCGGAGGAGGCGATGAAGAATCGCACTTCTTTGATGGACTACGCCTATGCGGAAGCCGAATTGGCGGAAGCCGTGGCACAACTGGCGGCGATTCAGAAGCTGCGCAAGACCCGAGGCTGATCATCCCGCACGTCATGAAAAAACGGCAGCCGCGCGCTGCCGTTTTTCTTTAGCGGGCCGCCAGACAAAGCACGGAAGCGCTGTTTATACTTACGCGCGTTACTGGCTACACCTCCTCGCCGTCCCATGCACCCCCCCCTGAACGTCGTTATCCTGGCCGCTGGCAAGGGTACCCGGATGAAATCCGATTTGCCCAAAGTGCTGCACCCATTGGCCGGCAGGCCGCTTATTACGCATGTGCTTGCTGCCGCCGACCAACTTGGCCCGACCGCCACATGCGTCATCTACGGCCACGGTGGCGAGACGCTGCCGCAAGCCATCGGCAGAGGCGACCTGATCTGGGCAAAGCAGGAGCCGCAGTTAGGCACCGGGCATGCGGTGCAACAAGCCGTTCCCCATCTCGACCCCAACGCCATTTGCCTGATTCTTTACGGCGATGTCCCGCTGACGCGTCCCGAGACGCTGCAGGAAATGACGCTGATTGCGCGTGAAGGCGCGATCGCCCTGCTGACCGTTCATCTGGCCAATCCGACTGGCTACGGTCGCATCGTGCGCAACGCGCGCGGCCAGGTCGAGCGCATCGTCGAACAGAAAGATGCCAGTCCCGAGGAGTTGGCCATCAACGAAGTGAATACCGGCATTCTCTGTCTGCCGGCCGGCAAACTGGCTGGCTGGTTGGCGCGCCTGGGCAACAACAATGCGCAGGGCGAGTATTACCTGACCGATGTCATCGGCATGGCCGCAGCCGAAGGCGAGCGAGTGATTCCCTGCCACCCGGCCGCGGAATGGGAAGTGCTGGGCATCAACAGCCGCGCCCAGCTTGCCGAACTGGAGCGTCTGCATCAACGTAATCAGGCCGACAAGCTGATGACCGACGGGGTGACGCTGATCGATCCGAGCCGGATTGATATTCGCGGCAGCCTGTCCTGCGGGCGCGATGTGCTGATCGACATCAACGCCGTTTTCGAAGGCGATGTGGTGCTGGGCGATGGCGTTCAGATCGGCGCCAATTGCGTGCTGAAAAACGTCGAACTGGCGGCCGGCGTTCAACTCAAGCCGTTCTGTCACCTGGAAGGCGCGCGTGTCGGCGCCAATGCCGTGATCGGCCCCTATGCCCGTTTACGCCCGGGCACCGAGCTGGCCGAGGAAACGCATATCGGCAACTTCGTCGAACTGAAAAATGCCCAGATTGGCTTCAACTCGAAAATCAGCCACCTGTCCTATGTCGGCGACGCGACTGTCGGGCGCAAGGTCAACATCGGCGCCGGCACCATCACCTGCAATTACGACGGCGCCAACAAACACCGCACGATCATCGAGGACGACGCCTTCATCGGTTCCGACACGCAACTGGTCGCCCCGGTCACCGTCGGCAAGGGCGCGACACTGGGCGCCGGCACCACGCTGACCCGAGATGCCCCGGCCGGGCAACTGACGCTGTCGCGCGTCAAGCAGATCACCCTTCCCGGCTGGCAACGGCCGACCAAAAAGAAACAACCCTGACGGGCATGGATCGAGGCTGTCCCGGAGAATGAACGTCGTGCCATGCCCGTTTCCCTCACTGATGGAACTACCAGCCAACCGACTAAGCCGAAAAAAGACATCGGCCAAGTCTCTGGCTGCCCCAACCCCTCTCCCGCAAGCGGGAGAGGGGCGCGTCAAGCGTCGCTCACGCGACGTTTTCGTCAAGAAATAATCGGAGAAGAACTATGTGCGGCATCGTCGGCGCAGTGGCCCAACGCAACGTTGTGCCCATCCTTATCGAAGGTTTGCAACGCCTGGAATATCGCGGCTACGACTCGGCCGGCATCGCCGTGCGTCAGGCCGATGGCAGCCTGGGTCGCATTCGCGCGCTCGGCAAGGTGGCCATGCTGCGTCAGTTGGTGGAAGCGAATCCGATTGCCGGCAATCTCGGCATCGCCCACACCCGCTGGGCCACGCACGGCATGCCCGCCGAACGCAACGCGCACCCGCACATGAGCGGCGAGAAAGTCGCCGTGGTGCATAACGGCATCATCGAAAACCATGCCGAGCTGCGCGCCGAATTGCAGGCCAAAGGCTATTTCTTCACCTCGGAGACCGACACCGAAGTCATCGCGCACCTGCTCGCGCATTTGCAGAAAGAAGAGCCCGATTTGCTGCGCGCGGTGCAGAAAGCGATCAAGCAACTGGTCGGCGCCTACGGCCTGGCGGTCGCCACCCCGGACGAAGCCGATCGCCTGATCGTCGCCCGCGCCGGCAGTCCGCTGGTCATCGGCCTCGGCGTCGGCGAAAACTTCATCGCCTCCGATGTGTTCGCGCTGTTGCCGGTCACGCAACGTTTCATCTTCCTGGAAGAGGGCGATGTCGCCGAAATCCGCCGCGACGGCGTGCGCATCTTCGATGTCGCCGGCAACCCGGTCGAGCGGCCGGAGCGGCTGTCGCTGCTGTCCGCCTCGACCACCGACAAGGGCCCGTACAAGCATTACATGCTGAAGGAAATCTTCGAGCAGCCCTCGGTCATCGCCGAAACCCTGGAAGGCCGCATTCACAAGGGACGCCTGCTGGAAGAGAGCTTCGGCCACGAAGCCAAGACGCTGTTCGACAAGACCCGCGGCGTCCACATCATCGCCTGCGGCACCAGCTATCACGCCGGTCTGGTCGCGCGTTACTGGCTGGAGGAAATCGGCATTCCGTGCAGCGTCGAAGTCGCCAGCGAATATCGCTACCGCAAGGTCGTGGTGCCGCCGGATACCTTGTTCCTGTCCATTTCCCAGTCCGGCGAGACGGCGGACACCCTGGCCGCGTTGCGTTTCGCCAAGCAGGCCGGCTATATCGGTTCGCTGACCATCTGCAACGTGCCGGAATCGTCATTGACGCGCGAATCCGATGTCGCGCTGATGACCCGTGCCGGCCCGGAAATCGGCGTCGCCTCGACCAAGGCGTTCACCACCCAACTCACCGCGCTGCGCCTGCTCACCATCGCGCTGGCGCGTCGGCGCGGTCTGTCGGTCGAGGATGAAAAGCGGATGGTGGATGAGCTGCACGCGCTGCCGCGCCAGGTCGAAGTCGTGCTGTCCTTGTCCGATGCGATCAAGGAAATGGCCGCCGCCTTTGCCGACAAGCATCACGCGCTGTTCCTCGGCCGCGGCCCGTTCTACCCGATCGCGCTGGAAGGCGCGCTCAAGCTGAAGGAAATCTCCTACATCCACGCCGAAGCCTATCCCGCCGGCGAGTTGAAGCACGGCCCGCTGGCGCTGGTGGATGCCGACATGCCGGTGATCTGCGCGCTGCCGGACGACCCGCTGCTCGACAAGGTGCTGTCGAACCTGCAGGAAGTGCGCGCGCGCGGCGGCGAACTGTTCCTGTTCTCCGACCACAACGTGAAGATCGAACTCGACCGCTTCCAGAATCTGACCCTGGCCGACATCTATCCCGGCACCGCCCCCATCGTCTACAGCATCCCGCTGCAATTGCTGGCCTACCACGTCGCCATCCTCAAAGGCACCGATGTAGACCAGCCGCGCAATCTCGCCAAATCGGTCACCGTGGAGTAACCCCTACATGGCAGTCATCGCGGTATTCAACCAGAAAGGTGGCGTCGGCAAGACCACCACCACGCTCAATGTGGCCGCCTCTCTGGCGTTGCTGGACCGCAAGCCGGTGGTGATCGATCTCGACCCGCAGGCGCATGTCAGCCTGGCCCTGGGCGTTAGGCATCTGCCCGGCAATGCGACGACAGCCGCATTTTTTCGCGACAAAGTGCCGCTCGACAGTGTCATGCGTCGTCTGGCAAACCAGATACGCCTGCTGCCGGGCCATCCCGATCTGTCCAAGATCGACGCCTTGTTGGGCGCCACCCCGGGCGTCGCCGCCACCCTCAAGCGGGGCCTGGATGCCGCCCTGGCCTGGGAGGAGGCGCCCATCCTGATCGACTGCGCGCCGGCGCTGGGCGTGCTTTCGCTGAATGCCCTGTTCGCGGCGGATCGGGTGCTGATCCCCGTCACCGCCGACTTTCTGGCGATACAGGGCCTGAACCGGCTCGATCTCGCCCTCAACGTGCTGGAAGGCCCGCTCAAGCGGCGCATTCCGCGTCGTGTCGTGCTGACCCGCTTCGATGAGGCCAAGCCGCAATGTCGCGAGGCGCTGGCCAGTCTGAAAAGTCGTTACGGCGACAATCTGTGCGATACGCGGATCTCGGAAGACCCGGCGCTGTCGGAAAGCCCGGCGCACGGCATGGACATCTTCGCCTATTGCGCCGATTCGCCGGGTGCGCATGATTACCGTCTGCTGACCATGGAACTGCTGTCGAAAGGGTTCTTTCAATAACAACGCCGTCATTATCAATGACGGACTCCCCCATGGATAACGCCGACTGGCTCAACCGTACCCGCGCAAGTGTCTGGCATCCGTGCACCCAGATGAAACATCTGGAGCAGACGCCGCCGTTGCCGGTTGCGCGCGGCGAAGGCCCCTGGCTGATCGACCACGACGGCCGCCGCTATCTGGATGCGATTTCCTCCTGGTGGGTCAACCTGTTCGGCCATGCCAACCCGCGCATCAACGCCGCCATCGTCGATCAGCTCGGCCGCATCGCGCACGTCATGCTGGCCGGCTGCACACATGCGCCGGTGGTCGAGCTGTCGGAACGCCTCGCCCGGCTCAGCGGCTTGTCGCACGCCTTCTATGCTTCGGACGGCGCCAGCGCCACGGAAATCGCGCTCAAGATGAGTTTCCACTTCTGGCGCAATCGAGGCCGCCCGCACAAGACCGGTTTCGTCAGCCTGCAAAACGGCTATCACGGCGAAACCCTGGGTGCGCTGTCGGTCACCGATGTCGCGCTGTTCAAGGACACCTATGCGCCCCTGCTGCGCCAGTCGCATCAGGTCATCAGCCCGGACTGGCGGCTGGCTGACGAGGGCGAATCGGCGGAAACCTATGCCTGGCGCGCCATCGCGCAGATGGAGGATTTCCTCGCCGAATGCGCCGATACCACCGCCGCCGTCATCGTCGAACCGCTGGTGCAGGGGGCGGCGGGCATGGCCATGTATCACCCGATCTACCTGACCCGTCTGCGCGAACTGTGCGACAAGCACGAAGTGCATCTGATCGCCGACGAGATCGCCGTCGGTTTTGGCCGCACCGGCACGCTGTTCGCCTGCGAGCAGGCCGGCATACGCCCCGATTTCCTGTGTTTGTCGAAAGGCATCACCGGCGGCTATCTGCCGTTGTCCTGCGTCCTCACGCGCGATGACATCTATGCCGCGTTCTACGCAGATTCGTCGGCGCGCGGTTTTCTGCATTCGCATTCCTACACCGGCAATCCCCTCGCCTGCCGCGCCGCGCTGGCAGTGCTGGATATTTTCGAAGCCGACCATGTTCTGGTGCGAAATAGATCGAAAGCCGCGCGCTTCAGCGAACTGCTCGCACCCATCGCCGCGCATCCGTGCGTTAGCCATTTCCGCAATACCGGCATGATCTGGGCGTTCGACGTGAAGCATGCCGCACCCGGATTCAGCGCCCGTTTTCACCAACAAGCCCTGGCCCAGGGCCTGTTCATCCGGCCCATCGGCAACACGGTCTACTTCATGCCGCCCTACGTCATCGAAGAAGCGGAAATGCGCCTGATGGCCGACGTAACGCTCAACCTCCTGCAAACCCTGTGAAAGAGATCGCCATGAAACGCCTCCTGCCGCTGCTGCTGCTTGCCGCTGCCCCCTTGAATGCCGCCGAACACAGTCATGAAGCTGCCCATGGGCCGGCTCTGGAACACCGCAAACCCATCAACCTGAGCGCAGAAGAGAAAGCCCATATCCACCAGGAAATGCGCTTGTTCCTGTCTGGCGCACAGAAAATTGTCACCGCCGCCGCCGCCAATGACATGAAGGTAGTGGCTACCGCCGCACGCGAACTGGGCATGGCCGCCGCGCACGCAGTCCCGGCCGATCTGCGCGCCAGATTGCCGCTCGAATTCAAGAAACTGGGCCAGGCCACGCACCAGGGCTTCGACGACCTGGCGCGCGACGCCGACAGTCTGGCCGACGCCAACCATGCCTTGCGGCAACTCGGCCAGGTGATGTCGAACTGCGTTTCCTGCCACGCGATGTTCCGGCTGGAGGCGCATGCAGGTGGTAAGCACTGACCCAGGCTGCGGCCGCCGCCTTGCAGCGCATCCCGCCAGCACCTTAGGCGGCAGCCACCCTCCGGGCGAGCCCGTTTGCCCGGTAGGAGGGCCGCTTGCGGCCCGAAGCGCGCCAGCGCAAACCGCAACCGCGTGGCCTTGGCGACTGTTTGTGACTTGCGCTGGCGCGCATCGGCCCGCAAGCGGGCCTCCTACGAGTCCTTACGCCAATTCCTCAATGTCATAAATCCGCCGGTGTTCGCGAATCGCGTAGCGGTCGGTCATGCCGGCGATGTAGTCGCAGACCGCGCGGCCCGTGTGTTTCGGCTGCGTCAGTCCATCGTCAGTAAATTCAGCGCCGGGAAATAGGATCGATAGCGGCGGGCATCGCGGGTGATCAGCGTGAAGCCGGAGATCTGCGCGTCGGCGCCGATATAAAAATCGGGCAGCGGAGCGGTCTTTTGTCCGCCTTGGCGGCGATATTGCAGAAAGGCTTGGCCGGCCAGAAAGGCGGCAGCCCAAGGCACGTCGTGGCGTCCGATGGTCAGTCGGGCGAGCACGCGATCCAGGTCGGCGGGGCTGGCGTAGGCGATGGATATTTCCGCATAAATAATGGGATTGATCAGCACGGGCCCATCAATCAAGGCGTTTTCCAGTGCTGTGGCTGACCACTCGTTGAACGGTTCTTGCGCTTTGACGATATCGAGCAGGACGTTGCTGTCGACCAGGTACACGTCAGTCTTCGCCCCGCGTCAGAGCCATGATGTCGTCGCTGGACAGGTCAATATTGGCGTTTGCGCTGCCGGTGACCGTCTGAATAGCGGCGCGAATTCGATTGCGGCGAAGTTCAGGATTGTCTTCGTTGCGCGCCAGCCAGACGCGTCCGTTCTCGAAATGGAATTCGACTTCACTGCCCGGCATCAAGCCCGCTTTTTCGCGGATGTCTTGCGGGATGGTGACTTGGCCTTTGCTGGTGAGTCGCATGGACTGCCTCTTTGAGTAATACCGGTCTGGTAAGAATACTAGCCCGGCTTACGCCAATTCCTCAATGTCATAAATCCGCCGGTGTTCGCGAATCGCGTAGCGGTCGGTCATGCCGGCGATGTAGTCGCAGACCGCGCGGTAGGGGTCTTGATCGGCGCGGGCGTGGTGTTCGGGCGGCATCAGGCGCGGTTCGCTGCTGAACGCGACGAACAGGTCGCGCAGCAGGCGTTGCGCTTTTTCGCTCATGCGCACCACCTTGTAATGGCGATACAGGTTCTGGAACAGGAAGCGCTTGAGTTCACGGTGTTGCGTCTGCACGCGCTCGCTGAAGGCGGCCAGCGGCGGGCAGCGGCGCACGTCGTCGAGGCTTTCCGGCCGGTGTTCGGCGATATTGCTGCGGGTCTGTTCGAGCATATCGACGACCAGCGTGTTGATCATGCGGCGCACGGTTTCGTGGATCAGGCGGCGGTCGTTGAGATCGGGGTAGAGATTGCGCACGGTGTCGAGGTGGCGCGCGAAAATTTCCACTTGTTCCAGTTGCGCCACCGTGATCAGGCCGGAACGCAGGCCGTCATCGACGTCGTGGTTGTTGTAGGCGATTTCGTCGGCCAGATTGGTGATTTGCGCTTCCAGCGAAGGTTGCCGGTTTTCCAGGAAACGCCGGCCGACGTCGCCGAGTTTTTCCGCGTTCTTGACCGAGCAGTGTTTGAGGATGCCTTCGCGCGATTCGAAGGTGAGGTTGAGGCCTTCGAATTCGGCGTATTTCTGTTCCAGTTCATCGACCACGCGCAGCGATTGCAGGTTGTGTTCGAAGCCGCCGTGTTCCTTCATGCAGGTGTTGAGCACGTCCTGGCCGACGTGGCCGAACGGGGTGTGGCCGAGATCGTGCGCGAGCGCCAGGGTTTCGCTGAGGTCTTCGTCCAGGCCCAGCATGCGCGCCAGGGTGCGGCCGATCTGGGCGACTTCCAGGCTGTGCGTGAGGCGGGTGCGGAACAGGTCGCCTTCGTGGTTGATGAACACCTGGGTCTTGTATTCCAGTCGGCGGAAGGCGGTGGAATGGATGATGCGGTCGCGGTCGCGCTGGAATTCGGAACGCGGCGCGGCGGACGGCTCCGGGTGGCGGCGGCCTTGGCTCTGGGCGGAGCGGGCGGCATAGGGAGCTGCGTGAGTCGGGGCGGGATCGGTCATGGGTTACCTTTCGGTGCGACACCGGCGGGCGATGTCCTGGGTGAAGCGGTTGATTTCGGTTGCCGGCACGTGCTTGTCGGCGGCGATTTCGGCGAAGCGCGCCACGGCGGCTTCAACTTCCTGACAGATCGCCGCCGCGCCGCTGACGCCCCATTTGCGGCCGAGCGCGGCAAGTTCCACGGGGGATGGCGGCAGCGGCGTGAGATCGAACAGCAACACATGCTCGCGCCGCGCACCGGTATCCGGCAACAGGTCGAAGGCGGGTGAGAGGCGATAACCGGCTGCGTCATGCAGCAACCAGAAGTTTTTCAGGTGGTCGTCGGTGTTGCCGAGCAGGGCGTTGAATACCATCTGCCGATACAGGCGCGGCACGTCTTCTTCCGGGCAGGCGCCGTGCTGGCGCAAGGCGGCGATGAGGTCGGCGTAGCGAATGACGTAATAGCCGCTGGCTTGCAGCAGGGCACGGAAGCTGAGCATGTGCCGACGACCGCCTTGCGGTATCAGATCAAAGCGTTTGACCAGAAGCGCGCGGCGTGTGCTGGCAAGCCCGTCAGACAATTCCACCAGCCGGAAATCGGGCACTTCAAGGCCGGCCTGTCGCGCCAGTTCCAGGCTGGTGGCTTCCAGGCCGACCATATCCACGTCGTCGCGACGGCTGGGGAACTTGGCGATCCATTGTCCGCTGTCGTCATACACCAGCGCTTTCGGCCGCGCGCCACCGGGCGAACTGCCGGCGGCCAGCAGGCTGCGACTCGTGTCGTCGATGGCGGCGTTGCCGTCGCGTTCCAGGCGTTGTGCGGCATCCAGCAGGGTGTCGAGTTCCAGCATGGCGGCGGCGTAGGCTTCTTCGCCGGGCGGTTGGCCGGGCGGATAAAAACCCAAAGCGCCCAGCCCTTGTCCTGCCAGAACATGCAACAAATGCGGTTCCGACTGGCGGCCACGCGGCAGGCCGTGGCGCAGGATCAGCAGCCGGCGGCCCCAGTCGTCGGGCAGGGCGTCCTCCAGCGCCAGCAGCGGAATGTCGAGTTGCTGGCCTTGAAAATCGCCCGGCGCCAAAGGCAATGCGGCGGGGTCGAGCGCAAAGGCGCGCGCATCGGCCAGATATTCGGCGGTATAGCGGAACGCGCTGGCATAGCGGCCTTGGCGATCTGCATCGCCAAACACCAGCTCGGCCGCATGCAGTTTTTCGCCCGTGGGGAGGGTGAGCCAGAGATCGAGGCGGATCATGTTTTTCTTCGGGCGCGCTGGCGCGGTTGGCTGGCACTTTGCGCCGCCGCTGCATCGAACAGGCTGTAGCGCGGCGCAAGCAGGGTTTCTGCGTCGGCTATGCGACCGAGCAGAACCAGGGCAGTCAGCCAGTGGCCGATCTGGGCGCTGGCGTCGCCTTGTTCCATGCGGCGCAGCGTGGGCACCGAGACCCCGATACGGGCGGCGAAGCGGGTTTGCGATTCGTTGCGCGCCACGCGCTCGGCACGCAAACGCGTACCGAGTTGCAACAAGAGTGTCGTGATGTTTTCAGAAAACATGGTTTCCATTATGTGCAATAAATGCGGCTAATGAAAACTTTGTTTTCTGTTTTCTATGTTTTTAAGACGAATTCCGTCAAGGCTGCACGCAAGGCATTGGGGTCGTAATCAGCACTGACAAACGCTTCGCCCACCTTTCTGAACAGCACGAAGCGGATGCGTCCGGCTTCCACTTTCTTGTCGACGCCCATGGTGTCCATATAAGCGTCGTAACCCAGATTGGGCGCCACAATCGGCAATCCTGCGCGTCGGAACAGCGACGCGATGCGATCGACATCCTCGGCTGAAATCAGTCCCATGCGGTGCGACAAATCGGCCGCCAGCATGGTCCCGGCGGAGACGCCTTCGCCGTGCAGCCAGTTGCCATACCCCATGCCGGTTTCGATGGCGTGGCCGAAGGTGTGGCCGAGGTTGAGCAGCGCGCGCTGGCCGGATTCGCGCTCGTCGGCCGCGACCACTTCCGCCTTGTTCTCGCACGAACGGCGAATGGCATAAGTCAGCGCCGTCGTGTCGCGCGCCAGCAGGGCTTCCATGTGCGTTTCCAGCCATTCCAGGAATGGCAGATCACGAATAAGGCCGTACTTGATGACTTCCGCCAGACCGGCGGACAACTCACGCGCGGGCAGCGTATTGAGGGTGTCGGTATCCGCCAGCACCAGTTGCGGCTGGTAGAAGGCGCCGATCATGTTCTTGCCGAGCGGATGGTTGATTCCGGTCTTGCCGCCGACGGAAGAATCGACCTGCGCCAGTAGCGTCGTGGGGACTTGAATGAAGGGTATGCCACGTTGATAACAGGCTGCCGCGAAGCCGGCCAGGTCGCCGATGACGCCGCCGCCGAGAGCGATCAGCGTGGTCTTGCGCTCGGCGCGTTGGGTGAGCAGCGCGTCGAAGATCAGATTGAGGGTTTCCCAATTCTTGTAGACCTCGCCATCGGGCAGCACGACCGAATCGATTTGCACGCCAGCGCCGCGCAAGGTTTGCGCGAAACGGTCCAGATAAAGCGGGCCGACGGTGGTGTTGGTGACGATGATTGCCCGCTTCTGTAGCAAATGCGGCAGCACCAGATCGGCGCGATCGAGCAGGCCGGGGCCGATGTGGATGGGGTAGGCGCGGTCGCCGAGTTCTACGGTCAGGGTTTGCATGGGTTTTCGGGTTGTCGCTGCGAGAGGTTGTAAATAATAGGTTGCCAATGATAATCCGCCCACTTCACTCGGACACGCTCGCCCCATCCCCTGGGTTCGCTCCACCCGCCTTGCGTTCGATGATGGCTAACGCGAGGTTCCCCTTCCTCCATTGCGGGAGCAAAAACGGATAGTCGATTACTTGAACGCGCTTCAAGCCGAAACCCAACGCCTCGCCTCCCTCTACTAGCGCAAGCTGGCCGCCCTGAAAAAATCCCTGCTGCACCAGGCTTTCAGCGGCCAGCTTTGAGTCGGCTTGACAAATAACTTGACTCATACTTGACACGTTATTAGCCTTTTCCCATGGCCTATCTCCCGCAATTCACCATCACCCCGGCGCTGCTGGCGGAAGTCGAGCAGGTGGCGGCGTTGCGCGAGCGCATCCAGAGCGCCGTGGTGGATCTGGCCTGGGTGCCGGCGCTGCAAAAGGACACCCGCACGCGCAACGTGCATGCCTCGACGGCCATCGAGGGAAATCCGCTGACTCTTGAGCAGGTGCGCGCGCTGGAGGAAGGACGCGAGCTTTCAGCATCCGGCGCGCGTCCGCAGCGGGAAGTCATCAATTATTTCGCCGGCCTGCGTTATGTGGAAAAGCATGCGGCCAGGAAAACCCTCCGTCATGCGGACATTCTGGAGCTGCACCGGATTCTGGCTGGGGCGGTGATGGATCAGGGCGAGGCAGGGAAATACCGGATGATCGCGGTTCGCGTCGGGGCGTATCTCCCGCCGCCGCCGGATGCCGTTTCGGGGCTGATGTTCGAGTTGCTGGAATGGTGGAATTCGGCGGCAACCAAACTCTCGCCGGTGCTCAGTTCGGCCATCCTGCATTACCGCTTCGAGGCCATCCATCCGTTTGCCGACGGCAACGGCCGCACCGGGCGGGCGCTCTCTTTGTGGGAGCTTTACCGACGCGGCTTCGATACCCACCACATTTTTTCTGTGGATGAGTATTACTGGGAAGATCGGCCCAAGTACTACGCCGCGCTGCAAGGCGTGCGCGAGTCTGGAGAAGATATGACGGCGTGGCTGGAATACTGCGCGGCGGGGCTTCGGCAAACCCTCGAACGGGCGTGGCTGCGGATTCAAACCTTCCAGACGAAGAGCACGGAGAAACTGGTTTTGCGTCCGCGACAGGAACAGCTTCTTCACCTGCTGCGCGATCACGGCAGCATGGCGCCCGGTGAAATATGGGCGGCGCTGGGCGTATCCCGGCAGGGCGCGATGGATCTATTGCATCCGCTACTCGACGCTGGATTGGTCGAGAAAGTCGGCGGGAAAAAAACCGGCCGTTACGCTTTGCGAAACGCATGAACGAAGCCGAAACCCGCGCCGAACATATCGACCCGGCCCTGGCGGCGGGTTGGGGCGAGGTGGCTGGCCGCGACATTCGAGGCCCTGAAAATTCGTCACCACACCAAGCGTTCAGCGGCAAACTATAGAAAAACAGGAAGATCCTCCATGCCGATCCAGCCAGCAATCTTCGAGACCCATGCAATCCGCCGTCTCTATGACGAGGCAACAGAAACCTGGTGGTTTTCGGTGGTGGACATCATGCAGGTATTGACCCAGCAGCCCGACTATCAAGCCGCGCGAAACTACTGGAAGGTGTTGAAGAATCGTCTGGGCAAGGAAGGTAGCGAGTCGGTTACAAAATGTAACCGACTGAAGTTGCCCGCCGCCGACGGCAAGAATTACCTCTCCGACGTTGCCACTGCGGAAACGCTGCTACGCCTGATTCAGTCCGTGCCCAGCCCCAAACCCGCGCCGAACACATCGACACGGCCCTGGCAGCGGCGGGCTGGGGCGTGGTGGCAGGCAGCCGTGTCCGGCGCGAATATCCGATCACGCTGGGCCGCATCGAGGGCCACGCTTCGCTTTGCCCAACCTACGTCACTACCGGTAGTGGGGGTGTGTGTTAACCCGATAAGCACGGTTCAATGTTTGCAAGCCGTTCGTCTTGAGTCGAGAGCCCGTCGAATGATCGAAGGGCATTGCTCCAAGGCTCGTTTTATATAACCGATTGTTTGCACAGGTTTAATGTCAACGATGAAACTCGCCACCTGGAACGTCAACTCCCTGAAAGTCCGTCTGCCGCATTTGCTGGACTGGTTGCAAAGCGCCATGCCGGATGTGGTTTGTTTGCAGGAAACCAAGCAGACCGACGATGTCTTTCCCGTCGAGGCCTTGCGCGCGGCGGGCTATGCGTGCGCCTTCTCCGGCCAGAAAACTTACAACGGCGTCGCGATTCTGAGCCGCTTGCCAATAAGCGATGTGCAGACCGGCATTCCCGGTTTCGCCGACGAACAAAAGCGCGTGCTTGCCGCCACCGTCGAGGGCGTCCGCATCGTTTGCGTCTATATCCCCAACGGCCAGAGCCTGGATTCCGACAAATACGTCTACAAGCTGGCCTGGCTGGATGCGTTGATCGCCTGGCTGAAGGACGAAATGCAGCGTCATCCACGCTTGGCGCTGCTCGGCGACTACAACATCGCGCCGGAAGATCGCGATTGCCACGATCCGGCCGCCTGGGTCGGTCAAGTGCTGGTTTCCGAGCCGGAACGGGCGCGTTTTCAAGCCTTGCTCGATCTCGGCCTGAAAGATGCTTTCCGCCTGTTCGAGCAAGCCGACAAGAGCTTCAGTTGGTGGGATTACCGCATGATGGGTTTCCGCCGCAATCTCGGCATGCGCATCGACCACATCCTGCTCTCGCCGGAATTGGCGCCGCATTGCAGGGCAAGCGAAATCGACAAGGCCCCGCGCAAGCTGGAACGCCCTTCCGACCACACACCGGTGTTGGCGACACTGAATTTGCCGTAGGCGCTTTTTACCGCCGAGGGGATATTTCTTGTGGGGTATCCATACAAATGCGGCGATCCAGCGCGTAGGTTTGGCTGACGCCAGGAAGCCCAATATTCACCGTGACTTGAGCTACCCCGTAGGTTGGGCAAAGCGAATCGTGCCCAACATTCCACGCGCAAAACGTATGGCACGCTTCGCTTTGACCAACCTACGTAGCGCCGCATTTATCCGGATACCCCGCTTTTTTTATGTGCGCCCGGCAGGGCGCACTTTTCCAATGCGACGAATAGAGCCCGCAATGCTCATGAAAAAGCTCATGGCTCGCCGCTGCAAAACCGTAACGGCGGTGATCTATGGTGGCAAACCCGAAGAAGGCGTCACACCGCCGACACCGTTTCCCCCACAAGACCTTGCATAAATAAGACCTTGCATAAGACCTTGCCCAAGACCTTGCACAAAACCTTGCCGATGCGCCTCGATACGATCCTCCGCCTGTGCCTCCTGTGTTTCTGTCTGCTGGCGACCGGCACGCAGCTCGTGCGGGCCGGCGACGCTGTCGTCGATCGCCCCCCTGCTGCGGTGCAGGGCAAGATCGGCGTGCTGACCTGGCAAAAATTCCAATCCGGTGAGATACGCGAGCTGATCGTCAGGTTTGCAGACCCGGCCATCGACGGCCGGGTTTCCGCTCACCTCGCCCAACGCCGACTCGTGCGGGAAGATGCCGCGGCCCTGGCCCTGCGCGCTACCGGCTACCGCGAACTCAAGGGGCGCAACCTGTCGGCTCTCGCGGCGGGGGAGGCGGAAGTGCGCCGCGACTTCAGCCATTTGCCGATGAGTTTCCTGCGCGTGCGTGACCAGGCTGCCCTGCTGCGCCTGCTGGCGCGGCCGGAGGTGGCGGCGGTGTACGAGGTGCGACGGGTGGAGTTGCTGGCGGCCAACCTGGATCTCATCGGCCAGCCCCAGGCGGCTCAGGTGCTGGGGCAGACCGGCGCGGGCACCACGGTGGCCGTGCTGGATACGGGGGTGAATTACATTGCTTCGGTCTTCGGCAGTTGTACGGCGCCCGGCGTGCCGGCGGCGACCTGCAAAGTGGTGGCCGCGCTGGATACCGGGACGACCGACAACGCTCTCGACGACAACGGCCATGGCAGTTCCGTGGCCGCGGTGGCGTTGAGCGCGGCCCCCGGCGCCAAAATTGCTGCGGTGGATGTCTGCGACCCCGTCTATGGCTGCAACAACGTGGACATCATCGACGGCATCAACTGGGCCATCGCCAACAAGGCGACCTACAACATCGTCGCGATCAACATCAGCCTGGGCGGCGGCACCGCTGCCGCCACCCCCTGCTCGGGCGTCAACAACTACGGCCTCGAAACGCCGGTGCAGAACGCCAGGAACGCCGGCATCCTCACCGTGGGCGCCAGCGGCAACAACGGCGCGGTCAACGGCATCCTCTGGCCGGCCTGCACGCCGGGCGTGATTTCGGTCGGCGCGGTCTACGACACCGATACGACCGGCTGCACGCCGGGACTGAAAGACACGGTGCTCTGCTCCACCAATGTTTCGAGCTACCTGTCCCTGTTGACGCCGGCTGGTGCGACCTCCACCGCCGCGCCGCTGGTGGCCGGCGCCACGGCGGTGCTGGCGGCGGCCTATCCGGCGGAAACGCCTGCCTCCTGGGCCAATCGCATGATCGCCAGCGGCAAGCCGGTAACGGATAACCGCAGCGGCAGCCCGATTGGCCTCGGCTATGTCATTCCCCGCCTGGATATGGCGGCCGCACTGTTGTATCCCTCCACGTCGCCGCCCGCCAACGATGCTTTTGCCGCAGCGACCGTGCTGAGCGGCAACAGCGGCGCAGCCCTGGGCTGGAATTTCTTCGCCAGCCAGGAGAGCGGAGAACCCGCCCATGCCGGCATCGGCGGCGGCCATTCGGTCTGGTGGCAGTGGACCGCTACCGCCTCGGGAAAAGTCACGCTGGACAGCCACGGCAGCAACCTGGATACCTTGCTGGCCGTATACACGGGCGGCTCGGTGGGCGGCTTGACCGCCGTCGCCGCCAACGATAACGACGGCATCTCCGGCGGCGTCAGCGGCCTGAGTTTCCACGCCGATGCGGGCGCTACCTACCATTTCGCGCTGGACGGCAAAGCGGCGGCGTCCGGCAATCTGTACCTGAACCGAAGCTTCGTCGCCGATCCGGCGACGACGGCCAATCTGTCCATCAGCCTCGGCGCCACGCCCGACCCGGTCAGCACCGGCGCGACCCTGACTTACAGTTTCACGGTCAGCAACAGCGGCCCCGCGGCGGCCAGCAACGTGACGGTGAGCCAGACGCTGCCCGGCGGCGTGAGCTTTGTCTCCGCCGATGCGGGTTGCACGCATGGCGTCGGCACGCTTGTCTGCACCCTGGGCAGCCTGGCTGCCGGCGGGCAAGTCGGCCGTAACGTGCTGGTCAGCGTCAACACGGTGGGCGTGTTGAGCAGCCAGGCGCTGGTCAGCGCCAGCACTATCGACGGCAATCCGCTCAACGACAGTGCGACGGCCAGCACCAGCGTGATCGACGGCGGCGTCGCGGGCGGTGATGGCGATGTGCCGCTGCCGGCCTGGGCGCTGGTCATGCTGGGGGCGGGACTGCTGGGCGGGATGCAGCGGGCGCATAAACGTTAATAAATGCCGATAAACCATGTCGCAACTGAAATCCATCATGAAATTACGCCTCGTTAGCGAAGTAATCGGCCCGCCGCCGCAAATCGCGCCGAAGAAACACGGTAGGGTGGATAAGCGCAGCGCATCCACCTTGACGGCGGCGATGGTGGCTGCGCTTCGCTTATCCACCCTACGGAATCGATGGGTTGCATTGTGTTTCTTGAGAGCGCTGTTCAGCGCGCTATGTTTGCTGTTTGCGATTGCGCCCGCCCACGCGGCCGACGCTCCGCTGGATCCGCAGCCGGCGATTTCAGCCGGCAAAATCAGCGCGGAGACCTGGCGCAAGATCGAGGCCGGCGAGGTGCGCGATCTGCTGGTGCTGTTCGATGATCCGGCCATCGACGCCGAACTCAAAACCCATGTCAGCGGGCGCAAATTGCGCGCGGAAGACGACGCCGCCCTGGCCCTGCGCGCCACGCGCTATCGCCAGCTCAAGGAACGCGCCGTGACAGCGCTCAAGCCGAGCGAGGCGGCGGTGCGCAAGGATTACCGGCATATCCCCATGCGCTTGATGCGCTTCCACGATCGGGCCGGGCTGCTGCGCTTGTTGCAACGTCCGGAGGTGGCTGCCGTGATGGAGGACAGCCTGGTCTATTCGCATCTGAGCCAGAGCCTGCCGCTCCTCGGCCAGCCTGCCGTCGCCCAGGTCATGGGTCGCACCGGCGCGGGCTACACGGTGGCGGTGCTGGATACCGGCGTGGATTACACCCGGGCGGAATTCGGCTCCTGCACCGCGCCGGGCGTGCCGGCCGCCTGCAAGGTGGTGGCCGCACTGGATATGGCGACGGAAGACAACGCGCGCGACGCCAACGGACACGGCACCTGGGTGGCCGGCACGGTGGCCGGCACGGCGCCGGGCGCCGGCATCGCCGCCATCGATGTGTTCAACGGCACCTCGGCCAGCAGTTCCGACGTCCTGGCCGGCATCGACTGGGCCATCAATAACCGGACGACCTACAACATCGTGGCCATCAACCTGAGCCTGGGCGACGGCGTGAAATACACCAGCACATGCAGCAACAAGTTCACCAATCCGTATCGGCAACCGATCATCAACGCCCTCAATGCCGGCATCCTGACGATCACCTCCAGCGGCAACGAGGGCTATACGGACGGCATCTCCAATCCCGCCTGCACGCCCGAGGCGGTGTCGGTGGGGGCGGTGTACGACGCCAATGTCGGCTCCCTGGCCTGGAGCGCCTGTACCGACAGCACCACCGTCGCCGACAAGGTAGCCTGCTTTTCCAACAGCGCCAGTTTTCTGACCCTGCTGGCGCCGGGCGCGCTGATCACCGTCACCGGCGCCACGGTGGGCGGCACCTCGCTGGCGTCGCCGTTCGTTTCCGGCGCGGCGGCGGTCATGGCCCAGGCCTTTCCCGGTGATACCGCCACGACCCGTTTGGCGCGTCTCACCGGCGCCGGCAAAGCCGTGACGGACAGCCGCAACAGCATCGTCAAACCCCGTCTCGACCTGCTCGCCGCCCAGGGCGCTGCCGCCAACGATGCCTTCGCCGCCGCGACTGTTTTGACCGGCGACAGCGGCAGCGCCAGCGGCTGGAACCACAACGCCACGAAGGAAACGTCTGAACCCGTTCACGCCGGCGACAGCGGCGGCAAGTCGGTGTGGTGGACGTGGACGGCCAGCACAACGGGCACGCTGAATCTGCATACCCACGGCAGCGGCTTCGATACCCTGCTGGCGGTTTACACCGGCGGCGCGCTCAGCAGCCTTGTTCAAACGGCTGCGAATGACAATGACGGCAGCGCCGGCAGCGCCAGCGGACTCGGTTTTCATGCCAACGCCGGCACGGTTTACCGCATCGCGGTGGACGGCAAGGCAGCCGCGGCGGGTGGCATCGTCATGGCCTGGAGTTTCACGCCGGACCCGCCGCCCAGCGCCGATCTGGAAATCTCCGTTGTCGATGCGCCCGATCCCGCCACGCTGGGCGGCCAGATCACCTACACGCTGACGGTCGGCAACCACGGGCCGGATACCGCCCAGACTGTGAATGTCAGTCAGCTCTTGCCGGCGGGCGCCACGTTCGTCTCTGCCGGGGCGGGCTGTCTGCATGCTGCCGGCGTCGTGACTTGTGAACTGGGCAATCTGATCAGCGGCCAGCAGGGCAGTCGGGATGTCGTGGTGAGCGCCAATAGCGTCGGCATCATGGCGAGTCAGGTCAGCGTCGCCAGCGCCACTGCCGACAACAACGCCGTCAACGACCTCTTTACCGCGACCACCACGGTGCTCGCCGATGCCGGCGGCTCGGCTGCGAACGACAGCGATGTGCCCTTGCCGCCATGGAGCTTGTTCCTGCTGGGGGCGGCGATGCTGACCGCCATGCTGCGGCGCGGCGCTCGCTCGGATTGATCCCCGGAATTGTCTGAATCACCGCCGGCACGATTTCCACTGCAACATATCCTTGCCTAAACTCGGCCGCTCGCCGGTTGCGGCGCTGTATCCATCGACCCGATCACCTGAGGACCATCATGAAACGCCTGTCCATCCTGCTGCTTTCCCTGCTTGCCTTGTCTTCCCTTGCCGCCCATGCGGACGAGGCCGCCATCCGGCAGGCCTTTGCGGAGCGCTATGCCAAGATGCCGCCCGTCAAGTCGGTGGTCGCGACCCCCATACCGGGCATCTATGAGGTCTATGCCGGCGGGCAAATGGTGTACACCGATGAAAAAGGCGACCACCTGCTGATCGGGTCGCTGGTCGATACCCGTAGCCGGGTCAACCTCACGCAGCAGCGCATGGATGCAATAAAAACGGTGAAGTTCGATAGCCTGCCATTCGATAAGGCCATCACCCTGGTCAAGGGCAAGGGCGAGCGCAAGATCGCGGTGTTTTCCGATCCGGATTGCCCGTTCTGCAAGAAGCTGGAAAAAGAATTGGCCAACCTGGACAACCTGACGGTGCACCTGTTTCTGATGCCCCTGGCAGAACTGCACCCGCAGGCGGTGGGCATCGCCAAGGACATCTGGTGCGCCGAAGACCGTGCCAAGGCCTGGAGCGCCTACATGCTGGAAGGGAAAAAGCCGGACAGCGGCAAGACCTGCGACCACCCGGTGGATGCTATCGCCAGTCTGGCCGGCGAACTGGGCATCAGCGGCACCCCTGCCATCATCCTGTCCAACGGCCGCCGGCTGGAGGGCGCCATCCCGGCCGCCAAACTGGAGGCCATGCTGAGCGGCTCCTGAAGCCGGCTTGTTCGGACAGAGGGTCGGCAACCTTTTGCCGACCCTCTGGGCATGTGGCATGTGATTAGCAAGCTGCCTCAGCTAAGCGCCGCCAGCCGAAAAGGCAGTTTGAGTGTGGAGGCGGCAAAGGATTGCCGCCCTACGACTACGGCTGACACCCCTGTAGGTCGGCAATCCTTTGCCGACACCCCTTCTCGCGGCGGGGTTTGCCGCCCGATTTCCATGCCGGCTGAGGCAGCTTGCTAATCAGGTCTCCGCATGTGGAACGCAGAAACAAAAACGCGGCCCTTGGGCCGCGTTTTATATGTGGCGTGAATTTCGCCGCGAGTGAACTTAACCGCGACGGCGGGCCAGCATGCCCACCAGCCCGATGCCCAGGAGCATGTAAGCGTAGGTGTCGGCTTCCGGCACCGGCATGGCCGCAGTGTAGACCGCGGGCCGAATGGAGACGGAGTCGAAATAGGTGTCTGCGCTGAGGGCGGAGGTGAACGCCAGGCTGATGCGATCGATATGGCCCAGGTTGAGGTCGCTGTAAGCGGCATTGCCGAGGCTGAAGACCACATCGTCGAACAAGAAAGCGCCGCTGTTGGGGGTGAGACCCAAGCTTCGGGTAACGCCCCGGTCGTCTGTCGCGGAAACGGTCAGTACGCTGGCGCCGGCGGCGGGTGCCGACCAGAAGTCGGCCATGGCCCGAACCACGATCTCGCTGGTGGCGGTCAGGCCGATGTGCAGATTCATGTCAGCGCCAAGCAGGCCGTCATAGGTCAGCGTGAAGTTTTTGTGCGTGCTGTCCAGTCCCGCCACATTCATCGTGCCGCTGGCCAGCAGGCCGGTCGGCGCGGCGGTGATCAGGGACAGGCTGTTGGAGGGCAGGAGGCTGGCGAAGTCATAGGCAAGCTCGCGCACGCCGCCCAACACATTATTGACGGATTCGGCGAATGAACCGGCGCCGGTGAGGGTTCCCATGCTACCGGCGCTGAAATCATCGATCAGGACATCGGCCTGGGCGACGAGGGGGAAGATCATCGTGGCGGCCAGGCTCAGGCGCGCGGCGAGGGCGCGAGACGGGATAAGCGAAAGGGGAGAAAAGGAAGCAAAGGAAGCGGTGGGCATGATAGAAAACTCTTTGTAGGTGAAATAGGTGTTGAGGTGTCGGAGGGTTGTGACAGTCCGCACACATGAAGCGCTGAATATAAGCATGATCCATGCCATGTTTGTATGTGGCTGTATATAAAGGGTCTATCCCTGGTTTTAGTCCAGATTAGTAAAGAATTCCGACAACATGCGGGCGCCATCGACGCATTGGGCAAGCGGGGTATCCGGATAAATGCGGCGCTACGTAGGTTGGGCAAAGCGAAGCGTGCCCAACGTTTTGCGCGTGGAATGTTGGGCACGCTTCGCTTTGCCCAACCTACGGGGTAGCTCAAGTCACGGTGAATATTGGGCTT
>JAUYET010000079.1 GCA_030691265.1 Pseudomonadota bacterium
GCCGGAAAATGGTGATAAAGCAACGTGGCCGTCACACAGTTGAGAACGCTATCCCCTAAAAATTCGAGCCGTTCGTTATTCAGCCCAGCGTAACTACGGTGCGTCAGTGCCTGTTGCAATAGCGCCGACTGTTGAAATGAATAATTCAAGGCATTTTCAAGGCGCTGCATGATATTCACTGAAAACCACCGATGCGCTTGAGATCGCCAAAATTGAACCAGACAAAGAAAGCTCTTCCCACCAAATTTTCGTCGGGAACGAAGCCCCACACTCGACTATCTTGCGAATTGTCGCGGTTGTCGCCCATCACAAAATAGTGGCCGACGGGCACATCGCAGGCTACCCCTTCGGCGCTGTACTGGCAATTATCACGCTGAGGGAAGGGCATTACATGCGAGACAAAAGGCGGCGCATCTTCCTCGATTAGAAGTTTATGATCGACCTCGCCCAGTTTTTCAACATAATGCGGCGTATAAAAGAGTCGTTCGGCATCAAAATAATCACCTTCTCGCTTCATAACGATCGGCTTGCCGTTGATGGTCAGCCGCTTGTTTTTGTACACCACCTTATCCCCCGGCAGCCCAACGACGCGTTTAATATAGTCGAGTGAAGGGTCGGGCGGATAACGAAACACCACCACATCACCGCGCTGCGGTGCGCCCAACTCAACGATTTTTTTATTCACCACCGGCAGTCGGATACCGTAGGTGAACTTATTGACAGCGATAAAGTCTCCCACCAGTAACGTGGGAATCATCGACCCCGAGGGAATCTTGAACGGCTCGACCAGAAACGAGCGCAACACGAAGACGATCAGGATGACCGGGAAGAAGCTTTTGGAGTAATCCACCAGCATCGGCAACTTGGCTTGATCCGCGCGCGCTTTGGCAAGGAAGAGATGATCGAACAGCCAGATCGTGCCGGTGATGACGAGAGCGATGAAGAGGATGAGAGCGAAGTTCATGAGTTAGATGGGCAATTGAAACAAGGTGCGCAGTTTGTCCGAGATTGAACCGCGCAAGGTGGAAGGAAGCATGCCCAGTTCGCGTTGGAATAGCGACTCTGGAACGGTTAGTAACCGGTGTAGCAGGCCGTAGGTTGGGCAAAGCGTAGCGTGCCCAACAACCGCTGCAATGTTGGGCACGCTACGCTTTGCCCAACCTACGGCTACGGCTCTGGAAATGAACGCGACAATGACGTGGCGGTAAGGCCCGATGGGGTCGGTCAGGCAGAGCGCTGGGCGCAGCTTCGCTGCCTGGAAGTCATCGAAGGGAAATGGCAGCAGGATCAACTTGTCCTTGGTTGCCATGCTAACCGCCATACTTATTCCCATCGGCCAAACTGTAGATATCCTCTGCGGGATCTTTCAAAAAAGCATAAGCCGCGCCGCGGCTGGCGCCAGCCAGCCATTCCGCCTCGCCGGGTTCGTCTTCCAGCAAAGTGACGAGCGCACGCTGGCCGCTGATCAGCGGGGCGGACTCCAGCAATTTGATATGGCCCTGTTCGTCTATGATCGCTTCAAGCGTGCGCAGCATGGTTCGCTCCTATTTGTCGCTGACCTGCAGGATCGCCAGGAAAGCTTCCTGCGGAATCTCGACGTTACCGACCTGCTTCATGCGTTTTTTACCTTCTTTCTGTTTCTCCAATAGCTTCTTCTTGCGCGAGATGTCGCCGCCGTAACACTTCGCCAGCACGTTCTTGCGCAGCGCCTTCACCGTCTCGCGGGCGATGATGTGTGCGCCGATGGCGGCTTGCACGGCGACGTCGAACATCTGGCGCGGGATCAGTTCGCGCATCTTGGAGACCAGTTCGCGGCCGCGATATTGCGAGGTGGAACGGTGCACGATCAGCGCCAGCGCATCGACCTTCTCGCCGTTCACCAGCACATCGAGTTTGATCAGGTCGTCGGCGCGGAATTCCTTGAACTCGTAGTCCAGCGAGGCATAGCCGCGCGAGGTCGATTTCAGGCGGTCGAAGAAATCGAGCACCACTTCGTTCAGCGGCAGGTCGTACTTCAGCATGACCTGGCGGCCCATGTATTTCATGTCCACCTGGGCGCCGCGCTTCAGGTTGCACAGCGTCATCACGTTGCCGAGATATTCCTCCGGCACCAGGATGGTGGCGGTGATGATCGGTTCGCGGATTTCCTCGACCTTGGACAGATCCGGCAGGCGCGACGGGTTTTCCACCACCAGCGTGGTGCCGTCCTTCATCACCACCTGATATTCCACCGATGGCGCGGTGGTGATCAGGCTCTGGTCGTATTCGCGTTCCAGACGCTCCTGCACGATGTCCATGTGCAGCAGGCCGAGGAAGCCGCAGCGGAAACCGAAACCCAGCGCCTGCGAGGTCTCCGGCTCGAACTGCAAGGCGGCGTCGTTCAATTGCAGCTTGTTGAGCGCATCGCGCAGGCTGTCGTATTCGTGCGACTCGACCGGATACAGGCCGGCGAACACCTGCGACTTGATTTCCTTGAAGCCGGGCAGCGCTTCGGCGGCCGGGTTGGCGACCAAGGTCAGGGTATCGCCCATCTTGGCGTGCTTGAGATCCTTGATGCCGGCGATGACGAAGCCGACCTGGCCGGCGGAAAGCTGGCTGCGCGGAATGGACTTGGGCGTGAACACGCCGACGCTTTCCACCAGGTAATCGGCGCCGGCCGCCATCAGACGAATCTTGTCCTTCAGCTTCAAAATGCCGTCCACCACCCGCACCAGCATGACCACGCCGACGTAGTTGTCGAACCAGGAATCGATCACCAGCGCTTTCAGCGGCGCGTCCTCATCGCCGAGCGGCGGCGGGATGTATTTGATGACGGCTTCCAGCACATCGACGATGCCGATGCCGTTCTTGGCCGAACAGTGCACCGCGTGGTCGGCCGGAATGCCGACGATGTCCTCGATCTCCTGAATGACGCGTTCCGGATCGGCCGAGGGCAGGTCGATCTTGTTCAACACCGGAAACACTTCGACGCCGAGTTCGAGCGCCGTATAGCAGTTGGCCACCGTCTGCGCTTCCACGCCTTGCGACGCATCCACCACCAGCAGCGCGCCCTCGCATGCGGACAGCGAGCGGGAAACCTCGTAGGAGAAATCGACGTGGCCGGGCGTGTCGATCAGGTTGAGCTGATATTCCAGGCCGTCCTTCGCCTTGTAGAGCAGGGCTGCGGTCTGCGCCTTGATGGTGATGCCGCGCTCGCGTTCCAGGTCCATCGAGTCGAGCACCTGCGCTTCCATCTCGCGGTCGGCGAGGCCGCCGCAGCTATGAATCAAGCGATCCGCCAGCGTGGATTTGCCGTGGTCGATATGGGCGATGATGGAAAAATTGCGAATCAGGGTGTTGCGCATGAAAAAACTTGAGGCACGCAAACGTGCCTCTTGACGGAGAATGGGCGCGGATTTTACCTGAAACGACAGCGCCTTAGCCCCCGTGACGCCCTCCGCCATCCAGCTTGCCATCGACCAGATCAACCGCATCGTGCTGGGCAAGGATAAACAGGTCCGCCTCTGCCTGGCCTGCCTGCTGGCGCGCGGTCATCTGCTCATCGAAGATGTGCCGGGCGTCGGCAAAACCACGCTGGCGCATGCCTTGGCGCGCACGCTGGGCCTGGACTTCCACCGCATCCAGTTCACCAGCGACCTGCTGCCGGCCGACATCCTGGGCGCGGCGATTTACGACCGCGAGGCTGGACAAACCAGCGGCAAATTCAGCTTCCATCCCGGCCCGATCTTCGCGCAGGTGATTCTGGCCGACGAGATCAACCGCGCCAGCCCGAAGGCGCAAAGCGCGCTGCTGGAGGCGATGGAGGAAGGCCAGGTCAGCATCGAAGGCGAAACGCGCCCCCTGCCCGCCCCCTTCTTCGTCATCGCCACGCAGAATCCGAGCGACCAGATCGGCGCTTTTCCGTTGCCGGAATCGCAACTCGACCGCTTTCTGCTGCGTATTCGTCTGGGCTTCCCGGACCATGCGGCGGAACGCGCCCTGCTGCGCGGCGAAGACCGGCGCGACTTGCTGGCGGATTTGCAGGCGGCGATCACGCATGCCGAGTTTGTCGCACAACAAAAAATCGTCCAGCACGTGCATGTCTCCGATGCGCTGCTCGATTACCTGCAAGCCCTGATCGCCGCCAGCCGCCAGGACGCACGTTTCATCGCCGGCCTGTCGCCGCGCGCCAGTCTCGGCCTGATGCGCGTCGCGCAAGCCTGGGCCTACCTGGCCGGGCGCGACTTCGTGCAACCGGAAGACGTGCAAGCCGTGCTGCCGGCGCTGACGCCGCATCGTCTGTTTCCAGCCGTCGGCCTGGTGCAGCCCAACGACGATTGGGCCGCGCGCATCCTGCTGGAAGTGGCGATACCGTAGGTGCGAATTTATTCGCACAATCGCCTGTCGCAGTGCGAATAAATTCGCACCTACTTAGCCAACCTGGAGACCGCCATGACCGACAGCGCCGATTTCGACAGCCTCGTTCCCGCCCTGCCCCTGAACCGGCGTGGCTTTCTGGTCACCGCGCTGGGCGCCGGTTTTGCCCTGGCCGTGCAGCCGGTGATGGCGCAAACCGCCATCAACACGCCGGCCGATGGCCTGCTCGCCGGCGAAATCAGCGTGCCGACAGCGGATGGCGCAATGCCCGCTTATTGGGCTCAACCCGCTCGCGCGCAGCCAGCCTCCGGCAGCAACTTCCCGGTGATTCTGGTGGTGCAGGAAATCTTCGGCGTACATGAACACATCAAAGACCTCTGCCGCCGCCTGGCCAGACTCGGCTACCAGGCCATCGCGCCCGAGCTGTACGCGCGCCAGGGCGACCCGCGCCAATACAGCGTGATTCAGGACATCCTCGCCAAGATCGTCGCGCAAGTGCCGGACAGCCAGGTCATGAGCGACCTCGACGCCTGCGTCGCCTGGGCCAAAAGCCATGGCGGCGACACCGCGCGACTCGGCATCACCGGCTTCTGCTGGGGTGGCCGCATCACCTGGCTGTATGCCGCGCACAACCCCGGCGTCAAAGCCGGCGTCGCCTGGTACGGCAAGTTGACCGGCCCGACGAGTGCGATGAACCCGAAACACCCGATCGACCTTGCCGGCGAACTGAAAGCCCCGGTGCTCGGCCTCTACGGCGGCCTCGACCAGGGCATTCCGCTCGCATCGGTGGAAAAGATGCAGGCCGCGCTAGCCGCCGCCGGCAAAGCCTCGCGCATTCACGTCTACGACAACGCGCCGCACGCCTTCAACGCCGATTACCGCCCGAGTTATCGCAAGGAAGAAGCCGACGACGGCTGGCAGCGAATGCAGACGTGGTTCAAGTTGAACGGGGTTTGAGCGAAGCCATTCGGTCGCAGCAACTATCCCGCGACCGGCTCGGGTTCCTGTAACCGGTACGGCGGCGCCTCGCCCAGCAGGCTCGTCAGACACATGCGCACGCGGGCCTGATCTTCGGCGGCCAGTTGGCCGAGCACCCCGCGCACCAGGCGCTGATCCAGCGTGAACAGCTTGAATCGCACCTTGGAAGGCGCCGGCAGGCCCGCCATTGCCAGGTCGAGAAGCGGACAATCCAGCGGCCAGGGCGCATTCGCCTCGGCGGTAATCATGACCAGCACGGCATGTCCCGCCGGCGCATTGAAGGTGGCGGCATCCGATAGCACCAGCGCGGGGCGGTTCTTGACAGCTTGCCGGTCGGTGAATGGGAACGGCACCCGCACCACCTGCCAAGCGGCAAGCGCCGACTCAAAGATCGGCATAAGCCGCCTCATCTTCCGGCCCTGCCCATTCCGACAACGTCCCTTCCACCGCACGCAGATATTCCAGATCCAGCGGCTCTACCCGACGCACGCGCACTTCACCCGAGGCCAGAGCCTCCCAGGCAAGCAAGTCACCCGGTTTGACATTCAGCACGGCACGAATCTCTTGCGGAATCGTGGTCTGCCCTTTGCTTGTGATTTTGGCGATGGTGTTCATTTCAATCTCCCGGTAAGGAACGCATTACATCCTTACCGTAAGGCATAACGGGATATCCGACAAGTTCTTTGTTCCGGTCGCGGTAGGGACAGCCCGTAGGATGCGGTGAGGTACGAACCGCATCATTCAGCCGGGATCGATGCGGTTCGTACCTCACCGCATCCTACGCGGGCTTATTCGGATTCGGCCTCCGTCGAGTTGATCGGTAGAATCATGACGAGTTGTGGTTAATCAATCCGCTCAAGGATCAACACAAGCAGGTGAGGAAGGCCCAAGTGGGAGTTCGGGTCTTCAAAAAATGCTCAGCCTATCCAGAGGAATTTTGATGGCGATTTTCCGTTGCAACAAATGCGGCTATTTGACCGAATTAGCCACCGAAGCCGTCGGGGCAACGTTGAACTGCACCCAGTGCGGGCACCCCAATTCAGTTCATGACACCACGTTTTTCGTCAAGAAAGTGCTGGAAAAATACTTCGCGCTGCTGGCAACGCAAAAGCGCATGCAAGCTGAAGCGGATAGCCAGGAAGCCGACGCACCAGCCTTGCCGCAAAGCCTGGATGGAATCGACCTGTACAACACCGACCTGATTGCCACCGACCTGCAACATGGTCCGATTCATGACTGGTTCGAGGCCCAAAATATTCAATTTCGCCCCAACCACAAGGCAGTCGACACCACTGGTTTTTTCGACGAAGTGGCGGTTGAAATGGGCGGCAATTACGAAATTTTCAAGGCGGTAGTCGAGCCTATCCGCCAAGCGCAGCGCATTGGAAAACCTGGCATTTATCTGAATCTGAGCAAGAGAAGCCAGAAAGAGGCTCAAATCCTGACCACCTTCTGCCGCCGCCTGTATGACTACGCATTCGTGGCAAAGTACTTCTACCAAAAGGAAGAGAAAACCATTCAACTGACGTTGCAAAGCTCGCAACAAGTACAACGCTTTTTCAACGGTGAATGGCTGGAGTGGTTTGCGCTGATGCAGGTGCTGGATTTCTGCCAGAAAAATCGTCTCAACTTTTCCTGTGCGCGAAATTTATCGCTGGTTTTCGCCAATGAAGATATTCACGAACTGGATGTTTTCTTCATTCTGAATGGCAACAAACCCGTGTGTATCGAGTGCAAAACGGGCGAATTCAGGCCATCGATAGACAAGTACGCCACGCTAAGAAAAAGGCTGGGCCTGGAAAAATCGCAATTCATCATCTGCGTACTTGGCTTGACTGACGAACAAGCCAGCGGACTCACCAGCATGTACGACCTGACCTTTGTTAGCGAAAGCAGACTGGCAGATCACTTGGCGCGCCTGTTGTAGGCGTCACTGACGCTCCGTGGCCTTGGTCCCTATTCAACCAATCGCCCGACTCTGCTGACCTCGGCGATAGGCGGCAACCGCCGGCCAGATCAGCGCAGCCAGCAAAACCAGCGTCAGCGCGACCGGCCACCACACCGGCCGATTCCATTGCGCCTGATAGGCAGTGCGCGCGGCCGGGTCGATGCGGCGGTACTTGAGCAGGTTGTGCGCCATCAGGTTGGGCTTGGCGTTTTTTACCCAGCCGTGGCGGAGGCCGAAACTCTTCGGGTGGAAGGCGTAAATCCAGGGCGCGTCGTCGCGCGCCAGCTTGACCATCTGATCGATCACCGCCTGGCGTTCGGGGCCGTTGTCCATGTCCTTCATGCGCTCGAACAGGCGGTCGAAGGCCGGGTTCTGGTAGTTCGCCGCGTTCTCGCCACCTCCTCCACCCAACCCCTCGACCTTCTTGTTGGGGCCGTAGAGCAGGAACAGGAAATTCTCCGGGTCCGGGTAATCGGCGTTCCAGCCCCACTCGAAAATCTGCTCGCTGCCTTTGCTCATCTTGTCCTGGAAGCGGTTGTAGTCGCTGGCGCGGATCACCAGTTGAATATCCAGCTTGGCGAACTGCTTGCGGAACCAATCCATGCGGCTTTTTGCTTCGGGTCCACTCGCGGCGGTGTCGAAGTAGAGGGTGAGCGGCTGGCCGGTCTTGGCGTCGCGGCCGTTGGGATAGCCGGCTTCGGCGAGGAGTTTCCTTGCCTCATCCAGCGGGCGGCGTTGCGCCCTGCCCGCTTTCCAATCGAACACCACCGGATTGACGCCCGCCGCGCCTTCCTTGTGGCCGAATATCCCCGGCGGCAGCGGCCCCTGCCCGGGCAGGCCGCGACCGTTCAGGAAAATGGAAATGAATTCGTCGTAGTCGATGGCGATCGATAAAGCCTGGCGCAGTTTCCGCGCCCGCTCCGACAAGCCGCCCACCACCGGGTCCAGCATGTTGAAACCCATATAGTTGAGCGACGGCCGCGCGGCGGCGGAGAGCAGGATGCCGCGTGACCGCATGTCGGCGGTGAGGTCCGGTTCGCCGGCGGCGTTCATCCGGATGGCCTGGTCGAAGCTGTCTGAACTGACGCCGGAGGCGTCGTAATAGCCCTGCAAGAACTTGTTCCAGTACGGCACATCTTCTTTTTCCAGCGAGTAGATCACCGTATCCACCATCGGCAATCGCTTGCCGGCGTCGGCCAGCAAACCAGCCTCGGCATCGCCAGGATCACCTTCGGACGGATAAAAATCGTCGCGGTAATGCGGGTTGCGTTGCAGGCGCATGACCCGGTTCGGATCGTTCTCGGCCAGGTAATAAGCGCCGGTGCCGACCGGCTGCCAGTCGAGCGTGAAGTTCTTCTCCGCCATGCCCGGCTGGCGATAGAAACGTTCCGCTTCCTCCGGCACCGGCGCGAAAAACGGCATGCCCAGCCAGTAGATGAATTGCGGGTACTTGCCCTTGATGCGGATGCGATAAGTGGTTTTATCCACCACATAGGCGCCGGGAAAATCGTATTTGCCGATGTCCAGATAAGCGTCCTTCGGCTGCGTCTTGGCCTCCTTGCCGAGCGCCTTCGCCAGCTCTTTCAGGCCGACGATGTAGTCCGCCATCAGGCCGAGTATCGGCGACTGCACGCGCGGATGTGCCAGACGGCGGATCTGGTAGACGTAATCGGCGGCGGTCAGTTCGCGTGTGCCCTTTTCCGCGAAATCCTGGAATTTATCGATACCCGCCAGTTCGTCTGGCTGGATCGGGATGTAGCGCGACTTGCCTTGCGCATCCGTGGCGAAGCAGGGATGCGGCTGGTAACGGATACCCGGCTTGAGGCGAATTTCGTACTCGGAAACCGCGATCTTCGCCGCCACAGCATCGGCCGGCAGTTCGCGCCCCTGCGTGTCGAAATAGCGCACCGTCGGCATCGCGGCCGCCGTCTCCGGCTCCAGTTGATACGGCCGCTTCAGGTAGTGATATTGCAGCGGCGGCTCGTAGATATTGCCGAGAAAGACGTACTCGTTCTCGCTGTAGGAACGCGCCGGGTCGAGATGCTTGGGACGCTCCTCGAAGGCGGAATAGAGGATGGATTTGCCCGCATCACTGGCGGGATAGGGGCTGTTGACCGACTGCGAACAGGCGGTGAGGAACAACAACAGCGCACCGCAGGCGACCAGGCGTTGAAACACCCCAGGTGAATCGGTGCGCGCGGCGCACCCTACGAAATCAATGGCTTGCATGGTGTTCATCAGGGCGCGCATCGGGGGCGGATTCGGATTACTGCTCCGGCCTGATCGATGACGCGCCCTTGGTCGCTAAAGTACGTGACTTATTCGAACGGATGCCGGCGCACGATGGTTTCTTCCCGGTCCGGGCCGGTGGAGATGATGTCGGCGGGGACGCCGCAGAGTTCTTCCATGCGCTTCAGGTAGGACTGGGCGTTGGCGGGCAGTTGCTCGAAGGTCTTGACGCCGACCGTGCTGTCTTTCCAGCCGGGATGATCTTCGTAGATCGGTTCGCAGTCGGCCAGCGATTCCGAGCCCACCGGCAGGATGTCGCAGATTTCGCCTTCCAGCTTGTAGCCGGTGCAGATGCGGATGGTGTCCATGCCGTCGAGCACGTCGAGCTTGGTGACGCACATGCCGGTGAGGCCGTTGATCTGGATGGCGCGCTTCAATGCGGCGGCGTCGAACCAGCCGCAGCGGCGGGCGCGGCCGGTGGTGGCGCCGACTTCGTTGCCTTTTTCCGACAGCCATTTGCCGGTTTCGTCGAACAGTTCGGTCGGGAACGGGCCGGAGCCGACGCGCGTGGTGTAGGCCTTGGTGATGCCCAGGATGTAATGCATCGAGGACGGGCCCATGCCGCTGCCGGTGGATGCGCCGCCGGCGGTGCAGTTGCTGGAAGTGACGAACGGGTAGGTGCCGTGGTCGATATCCAGCAGCGTGCCTTGGGCGCCTTCGAACAGCAGGTTTTCACCGCGCTTGTTGGCGTCGTAGAGCTGGCGGGGCACGTCGCCGATCATCGGCTTGATTCTTTCAGCCAGTTCCATCGCCTGGTCGAGCGACTTGTGGAAATCGACGGTTTCCCACTTGAAGTAATGCTTGAGCACGTAGTTGTGGTAGTCGAGCACTTCGCCCAGCTTGGCGGCGAAGCGCTCGCGGTGCAGCAGGTCCTGCACGCGGATGGCGCGGCGGGCGATCTTGTCTTCGTAAGCCGGGCCGATGCCGCGGCCGGTAGTGCCGATCTTGCCGGCGCCTTTGGCGGCTTCACGCGCCTGGTCGAGCGCGATGTGGTGCGGCAGGATCAGCGGGCAGGCTTCGGAAATGGTCATCCGGCTGGCGACGTCGATGCCTCTGCTTTCCAGCATTTCGACTTCTTCCATCAGCGCTTCCGGCGAAACCACGACGCCGTTGCCGATGTAGCAGCGCACGTTCTCGCGCAGGATGCCGGACGGAATCAGGTGCAGCACGGTCTTCTTGCCCTTGATGACCAGGGTATGGCCGGCGTTGTGACCGCCCTGGAAACGCACCACGCCCTGGGCGTGATCGGTCAGCCAATCGACGATCTTGCCTTTGCCTTCATCACCCCACTGGGTGCCGATGACGACGACATTTTTTGCGACGACGTTCTTGCTCATGTGCTATCCCTTGAAGAAAAAATCCAACGTAGGTTGGGCAAAGCGCAGCGTGCCCAACATTGCAGCTACTACGAAAAACCGTGCTTATCCGGTTGTCACAGACAACCACTAGATGTAGTGGCTCGTGATTTCGCGGCAGGGCGCCGTAGGTTGGGCAAAGCGAAGCGTGCCCAACATCGCGGCGGTTCGTTGGGCACGATTCGCTTTGCCCAACCTACGT
>JAUYET010000087.1 GCA_030691265.1 Pseudomonadota bacterium
CGTAGGGTGCGCCGCGCGCACCAGCGGAGGCAAATTGGTGCGCGCGGCGCACCCTACCCGAGAACAAATTTTCCCTGAATCCTTACGCGACCGTCATTACATGGAAATCTACTGGGTCCATAGTCTCCGGGATGTCGATACCCAGGAGCCTGTCGGGCTTTGGAATCGTCGGCTGCGAACTTCTGTTCGTCGCCGATGCCAGGAACGGCATTCAGATGTCGATCGTGGTCTTGACCCCACTTCGCGTAAATATAGGAAATTCGGCGTGATCCCCAGGGTGGCAAATTTCGTTTCAGGTCAACTTTGTAAAAAAAATGGGGGGAAAAAAGTGTGCATCGGCTATCTGATTCCGGAGTTTCCCGGCCAGACGCACAATTTTTTCTGGCGCGAGCGGCAGGCATTGCGGGAACTGGGCGTCGATACCCGGCTCATCTCCACGCGGCGCCCGCCCAAGGGCATCGCCTCGCCTTCCTGGGCCGAGGAAGCGGCGGCACAAACGGTCTATCTGCTGCCCTTTTCCGTGCCGGATACCGTCAAGGCGCTCGCTGTGATCCTGGCCGCCGGTCCCTTGGCCTGGTTTCGCTGCCTCAAGCTGGTGGCCGGCGCAGCCGAGCTGTCCATCAAGCAGAAGCTGCGTCTGGCGGCCCTGATTCCCTTCGCAGCCAAGCTGGTTGCAATCGGCCGGGCCGAGCGCTGGCGGCATGTGCATGTCCATTCCTGTGCGGATGCCGCCAACGTCGCCCTGTTCGCTTGCGTGCTCTCGGACATGAAATACAGCATCACGCTGCATAACCCGCTCGACACGCATGGCCCCAACCAGGCGCAGAAATGGCTGCACGCGCTGTTCGCCATCGTCATCACCCGCAAGATCCATGCGGAGGTCACGCAAAGACTCCAGGGTTTCCTGCCGCGGCGAATGGAAATCGCACCCATGGGGGTCGATGTCGAGAAATTCCGCAGGACCGCGCCCTACATCCCCTATCAGGATGCCGGCGAACTGGCCATTTTCAGTTGCGGCCGCCTCAATCCGGGCAAGGGCTATCCCTATCTCATCGCGGCGGTGGACGCTCTGAAACAACAAGGCCTCGCGGTCAGGCTGGAAATCGCCGGCGAGGATGACCAGGGCGGGAGCGGCTACCGCAAGGTCTTGGAGGCCCGGATTGCCGAGGCCGGACTCGAAGACAGCGTGATCCTGCTCGGCGCCGTGGCGGAGGAACAGGTGATGCGCCACCTGGAAAGCGCCCATGTCTTCGCGCTCGCCAGCCTGGCGGAGCCCCTGGGCGTGGTCATCATGGAAGCCATGGCGATGAACGTGCCGGTGGTGGCCACCAATGGCGGCGGCGTGAGCGAATTGGTGGCGGATGGCGTCGATGGCATCTTGGTGAATACCTGCGATGCGGACGCGCTCGCCGAAGCCATCGCAAGGATCGCGCGGGACCCGGAGCTGGCCGGACGCCTCAGCGCCGCCAGCCGGGAAAAGGTCATGCGCGGCTTCAGCCATCGGCGCAGCGCGCAGACCATCGCCGCGCTATTGGACGCGGCCTGAATGTCCGACTTGGGCAATCAGAGCGCATCGACAGTGCGGGCGGCCCCGAGAGTGCTGTTGATCGCCGAGGCGGCGAACCCGCAGTGGGTGAGCGTCCCCCTGGTCGGCTGGTCGCTGGCCAAGGCCTTGCGCGAGGTGGCGGAGGTGCATCTGGTCACCCAGATCCGCAATCGCGAGGCGATCCTGGCGGCCGGCCTGATCGAGGGCAAGGATTTCACCGCCATCGATTCGGAAGCGGTCATGCAGCCGCTGTGGAAGCTGGGCGCCTGGCTGCGCGGCGGCGACGGCAAGGGCTGGACCACCACCACGGCGATCAGCGCGCTCGGTTACTACTACTTCGAGCATTTGCTGTGGCGGCGATTCGGCGCGGCGATTCGGCGTGGCGACTACGACATCGTGCACCGCATCACGCCCCTGAGCCCGACGACGCCCAGCCTGCTCGCCCGGCAATGCCGACGCGCGGGGGTGCCCTTCGTGCTCGGCCCGCTCAACGGCGGCGTGCCCTGGCCCAAGGGCTTCGACAGCGAGCGGCGGCAGGAGAAGGAATGGCTGTCCTATGTCCGCTCCGCCTACAAATTGCTACCTGGCTATCGCAGCACCCTGGCCTCGGCTTCGGCCTTGCTCATCGGCTCCCAGGCCACGCTGGCGCAGGTGCCGCGCCGCTATCACGAGAAATGCGTCTACCTGCCGGAAAACGCCATCGATCCGGCGCGCTTCTCGGGGCAGGTGGAGCACGAGCAGGCGGGGCCGCTGCGCGCCTGCTTCGTCGGCCGTCTGGTGCCCTACAAGGGGCCGGACATGCTGCTGGAGGCCGCCGCCCCGCTGGTGCGCGAAGGCCTGCTGCGCCTGGACATCATCGGCGACGGCCCCCTGATGCCGTCGCTGCGCCAATTCGTCGCGCAGGAAAAACTGGCGGAGGGCGTCACCCTGCACGGCTGGGTACCCCATGCAGAGTTGCAGGAGGTGATGCGCCAGTGCCAGGTGCTGGCCTTTCCGAGCATCCGCGAGTTCGGCGGCGGCGTGGTGCTGGAGGCCATGGCGCTCGGGATCGTGCCGCTGATCGTCGATTACGCCGGGCCGGGAGAACTGGTCTCCCCCGCCACCGGCTTCAAGGTGCCGGTGGGGAGCCGCGCGGAGATCGTCGCGGCGTTCCGCGCGAAGCTGCGTCATATCGCCCAGGAACGGCAGTCCCTGGCCGGAATAGCCGAGACGGCAAGGGAGCGGGTACATCGTTTGTTCACCTGGCAAGCCAAGGCGGGGCAGGTCCGCGAGGTCTATCGCTGGGTGCTGGAACAGAAGCGGAACAAGCCTGAGTTCTTCGTGGATTAGCGGCGGCGAACCTCCGCCGCGAGAAGGGTTGTCGGCAAAGGATTGCCGACCTACGGATAAAACTGTAGGGCGGCAATCCCTTGCCGCCTCCACACTCAAACTGCCTTTTTGGCTGGCGGCGCTTAACTGAGGCAGCTTACTAATCAGAGGAGATCTTCATGCGCTACAGAATGCGGGGACGAATGATCGGTGTTGCCGCCTGGCTGTTGCTGGCGGCCTGCAACACCCACGGCGAGCCGTCGAACTACGGGAATCCGGCGCATTTCAAGATCACCACCGACGTGGTGAATGAAAACGTGCAGCCGTTCACCGCCACCATCAGCGCCTTCGGCAACAGCTTCATCAATGAGGGGGGCGGATTCGAACCGGTCGTTTACCGCAACAAGTACATCGCCCAAAAGGACTCGCCGGATCGGATCGTGGTGAATCCCATGGACCTTTCCCACTACGACACCCTGCGCGAGGGCTTTCTCGACGAGGCCTCGGTGCGGGTCTATCGGATCGAGAACGGCCGCTTCCGCATGGTGCGCGAGGGCCGGGTGGCGAACGGCGGCAGCCATGCCAGCGGCTGGCTGCCCCTGCTCGGAGACCGCGCCGTGCTGTCCGCCGACACCCGCAAATTCGTATTTCGCTGGGATAGCTACAACCGCCCCGGCGTCAAATACCACTTCACCGTTCGCGCCATCGACTACAGCGGCAATCTCTCCGCGCCGGCGACGGCATTCTCGATCGCGCGCCCGAACGATGTGGGCAAGGGCGCGGCTGCCAATACGACCGCCAGCTTCAGGCCATCCAGTCTGACCCTGGATTCCAGCCCGCCCCCGGCGCCCGACAAGCTGCGCGGGAAGATCAATTTCGACGGCTCCCTGGTGCTGGAATGGGACCCCGTCGATGCCCGCGATCTCGCAGGTTATCTGGTCTATCGCTCGGATTACCCGCCGCAGGAACACCAGGGCTATTACCTGCAACTTGAAGGCTTGCCGGCATCCGGCGAGCAGCACATCAAGGCCGGCGACATGGTCATCGTCAGCAAGAAGTTCCATACCGCCTCGCGCAATCGCTTCCATTCCAACCGGGTCTGGGGAGCCGGCAGCGAGAACCGCCTGCTGCTGCCCGGGCTGGTGGATTTCTATCCGGACGAATCGCCGCGCAAGCACTGGGAACTGGTGCGCCACGCACCGGACAGCCCGGTCGAGGAAGCGGGAGAAACCTATATGAAGCTCCGGCTGGCGGCCAGGGAGAAGGTGTCGTTGGGAACTTACAACCACGGCGGCAGCGGCCAGGACTGGTATGACGTCCTGGAAAACAAGCCGTACAAGGTCGAGGTCTGGCTGCGCGCGGAACGGCCGAAGAGCGTGGAATTCATGTTGAAGGGCTATTTTCATGACCTCCCGCACCGGGTCGCGCCGGTGACCTTCCAGGTCGGGCCGCAGTGGCGGAAGTTCGAGGCCACCTTCACGCCGCCCGTGGTCCAGGAGGGCGTCCGGCCCAATCAGATGAGCCTGGAATTCAGCGGCCCGGGCGTCTTCGATGTCGATAATTTCCGCGTCTATCGAGCCGACGCGGATTACCTGGATTTCCTGCCCCACGAGCATGACGAGATCAAAGCCTCCGGCATGCAGGCCCTGCGCGCCCACGGCCTGGTGAAGAGCGGCATCCGCAGCTACGACATGGCGCAATTGACCAATCCCGGCGGCGTGATCAGCGGCACAGCCAAACTCAACACCCTGCCGCAGACGCTGAAGATGATGCGCAAGGCCGACGTGCGGCCCTGGTTGCAGATCGAGCCGCACATGGCGCCGGAGGAATGGCTGGCCCTGGTGGAATACCTGGCCGCCCCCTACGACCCGGCCAAGGACACGCCGAACGCCAAGCCCTGGGCCGCGAAACGCCACGCCCAAGGCCAGACGGCGCCGTGGACGGACGCGTTCGACAGCATTCTTTTCGAGCTGGGCAACGAGACCTGGAACAGCCTCATGCGCCCCTGGACGTTCGCCCCGATGAGCGATGCGGCGACCGGCGCCAAGTACTCGGCCGGCCAGGTTTACGGGCTGTATCAGGAATATGTCCTGTCCATCCTGCGCGCCAGTCCGTACTGGAAACCGGCGGGCCTGGAGCGAAAATTCGCCTTCGTGCTGGGCGGCTGGGCGAATCTGCCCTACGGGAAGGACGCCGCGGCCGTCTCGCCCTCCTCCAGTTACCTGGACATCGCCGCCTACAACGGCGGCTGGGACGAGGCGGAAGGCCCGCCCAAGCTCGATGCGGCCAGCTTCTTCAACCTGCTGGCCCAGGTCAACCAGGCCGCCATTCCCACCGCCGACAAGCACGCGCTGGAATTGCGCGATCTGCGGCAGCAGGGCCATGCGCGCTTGCGTCTGGGAACCTACGAAGCCGGCCCGGGCTACGCGCTCAATGGCCTGAACGGCGCGCGCGTGAGCGAGGAGCAGGCCGGCGAACAGGAACAGGTCATGAAGAGCCTGGCCGCCGGCACGGCCACCCTGGATTCCTTCCTGGCGCGAGCCTACCGGGGCTTCGATATCCAGAACTTCTTCACCTTCGACCAGGGCACGCGCTGGCGTTCCCACGCCAAGTGGTACGACGGCGGCCAGGCTTACCCGTCATGGAAGCTCCTGTCCCTGTTCAACAACGAAGCGACCGGCGACATGCTGCGCAGCGAAACCGTCAGCGTTCCCAGCGTCGATCTGACGGCGTTCAGCCGCCGGCAAACCGTCAAGGACGCGCCGCTGGTGGCGGTCTACGCGACCCGCCAGGGCGACCGCTTCAACCTGTTCGTCATCTCGCGCAAGGCGCCCGATTACCCGCTGGCCGGCGATGACGGCCATACCCCGGTGAGCATCGACCTCCCGTTCGGCCAGGCAAAATCCGTCAGCCTCTACAAAATGACCGGCGACCCCCGCGCGCACAACATTCACGCCGACCAGGTCGGCGTCGAACGGATCGAACTGCCCGCCGCGAACTTTCGCCAACATTTCATCCTGGATGCAAACAACGGCGCCGAACACCGCGGCCTGCCGCCGGCATCGACTTACCTGTATGTGTTCGAGGGGGTGAGCGGCATCGCTGAGCCGGCCGGGAAGGCGGCGAAACAATCAACCCGTGTGCGTAATGCATCCGGCAAGAAATTGCAGCCCGTGGAGGTCAGTTTGCGCGTCATGCGACAACCGGCATCGCGCTGATCCGAACTGGCAAGTATCGATTCCTGGGGCGGCGATCTGAATCAGAACTGGTTGCCCCCACAGCTACCTGCTAGATTGTGCCCTTCACGATTCAGTACGACTCTATGCCGCCTCATTTGATACCGATGGAGTTCAGAAATGACTGAGCCTTGGATATCCGTCGAACAGGTTGCCGAACATCTCGGCGTCACCCGAGATTCGATTTATCGCTGGATCGACGCCAAGGGACTGCCCGCGAACAAGATCGGCCGCCTTTGGAAATTCAAGGTTTCCGAAGTGGACGATTGGGTGCGTCGTGGCGGAGCGCGCGACGATGGGGCGAGGAAACGCGATGGCGACTAAAGGATCGAACCCCTTCGGCATCCGCGACAACCATACGCACGGCAAAGTCGCCGATTTCCTCGTCGAGAAGATCGCCGCTGGGTGTCAGTTGTCTGTCGTCTCCGCCTACTTCACCATCTACGCCTACGAAGCGCTGTCGGCCGAACTCGACCGGATAGGCAAGCTGAACTTTCTCTTCGGCGAACCCCGTTTCATCGCCTGGAGTTGCTGAAAACGTGGTGATGAATCCCTACTCCCACCCCAGTTCGCCGAACATCCCCAAGCAGGAAGTCGCCGACGCCATCGCGGCGGTGACAGCCTTTCTCGATCTGGTGGCGAAGAAATGAAACAGCAACACGACACCCAGGCACTGCCCTATCAAACCGATGTCGGCGTCAGCCTTGCCTGCTGAGCAACGAAAGGAGGCCAACATGAACACCGAAGAAACATTCAAACCCGCTCTGTTCGAAGGCCGTCAAATACGAAAGGCGTTTCACGAGGGCGAGTGGTGGTTTTCGATCATCGACGTGGTCGAAGTTCTGGTTGGAGGCGACCGGCCTCGCAAGTACTGGAACGATCTGAAGAAAAAGCTCACCGCCGAGGGCTATTTTGAAGTGTCCGAAAAAATCGGACAGTTGAAGATGGCTGCTCCGGATGGGAAGCAGCGGCTGACGGACTGCGCCAATAGCGAAACCCTGTTCCGGGTCGCTGTGATGTGCTATCTGCTCGATACCAACATCTGTATCGAAATCCTGCGCGGGCAAAATCCGGGCCTGAAGCAACGTCTTGAGTCGGCGGGTTTCGACCCATTGAGGCTTTGCAGCATTGTCTGGGCGGAATTGCACTGCGGGGCCTGCCTGCTGGCCAACCCGGAACAGGAAAAGCAACGGCCATACCGCAAGCCAGGGAGCACAGTCTTATTTACCGGCGGCCTTATCCAGCAAAGCCAGGCCACGCTCAGCCTTGCCGGCGCCGGATTGAGCCCGCAGCCGGAAGCGCGTTTCCGCGTCGTACTCCGCCAGCAATAGCGTCGTCACTTCATCCAGCAGACGATTGACGCTGGTGCCACGACTCTGTGCCAGGGCGCGCAAACGCTCGTGTTTGTCATCGGGCAGACGCAGGGTCAAAGCACTCATGATGCAATCTCCTTGAGAAAATCCTCCGGGCTCACAACGCGCAGCTCGGGGAACTTGAGTTCCATACGCGCGACATCGCGCAAGTTTCGGGTCACGATGAAGCGAGCGCCGCCCGCCACCGCAAGTTCCACCAGATGGTTATCGGCTTCGTCCGGCAGATTGGGCCGCCAGGCGAAGTAGATGCGTGTCCAGGCGCAGGTGGCGAGAAAAATATCCAGCAATTCATCCCTTTCGGCCGGACTCAGTCGGCAGGTATCGAAGAGTTCTCTTCGTCCCAGCACATCTTCATATTCGGCAAACAGCGCCGCCCCCATCAGCGGCAGGCATTGCCCACGCAGGCAGGCCGCTACTACATGGTGGGCCGCGCCCTGTCCGAGGCAGGCGCCGAGAAAGATGTTGGTGTCGACGACAATCCGGTGTGTCATGCGATAAATGGTAGCAGCGATGCCACCATTCAAGAAACTCAGAAGTACAATTTTCGGCCTGATCTCCGAGAAACCCGCCTATGCCCCCGCCTCGCGCCCTCTGAGCATCTGGGCATAAGCCACGCCCATGCCGGCGACGGACCAGTAGATCAGGGGAATGAGCCCGATGGGGCTGACGGTGGTGATGATCAACAGGGCGCCGGCGAGGGTGGCCAGCAAGGCGCGTCCCAGCAGGTAATCCTCGCCCTCCCGGTCGGGCAGGCGGCGGAAGCCCTTGAAGATGCCGCAGGCGACCAGGGCGAAGAATCCGGCGAACAGGCCCAGGCCGACCATGCCCGTGCGCAGGGCAAGCAGGAGATAGGTATCGCCCCCCGCCGCCGGCATCGACCTATCTGTATGTGTTCGAGGGGGTGAGCGGCATCGCCGATCCGGCCAGGAAGACGGCGAAGCAATCAGCCCCCACGCGACAACCTGGATCGCGCTGATTCCGCTGTGTCGGCGCGCTTTTGCGCCGCCCCGCTTGAGCGCAGGCTTGATGGTTTTTCAAACAAACGACCAGCGGCATACTTGTGCAAAATACTGGCGATAAAAGTCTGGTACGGAATGCCTTCTTCCAGAGCACGCGCCTGAATGTCCATCAGGTCAGGCGAGGATAAGCGGATATTGATGCGCTTATCCTTGATGAAGGTTGCAGTTGCTGCCGCCTTGAATTTGGCTAAATCGGCTTTTGAAGGTGAAGTGGACTTGAGCTCGCCCGTTTCATAGGCGGTCAGGATGTCTTTCTCAAACGCGTCAAGTGTCTTCATTTTGGGTACTCCTCGGCAAGTAGTCTCTGGTCGCCTTTCTGCTCGGAATCACTGTCTTCAAGAAGTAGTAATCCGGTTCTTCAACGTAAGGCACCAAGTAAACATAACCATCAAGCGCCACGACAAAAACGGACTGGTTTGGATGCTTTTCCGGGTTCGGGCGGCACAACTCATCTAACAAGCCATCTGCTTCAATCGCTAGAACCATTTCCTCAAACGAAATGTTGCGCTCAATTTTCAGCGACTCATTTTTCTCGTGGTTCCAACGAAACGGTTTCATGCTGCCAAGCCTAGCTTGATGTGTGCCTATTGTCACCTTCTTGTGCGGCATGCGACAACCTGGATCACGGTGATTCCATCGCCGGAAAGCGGGCATCCGTCAGGCTTCGGCTCATTCTGTCGCAGCCTGAAATGCGGCTTGCACGGCGCGTACCAGGGAGGGATGCAGCGTGCCCAATTTGGGCGTTTGCCCGTGGGGCGCCGCTGGCGGTACCGAGAACCACTCTGTGGTGTAGGGCAAGTCGATGGCCTGCTTCAGGTCGAACTTGGTGTCGTAGCTCAGGCCTGCCGCCTCGTAGGCGGCACGGTTGCGATCGCGCAGGATCGAGAATTCGCCTCGGTACAAGGTCGTCGTCCGCTGGCTGGTGCCATAAGCGACGCGCACCTCGAAATGCGGCGCGTCGTCGTCAAAGACCACCAGGATCAGCGCCGGTCGCGGTTTGGGTCGCGGGGTAATGTTGTCCGGGAAATGACACCAGACAATCTCGCCAGCGGTGGGTTCACTCCACCACGAGTGCGTCACACGATCTCCGCTTCCAACAGGCTGGAACGCACCGAGCGCTTGGCGCCCTGCGGAACATGTTTCTTGATCTGGCGCACCTGGGCGACTGTTAGCGGGCCATCGTCGGCTTCGTATTGCGGCAACAACTTGATGGCCAGTTCACGCAGCGCTCGATGGATCGCCTGGGTTTCATCCACGCCCAGAAATTCCGCCAGGTGTTTGGCGGTTTCGCGTGTGACACCGGTGGAACTGTCAACCGTGCGGTAGCGAAAGGCGATCTGATTGGCGGTAGTGCGGGCGGACATGGCTATCTCCTCTATCTAGATATATTAAAGATATCCACAGCCACCTTGCCAGTCAAGGTTGAAAACATCTGAAGGAACGCCGAACAATCAGCCTATGCCCCCGCCTCGCGCACTCTGAGCATCTGGACATAAGCCACGCCCATGCCGGCGACGGACCAGTAGATCAGCGGAATGAGCCCGATGGGGCTGACGGTGGTGATGATCAACAGGGCGCCGGCGAGGGTGGCCAGCAAGGTGCGTCCCAGCAGGTAATCCTCGCCTTCCCTGTCGGGCAGGCGGCGGAAGCCCTTGAAGATGCCCCAGGCGACCAGGGCGAAGAATCCGGCGAACAGGCCCAGGCCGACCATGCCCGTTTGCAGGGCGAGCAGGAGATAGGTGTTGACCACGTCAATGATGCCCTGACCCTGGATCATCGCCTGCATCTCCGGTTCCAGCGCGAAATTGACCGAGCCGAACAAGGGGTAACGCAGGATGACTTCGTAGGTGTTGTCGATCAGTTGCTTGCGGTAGTCGATGCCGCCGGTCTCCGCCGAGCCGATGAAGGGCAGCAGGTCGATCACCTTGCCGCCGCCGGGCAGCACGCTCAGCAGCGCCAATATCATCGCCCCCGATAGGCCCAACAAAAACAGGCGCTTGATGGCGTTTCCGCCGGTCGCGACGAATACGACCAGCAACGCCGCGGCGCCCAGCCAGGGCCCGCGCGACAGGGGCGCGACCAGGCCCGCGAACAGAAGCGCCATGCCGAGGCGACGGCTCAGGCCGCCGGGGAGCGTCGCCTTGAGAAACAGGTAGAAGCCGATGGCGACGGTCATCACGTAGCCGGCGACGATGGGGTGCCCGGTCGGCCCCATGGCGCGCAGCAGGTTGCTTCTTTCGATGTAACTCAGCGCATCCATCGATACGCCCAGGGCGCTGGCCATGCCGCGATAGAGATGCCAGTGCCAGACGGTTTCGAACAGGAAGATCGCGGCCAGGACCATGGCGGCGAGCAGCAGGGCCAGCATGGCCTCGCGGAAGTCCTGGAGGGTCTTCAAAGAGCGGCTGATCACGAAATAGGGCAGAAACACATCCGTGAATAGATAGAAGGCATCGCGCATCGCCCCGGTCGGCGAGGCCTCGCGCAATTGCAGGAGGGCGAGGAACAGCAGGTAGACGGCCAGCATCTTGTCCGGGCCGGTGCGCCCGAACGGCAGCGTGTCACTGCGGCCGCGCAGCACCAGAAATGCGGGCAGCAGGATGACCAGTTCGAGCAGGCGCACATGGCTGATCTCGAACAGGAAATTGATCAAGCCGAATCCCGGTATCTCGGTGCCCGTGGCGGGAATCAGGAATATCAGGAAGAAGAACAGCGCCACCCGATTGCTCTCCCGGCCGGCCGAGTTGAGCAGCAACAGGACGGTGATGAGGGCGTAGATCCAGAAGCTGTGCGCCAGGAAGGCGACCAGGGTGAGCCCGAACCAGAGATTGCGCCGGCGCGTGAAATCGGCATCCGGCATCACCGCGCCGGCCGGCCGCCGGGCGAAGGCGAAGACCGTGGTCGCAAGCAGCAGGACGACGATCAGCGCGCGTAGGTATTCGGGCATGTCCGGGGGAGGCGGGAGGGCAAATCACATTGCGGCAACATTCGGCCAGTATCGTGCGGGAATATTACGGCGGTAGGACTGGGGCTCGATACAGCCTTGTTGTCGGGCTCACAGACGATGCAGAAAAAGAACAACCGCGCTACCTTGCGCAGCCGTGTATTTCAGGCCAGCACCTGGACCGTCGGCGGACATTTCACCGGACAGGTGCTGCGCCTGGCCAGCAACCTCATCATGACGCGACTGCTGGTGCCGGAGATGTTCGGCGTGATGGCGGTGGTCACGGTCATCATGAACGGCCTGTCCTCCTTATCCCAAACCGGTATCGATCAGTGCATCGTCAACAGCGAACGAGGCGCCGAGCGGACATTCCTGAATACGGCCTGGGTGGTGCAAGCCGGGCGCGGCATGCTCATCGGCCTGGCCGTCGTCCTGGTTGCGCTCGCGCTTTATTTCGCCGGCGCCAGCCATTGGCTGCCGGCCGGCTCGGTCTATGCCGATCCGCTCCTGCCGGCGGTGCTGGCCGTATCCAGCCTCAGCGTAGTCATCGCCGGATTCAGATCGACCTATGCCACCGCGCTGTACCGGCAGGTGCATGTCGGCAAGAACACGCTCACGGAGCTGGCCGGGACCGTGGTCGGTCTGCTGGCGATGATCGTGTGGGCCGTGTATGACCGATCCATCTGGGCGCTGGCGGTCGGCGGTATCGCGGCGGAGATCGTGCGGACCTGGCTGTCCCATGCCTGGGTCGCGGAGGGCAAAAACCGGTTTGAATGGGATGCGGCCGCTTTTGCCGAAATTCTCCATTTCGGCAAATGGATCTTCGTCGCGACCATATTCTTTTACCTGAGCAGCCAGAGCGACCGGCTGTTGCTCGGCGGTCTGATTTCCGCCGGCGAGTTGGGCGTTTATGCGATCGCTTTTTTTCTGGCGGCCGCCTTGCAACAGATCGTCGGCGCCATCTCGACCAAGGTCATTTTTCCCGCGCTACGCGAGGTGCATAACGCGGATACGGCCAGGCTGGGGGCGGTCTATTACCGGGTCAGGCAATACATCGACCTGGCGGCCTATGCGACGGCGGGTCTGCTGTTCTCCTCCGGCGATCTGCTGGTCCGGTTGCTCTACGACGACCGCTACACCGAGGCGGGCTGGATGTTGAAAATCCTGTCGCTGTCCTTGCTGGGCGTCGGGTTCAGAACCGTGGACCAATGCCTGCTCGCGCTGGGCCATGTGCGCTGGATTTCCATCCTGACCGCCACGCAAGGCGTCGCGCTGGTCATCATGATTCCCCTCGCATTTCATCTTGCGGGCCTGGAAGGGGCGATCTGGGCAATCGCCCTGTCGTTCATTCCGAATGTCCTGCTTTCCTGGTGGTTCATGCAGCGGCTCGGCATGCTGCACATGGTGCTTGAATTGTGGCTGCTGGCCATTTTCCCTCTGGCCTATCTGTTGGGGATCGGCCTCAGACAGTTGCTGGGGCTGTAGCGGAATCAACCGTCCATATCATGACTGACATCCTATTGGTCCTTCCCGTCCCGTTCCGGCGACTCGACGGGGAAATCTACCTCGAGTCGCAAGCCGCAAACGGTCTGGACCGGTGGGCGGACAACTTCGATCAGGTGGTGGTGGCCTGTCCGGTCATGCCCGAGGCGGAGGTTGCGAAGCGGTCATCCTGGAATTGGGTCTCCGCGCAAACCCTGGCGCACAAGGAGCGCATCCGTCTGGTGGAGCTGCCCTGGGCGCGCTCGATCGGCGCCTTCCTGGCGAACTATGGGACGACAAGCCGATTGCTGGCCGAGCACATCCGCCACTGCGATCACCTCCAGTTCGCCATCGGCGGCATCGTCGGCGACTGGGGGAGCGTGGCCGCGCTGCAGGCTGCCCGCATGCAGCGACGCTACTCCGTGTGGACGGACCGGGTGGAAGCGGAAGTGGTCCGGATCACCTCGGCCAGGAAACCGCCGATCAGAAAATACCTGTCCCTGCTGCATGCCTGGCTGATGCAGCACTACGAGCGCCACATCATCCGGCAAGCCGAGCTGGGGCTGTTCCATGGCGCGGAGACCTACCACGCCTATTCCGCTTACCCCCGCCACGCCTTCCTGACCCACGATATCCACACCAAGGCGGCGGACCAGATTCCGGATGCGTTGCTGGCGGAAAAAATCCGTCTGAGCCTGGACCCGGGCGTGCCGCTGAAAATCGGTTATGCCGGCCGCGCCAACGTGATGAAGGCGCCGCTGGACTGGCTCGACGCCCTTGCCCGTCTCGATGACATAGGCGTGACTTACGAGGCCGCCTGGCTCGGGGATGGCGAGCTGCTGGAGGAGATGCGGCGCTTCATCGAACGGCATGGCATGGCCGGGCGCGTGAAATTGCTGGGTTTCGTCTCCGACCGGCAGGAGGTGCTCGCCTTCCTGCGCTCATGCCATGTGCTGTTGTTCACCCACATCACGCCCGAGTCGCCTCGCATCATCCTGGAGGCATTGATCTCCGCCATGCCGGTGGTCGGCTACCAAAGCAGCTATGTGGCGGAGATCGTCGCGGCCGAGGAAAGCTGGATGCTCTGCCCGATAGGCGATACGACCGCTCTCGCCGGCATCGTCGCCACACTTGCCGGGGAGCGGGAAAAACTGGCGGCCGCGATACGCGCCGCCGCGCACGCGGGGAAACACTTCAATGACGAGGCCGTGTTCCGCCACCGCTCGGAGCTGATCAAACACTACCTGTAACAGTGCCGCTGTATCTTTTCGCCGCTTCAAGGTCCGCTACTAGCCCGGATATTGCATGAATACTCGCGCGCCCTCGCTGGTCCCTTGCCTGCACTGGAAAGTCTTGCTCAGTCGGGCGTATGAATAACTACGCCGCTCCTTCGCAAGATTCCCATTGCAAACAATGGCCTGCGCGATCATCACGCAAATTCATTCAATCTCCGGGCTAGGCGGACCTCCATCCTGGATTGAAGCTGGACGAATGAGCGGAATCACGATGCTGACAACAACGGAATATCGGCTGCAAAGATATGGCAAATCCCTGTCCCTGGGGGCGCTGCCCGGGATCGTCTATCTCTTGCAGGGACTGCGCAAAAAGTACACCCGGCTGGACAAGCCTTATGTCCTGCTCAGCAAGGATGCGAAGTTCCCCGTCAAATGCCGGCCCAATACCAGCGACCTCGACGTGTTCGACCAGATCTTCGTGGGGCGCGAATACCGCTGCCTGGACGATGTCGCGGATGTGGGCCTGATCATCGATTGCGGCGCCAATGTCGGCTACTCGTCCAGCTATTTCCTGAGCCGGTTCAAACAAGCCCGGGTCATCGCCGTCGAACCCGATCCCCATAACTTCGCGCTCCTGAAGGACAACGTGGCGCCCTATGGGGATCGCTGCGAGACCATCTGCTCCGGGGTGTGGTCGCATCCCGCCGGCCTGGTCCTGTCGGAAGCGACCTTCGGCGACGGCAAGGAGTGGTCGCGCACAGTCAGGGAAGCGCGCGAGGGCGAGCCGGCCATGATGACGGCCATCGACATCGGCACGCTGCTCAGCCGTTCCGGCTACGACCGCATCTCCATCCTCAAGGTGGATATCGAAGGCGCGGAAGCCGTGGTCTTCGCTGCCAACTTCGAGCGCTGGATCGACAAGGTCGATAACCTGGTCATCGAACTGCACAGCGACGAATGCCGGGAAATCTTCATGAACGCCATCGCGCCGCTCGCTTTCAGCCTGTCCGAAAGCGATGAGCTGACGGTCTGCAAGCGCGCCGCCTGAGTTCGCCGGTCATCCATCCGATCAAGCGCGCGAACTGAAGACTCCGATGGGCCGCACCTGGATAGTCATCGTCAATTACCGCACCGCCGACCTGGCTGTGGACTGCCTGCGCTCGCTGGCCCCGCAGATCGGCGACTTGGGCGGCGGCCGCGTCGTGGTGGTGGACAACGCCTCGGGTGACGGCTCGGTCGAGAAATTGTCCGCGGCCATCGCGCGCGAAGGCTGGTCCGGCTGGGCGGAAGTCATGCCGCTCGAGCGCAACGGCGGCTTCGCCTTCGGCAACAACACCGGCATCCGCGCCGCCCTCGCCGCGCCCGAACGGGTTGACCAGGTGCTGCTGCTCAACCCGGACACCGTCGCCCGGCCGGGCGCGATCAAGGCCCTGGTGGCGTTCATGGCGGCGCATCCCCGCGCTGGCATCGCCGGCAGCCTGCTGGAAAACGCCGAGGGCGGGGTCGAGTGTTCCGCCCACCGCACCCCCTCACCGCTGAGCGAGCTCGATGCCGGCGCTCGCCTCGGCGTGCTGACCCGGCTGCTGGCTCGCCATGCGGTCTCGCCGCCGGCGCGTAGCGAGGCCCATGCCTGCGACTGGGTTTCCGGGGCGAGTCTGATGTTGCGTCGGGAGGTGCTGGAACAGATCGGCCCGATGGACGAAGGCTATTTCCTCTATTTCGAAGAGATCGATTTCTGCTGCCGGGCCAGGCAGGCCGGCTGGTCGGTCTGGTATGTGCCCAAGTCGCGCGTGATGCATCTCGAAGGCGCCGCCACCGGCATCGGCGCGCGGGCGAAAAGACGCGCCGGCTATTGGTACGACTCGCGCCGCCGTTTCTTCATCAAGCAACACAGCATCGCCGGCCTGGTCGCGGCCGATGCGCTCTGGGCGGCCGGCCGCCTGCTGTTCCTGCTGCGGCGCGGACTGCGCCTGGGCGCGCAACGCCAGACCAACGATCCCCAGTGGTTCATGTTCGATCTGCTCTGGGGCGATCTGCGCGCCCTGGCGCGCGGACGGGCCGGGGGTCGCTCATGAGCGTCGGCGTCGTGGTGATCGGGCGCAACGAAGGCGAACGCCTGGGGCGCTGCCTGAAATCGCTGGCGGGGCCGGAGCGAAGCGTGGTTTACGTGGATTCCGGCTCGACGGACGCTTCCGTTGCGCTCGCCCGGAGCCTGGGCGCGGAAGTGGTGGAACTCGACATGGGCACGCCCTTCACCGCCGCGCGCGCCCGCAATGCCGGCTTCGAGCGCCTGCTTGAGCAGCGGGCGCCGGATCTGGCCCATGTCCAGTTCGTCGACGGCGATTGCGAGATGACCCCCGGCTGGCTGGAGACCGCCGCCGCCTGGCTGGACAGCCACCCCGACGTCGCCATGGTCTGCGGCCGACTGCGCGAGCGCCACCCGGAGCGGACGATCTACAACCTGCTGTGCGACATCGAATGGGATGCCCCGGCCGGCGAGGCCAGAGCCTGCGGCGGCATCGCCCTGGCCCGGACAGAAGCCTTCGAGCAGGCGCGCGGCTACCGCCCGGACCTCATCGCCGGCGAGGAGCCGGAACTGTGCGTGCGGCTGCGCGCCCGAGGCTGGAAGATCTGGCGCCTGGCGGACGAGATGGCCCTGCACGACGCGGCCATGACCCGTTTCGGCCAGTGGTGGCAGCGCAGCGTGCGCGCCGGCTATGCCTACGCCGAAGGGGCGTTTCTGCACGGCGACGCACCGGAGCGGCACCGGATTCGGGAGTCGCGCCGCGCCTGGATCTGGGGCATCGCGCTGCCCTTGGCGATCCTCGCGGCCATCGCGTTGGCGGGGCCGTGGGGAATGTCGCTGCTCGCCCTCTACCCGCTACAGATCATGCGCCTGAGCCTGGGCGGCGGCCGCCCGTTGCGGGAGAGACTCCTGCGGGCGGCATTCATCGTGCTGGGCAAGTTCCCGGAGGCGGCCGGGCAGATCAAGTTCCGCTACCACCACCTGACGGGCGTGAAGGCGCGCCTGATCGAATACAAATGACGCTGGCCATACCTACGGTGAGAGAACATGAATTCGGAATTTGAATCCCGCTGGTCCGAGGTTTCCGCGACGCTGCCCGACTGGTCGCGCGAGCACGGGACGCGATTTACCTGGGACCCCTCGCGTGCCTTGCTTGCGAGCATGCGGTCGTATCAACGCCATGCCGGCTCGCGCTATCCATGGCGTGTCGTCTTGCGAAAATGGGCTGTGCTGCGGTACCGCTTCTGGAGTGTCGTGACAGGTACGGCCATTCCCATCAACGTGAACATCGGTGGCGGTTTGCGGCTGCCGCATCCGAATGGCGTGGTGATTCATCAAGATGCGAGTATCGGGCCCAATTGCCTGATCCTTCAGCAGGTGACCATCGGAGACCGCGGCAGGCAAGGCGTGCCGAGGATAGGCGGCCATGTGGATATCGGCGCGGGCGCGAAGATACTCGGCCCGGTCACCATCGGCGACCATGTATTGATCGGCGCCAATGCCGTTGTGTTGACGGATGTTCCGGATCACTGCATGGCGGTGGGCGTGCCCGCCGTGGTCAAGCCGATTGCACGCGAGCACCGGCGAGATCCGATATGAACGCCTTGGATGTCTTGCCGCGGCTGTATGACCTGGGGAGATTGATGTACCCCGAGCCGACGTTACGCAACTGGAAAAAACGCCTGGTTCTGTTCGGGACCGGGGTGGGGTCGCTGCAGGAATTCCGGGGCTGGTTCGGGGGGATCGCCACGAACGCCCCTCTGGCCGCCGCCCTGGAGCGATTTCCGTTGGTGCAAGGCGCCCTGTATTGGCCCTATATCCACAAGGATTGGCCGCGCGACCGCCGTCTGGCGGCGATCGACGGACACTATCGTCTGCTGGATGGCCATGCCGCCATCCTGGCCCAGGGCGTAAATCACGACATCGAGTTGCTCCGCCTCGACGAGCAATACATGGGCCTGCGCCTGGTCCTGGACAAGGCGATCTGGTTCCTGCGCGAGGGCGAAAGCGTGCTGAATATTTTCCATGGCGATCAGCGGCTCTACTCCGCCGCCTTCACCCTGGGGATCGAAGGCGGTGAGCGCGTGGCTTACCTGGGCACGCTACAGGGATCCAATCAGGAAAATGCCATGGAGATGTATCGGCAGATGACCCAGACCCTGCATGGCCTGCGTCCGCGAGACCTGATGATGGTGGCCCTGAAGCTGTTCTGCGAGGCCATCGACGTCCACCGAATCTGGGCGATTTCCGGCACGGCGCGGCAACACAACAGCGCTTATTTCGGGGATAGCAAGAAGGACAAGGTGCTGCAAAATTTTGACGAAGTCTGGCTCGAACACGACGGCGCCGACCTGGGCAATGGCTTCTTTGAAATTCAGGCCGTGGTCAGGTACAGGGATGTTGCGGATATCCCCTCCAAGAAACGCGCGAGCTATCGCCGGAGGTATCAGTTCCTGGACGAATTGGCGGTGCAGATCAGGCACGCCTGCACCCGCCATGCAGCCCGTGGCCAGGCCGGCTGAGCATGCAAGGCAAACGATTCCAGGTCCTCGACGGCTGGCGCGGCATCAGCATCCTGCTGGTGCTGGCCACGCACCTGCTGCCGCTCGGGCCCAAGGCATGGCAGCTCAACTCCACCTCGGGGCCGCTGGGCATGGCCCTGTTCTTCACCCTGTCCGGTTTTCTCATCGCCCATTTCCTGACCAACCATGCCAATGTCGTCGATTTTTTGATCCGGCGTCTTTTCCGGATCGTGCCCCTGGCCTGGCTTTATATCGCCATCGCCTTGCTGTCCACCCAGGCCGGCACGCAATCCTGGCTGGCGCACTTGTTCTTTTATGCCAACTGGCCCCCCATGCAATTGGGACCGGTCACCAGCCATATCTGGAGCCTGTGCGTCGAGGTGCAGTTCTACCTCGGCATCGCGCTGCTGGTCGCGCTGCTGAGGCAACGGGGGCTGCTGTTGATTCCCCTGCTCTGCCTCGCCTTCACCCTGTATCGGGTCACGAACGAGGTCCACATCGCCATCAACACCTATTACCGGGTCGATGAAATCCTCGCCGGCAGCATCCTGGCCCTGATCTACAACAACAAGCTGGGCGCGTGGCCGCGGGAATTTCTGCGCCGGGTGAATCCATTGCTCGTGCTGATTCTGTTGATCGTGTCCTGCCATCCGGAAAGCGGTTTCATGAATTACCCGCGCCCCTATCTGGCGGCCATCCTGGTCGGCTCGACCCTGTTCAACAACGGGACGCGGATGGCCGGCGCGCAGGACAACCGGGTGCTGTTCTACATTGCCGCCGTTTCCTACGCGCTTTACGTCATCCATCCCCTGTTGGCGCACACCTGGCTGGGCAGCGGCGAGGGCTGGGATAAATATGCCAAGCGGCCGCTGTTGTTCGCCGCGCTGTTTGCCCTGGCGCACCTGTCCACCTTTCATTTCGAGCACAAGTGGATGGCCTACGGCAAGCGGCTCGCGAAGAGACAGCAGGCAAGGGCAACAGGATGAACCCAGGATGAACCCAGAAACCTCAGTCGAGGCGCTCGTAGGTGCGAATTTATTCGCACAATCAACGACTTCTGTGCGAATGAATTCGCACCTACAGATATCTCGCAACACATTGAATCGTAATGAATTTATCCGTCAACCGAGGCTTCCAGGATGATGAGGTTTTCAGGATGAATGCTGCCTCGCCCCGGCAGATCATCGCCTACCTGGCGCCCGAGATTCCCGCCCTGTCGGCCACCTTCGTCTACGAGGAAATGCTCGGCCTGGCGCGGCGCGGCGTCACCGTCATCCCGGTCTCCGTGCATCGTCCCCACCAGCCCGCCGAGAATCAGGCCGAGCTCGCCAGCCGGGTGCGCTATCTGTATCAGGGCTCCAGGGCGAAGCAGCTACTGGCCGGATTGATCAGATTGCCGTTCCAATCGGGGGCATGGAAAGCCTTGGGCTGGCTGCGCGCGGATATCGTCGAATGCGGCCCCCTGCGCCCCGCCAGCTGGAAACTCGCCTACCAGTTCCTGGTTGCCGTGCGGCTGGCCGAGCTTCTCAAACAAGAGCAATGCACACATCTGCACGTGCACTTCGCCCACGTGCCGACCCAGATCGCCATGTACGCCGCCGCCCTGTCCGGCGTGCCCTTCACGATCATGGCCCACGCCAACGACATCTTCGAGCGCGGGCTGCTGTTGCGGCGCAAGGCGGAACGGGCGGTGAAGATGCTGACGATTTCCGCACACAACATCGCCTACCTGAAAAGCGTGGGCGTGCCCGCGGAGAAACTGGCCATCGTGCGCTGCGGCGTCAGTTTCGCCGCCCGCCCGACCCTGCCTGTCGCCGCGCGACGGGAAATCTACCGCATCGGCAGCCTGGGCCGGCTGGTGGAAAAAAAGGGCATGGACGTGCTGATCCGGGCGCTGGCGGCATTGCGGGACAAGCCGTACCGGATCGAGCTGAGCATCGCCGGGGATGGGCCGCTGCGTGGCGAACTGGAACGCCTGGTCGAAGAATCGGGCCTGACCGGGACGGTGCAGTTCGTCGGCAGCCTGGCGCATCACCAGGTGCGGGAATGGATGCACGGCCTGGACGCCTTCGTGCTGGCTTGCAAGCAGGACGCCAATGGCGACATGGACGGCATCCCGGTGGTGCTGATGGAGGCGATGTCCCAATCCGTGCCGGTGATTTCCACCCGCCTCTCCGGCATCCCCGAGTTGGTGGTGGACGCCAAAACGGGGCTGCTGGCGGAGCCGGGAAACCCCGCCGATCTCGCGGCCCGGATCGACCAACTGCTGGGATCGACTGAACTGCGCGACGCGTTGAGCGCGGCGGCGCGGACGCATGTCGAACGCGAATTCGGCCAGCCGGCCAATCTGGATCGACTGATCGGCCACATGGGGCTTGCCACACGGGCCCTTGCCACACGCCAGTAACAGGCCGCCGCCACAATTCGCGCGCCAACGCTGGCGCCCGATGCGGGCAACACTGATCGACCGGAAGCGACCCAACATGAACCACCGTTATGTCCTGATTTCGCCCTGCCGCAACGAGGCGGCCTACATGCGCCAGACCCTGGAGTCGGTGATCGCCCAGTCCATCCAGCCGACCCGATGGGTCATCATCGACGACGGCTCGACGGACGAAACGCCCAATATCCTCGCCGAATATGCCGCCCGGCACGACTGGATAACCATCGTCACGCGGGCCGACCGCGGGCGCCGCGCGGTCGGCTCCGGCGTGATCGATGCCTTCTATGCCGGCTACGAAAGTATCGATCCGGACGCCTACGACTACCTCTGCAAACTGGATCTGGACCTGCGTCTGCCGCCGCGCTATTTCGAGACCTTGATGCAGCGCATGGCGGCCGATCCGCGTATCGCCACCTGCAGCGGCAAGGCCTACATCGAAACACCGGAAGGCCTGGTTCACGAGCGGCATGGCGATGAAACCTCCATCGGCGCTTCCAAGTTTTATCGGGTGGATCGTTTCCAGGAAATCGGCGGCTTTGTGCGCGAGGTCATGTGGGATGGCATCGACTGCCATCGCTGCCGCATGTTGGGCTGGATCGCATGCAGTTGGGACGCGCCGGCGTTGCGCTTCGTGCATCTGCGCCCGATGGGATCGAGTCAGCAGAACATCTACACGGGCCGCATGCGCCACGGCTACGGCCAATATTTCATGGGTACCGGCTTCATCTACATGCTGGCGAATGCGGCCAACCGCATCACCGAAAAGCCCTACCTCCTCGGCAGCCTGGCCATGTTCTGGGGCTGGACGCGCAGCGCCTTGCAAGGCAAACCGCGCTACGCGGACAAAGCGTTTCGCAAGTTTTTGCGCCGCTACCAGTGGCGCGCATTGCTGGTCGGCAAACAGCGGGCGATAGCGGAGATTTACCGGGGCAAGGGCATCGACTGAATACCTCGGTTGACGGATAAATTTAGTGGGGTATCCATACAAATGCGGCGATCCAGCGCGTAGGTTGGGCTGACGCCAGGAAGCCCAATATTCACCGTGACTTGAGCTACCCCGTAGGTTGGGC
>JAUYET010000050.1 GCA_030691265.1 Pseudomonadota bacterium
TGCGGCGGTGTTGGGCACGCTGCGCGTTGCCCAACCAACGAAATCCGCTGTGGGTTGGGTGCGGCGGTGTTGGGCACGCTGCGCTTTGCCCAACCTACGAAATCCGCTGTGGATCGGTTGGACGTAGGTTGGGCAAAGCGCAGCGTGCCCAACATCCCGCCCACGAAATCCGCTGCGGCTTGCCCGAACGTAGCGCCCAACACAACCCCACCAACTGAACGGTTGCCGCAATGAGCACAAAACCGCCCCAATCCCCCTCCCTGCGCTCCGCCGCCGAGGCGCGGCTCTCCGATGCCCGGACACCGGCGTCCACCCGTCCCGCCGAAGAACTCCTGCACGAACTCCAGGTGCACCAGATCGAACTGGAGATGCAGAACGAGGAGTTGCGGCGCGCCCAGTCCGCCCTGGAGGAATCCCGCGACCGTTATGTCGATCTTTACGATTTCGCGCCGGTCGGCTACCTCACCCTCACCGATACCGGCCTGATCGTCGAAGCAAACCTCACCGGCGCCGCGCTGCTGGGGGTGGACCGCGCGAAACTGCTGCGGCGCCATTTCACGCGCTTTGTCACCCCCGAAGCCAGCGATCATTGGCACCATCAACTCATGTGCGTGCTGCTGCGCGGCGACCGGCAAATTTGTGAACTGGCCATGCAGCGCGCGGATGGGTCTCGCTTCTACGCCCGCCTGGACTGCCTGTGCCGCGCGGTTGGCGACCCGCTACCCAGGGTGCGCATTGCCCTGACCGACATCAGCGAGCGCCGCCACGCCGAAGAGGAACTGCGCATCGCCGCCATCGCCTTCGAGTCGCAGGAAGGCATGATGGTCACCGATTCCCACAGCGTCATCGTCCGCGTCAACCATGCCTTCACCCGCCTGACCGGCTACCGCGCCGACGAGGCTATCGGCCATACCCCGATCCTGCTGCGCTCCGGGCGTCACGACAAAACGTTCTATGACCAGATGTGGCAGACCCTGAGAGAGGTGGGCTACTGGCAGGGCGAGGTGTGGAACCGGCGCAAGAACGGCAAGATTTTCGCCGAATGGCTGACCATTTCCGCCGTCAAGACGTCTGACGGGGACACGACGCATTACGTCGGCACTTTTTCCGAGATCACCAAGAATCAGGAAGCCCAGGCCGAGATTCACCGCCTGGCCTATTACGATCCGCTTACCCACTTGCCCAACCGCCGCCTGCTGCTCGACCGCCTCGGCCAGGCCCTGGCCAGCAGCACACGCAGCGGCTGCCACGGGGCAGTGCTGTTTCTCGATCTGGACAACTTCAAGATGCTCAACGACACCCGTGGCCACGCGGTCGGCGATCTGTTGCTGAGCGAAATAGCGCAACGCCTGCAAACCGGGGTGCGCGAGGGCGACACCATCTCGCGTCTGGGCGACACCATCTCGCGCCTGGGCGGCGACGAGTTTGTGGTGGTGCTGGAAGACATGAGCGAGGTTGCCGAGGAGGCGGCGCATCAGGCCAAGGCGGTGGGCGAGAAAGTGCGTGAGGCCGTGGGCCTGCCCTACGACCTCGACGGCCGCGAGTTTCACTGCACGGTCAGCGTCGGCATCACCCTGTTCTTCGGCCACGACGAGTCGGTGGAAACGCTGCTGAAACAGGCCGATCTGGCGCTCTACCAGGCCAAGGGCGCCGGGCGTAACTGCCTGCGTTTCTTCGACCCGGCCATGCAATCCGCACTCGATGAGCGCAGTGCGCTGGAGGCCGATCTGCGCCTGGCCCTGAAACTTGGACAGTTGCAGCTCTACTACCAGGCGCAGGTCGACAGTGCACGCCACATCATCGGCGCCGAAGTCTTGTTGCGCTGGACGCATCCGCAACGCGGGTTGGTCATGCCGGGCCAGTTCATCCCGCTGGCGGAGGAATCCGGCCTGATTCTGCCCATCGGCCGTTGGGTGCTGGAAACCGTTTGCAAGCAGATCAAGGCCTGGTCCGGCCATGCCGCCAGCCGCGATCTGCGCCTGGCGGTCAACGTCAGCGCACGCCAGTTCCGTCAGCCGGGCTTCGTCGCCGAGGTACAGCAAGTGCTGGCCGAAACCGGCATCGATCCGACCCGCCTGAAGCTCGAACTGACCGAAAGCCTGGTGATCGACAACGTGGCTGAAACCATTGCCAAGATGCAGGCGCTGAAAGCGCTGGGCATCGGCTTCTCGATGGATGATTTCGGCACCGGTTACTCCTCGCTGTCCTACCTCAAGCGCCTGCCGCTGGAGCAGTTGAAGATCGACCGCTCCTTCGTCTTCGACCTGGCGACCGACCCCAACGACGCGGCGATCGTGCAGACCATCATCACCATGGGGCACACGCTGGGGCTCAATGTCATCGCCGAAGGCGTCGAAACCGAAGCGCAACTGGAACGCCTCGATCAATACGGCTGCACCACCTACCAGGGATTTCTATTCAGCCAGCCGGTCCCCCTGGCGGAATTCGAGGCGTTTCTGGGGCTTTGATGTCAGACGTAGGTTGGGCAAAGCGAAGCGTGCCCAACGAACCGGTGCGATGTTGGGCACGCTTCGCTTTGCCCAACCTACGGTACTCGGGGTGTGAAGGAGACGTCGTAGGGCGGCAATCCCTTGCCGCCTCCACACTCAAACTGCCTTTTCAGAAATGGGCGGCGAACCTCCGCCGCGAGCAGGGTTGTCGGCAAAGGATTGCCGACCTACAGGGGTGCCAGCCGTCGTCGTAGTGACGTAGGTTGGGCAAAGCGAAGCGTGCCCAACGGCGCTTCAACTCGGGGTGTGAAGGAGACGCCTCCTTCACCCTTCCAGACTGATCGGCGCACCGACTCGTTGCCAGGCCAGCGGCCCGATTACGATCTTTTCAGCTTGCACGCTGGCTTGCGGCGCGCTGTTTTCCGCCCGCACCGTGCTTGTCAGGCTTAGGCTGGACAGCAAGGCCAAGCCCGCGATTGCGTATTTGAGGTGGGTTTTCACGCGGTTTTTCATGTCGCCCTCCTCAATTCAGTGCGGCCGATGCAGCGCAGGTCACGCGTAGCGCCTCGTAAGCGTCGTCGGACTGTATCTTCCGGCGCACCGCGTTTTCACCCAGCAACTGGTTCAACTCGCCGAGCAGGTCGTATTGCGTCGCCGCCGGCAGCGGCGTGCGGCAGGCCACTTCCAGCGCATTCCATTTGTATGCAGCCTGATGGTCGCGCTGGAACAGGCGTTCGCAGGCGGCGAGCAGATGGCGGCCTTTTTCCTGGCGCTCCGGGCCGGGCGCTTGAGTCAGCAGGTCTTCGAACTGGCTGCCGAGGATTTCGTTTTCTATCGCCGCTGCCAATGGATTACGCGCCTGGCCCAATGAACGCAGCGCGGCATTCTGGTATTCGCGCGCCTTGTTCGATGCCGGGTCGGCGATGCTGTGCGCGAGGCCGGCCCAGTGCAGCAGGCGCGGGCGTTCCGGGTCTTGTTCGGGCATGGCGCCGATCAGATATTCAGCCAGTCCTTGCGCGCTGGCGTCCTTGTTGGAACCCAGCAAGTCATACAGCGCGCGCAGGAAAGGCGGGCAGGGCTCCAGCAGGGTGACGTGCGATTTGATCCACAACTCGCGTTCGATATCGCGCAATCGGTCCTGGTTGTGCGGCGCGATGCTTTTGTGGCTTTGCGGGTTTTCCCAGTTCTGCACCGTGGTGACGGAGACATTGGCCAGCACCGCCAGGGCTTCCTGCGACAGGCTGTAGCGCCGCCGCAGCGCCCCCACCCAGTCGGCTTCGAATTCGCGCTGGCTGCTGTAGCGGCGCAGCGGGCTGAGCTGGCGGCCGTGGGTGTTCCATTGTTCTTGTAGAAACGGCATGGCGTGTCCTCCGTGGCAGTGTGAGTTCAGGATAGTGTGCCAAAGCGCGGCGCGACACCAACCCGGTTGGCCTGCCAGGTTGGCCGTCTGGGTTGCGACCCGGTTGCTAACGCCGGATCAAGTCCGTCCCTAGCCTTCAATCATCCGGCGTGTGCCGGTCAACGATGATTGGAGGCAGGCCATGTACTCGGAACAACTCGCAGTGTTCTTGTTTATCGCGGCAACCCAGATTGCCGGCCAGGGTATCGCCACCCAGCCGATGGCGCAGGTGCCGCGTGGCGGGGTAGAGCGGGTCGGATTGCACATGAAGACGAATCCGCGCCTGAGCAACGCCAGCAAGCAGCGCGTCAATATCAAACGGGAACGGGAGGCGATGCTGCTGGCGGAATTTCATTAACGTGAAACAACCACCCGTAGGTTGGGCAAAGCGAAGCGTGCCCAACAGCGCGCCGGTTCGTTGGGCACGCTTCGCTTTGCCCAACCTACGAACCTGCCAACTGTTCATGCGGCTAGAGAGCGGAGCATCAGATGCCGGATTCCTCCAACAACGCGTTGGCATCCCCGATCAGCGCCGTAGGTTGGGCAAAGCGAAGCGTGCCCAACATCGCGTCGGTTCGTTGGGCACGCTTCGCTTTGCCCAACCTACGAACCTGCCAACTGTTCATGCGGCTAGAGAGCGGAGCATCAGACGCCGGATTCCTCCAGCAACTCGTTGGCCTCAGACTCAGATGCCGCGCAGCAGTTCGTTGATGCCGACCTTGCTCAGGGTCTTGGCATCGACCTGTTTCACGATCACCGCGCAATACAGACTGTATTTCCCGTCCGCGGACGGCAGGTTGCCGCTTACC
>JAUYET010000101.1 GCA_030691265.1 Pseudomonadota bacterium
AACAATACAACAGAACATGAGCGAAAGAATTGCGCGGCTTGATGCGAGGCAACAGAGAAACAACGAAGACCAAGCGCGGAACACTGACGCAATGACAGCAGAAAAGCAGTGCGCCAGGCGGAGAAAGGCTGCGAAACAAGGGGCGATGATCTCGACTTTTGCATGGTCATAAAATAAATGGGCGCTAACGTAAAGCTCAGGGGCGTTGCGCGGCTTTATCGCGCAGCGTCCCACTGGAGCGCCATGTTATGCACGCTCCTTTCTGATTTGGGTGATTTGTTCCAGATACTTCACGCCCCAGCCCTGAAGTGTTTTTAACACCGGTGCCAGCGTCTTGCCGAACTCTGTAAGCGAGTATTCAACTTTTGGCGGGACTTCTGGATACACCTTGCGTGCCACGATCTGATCGGCCTCCAGTTCCCGTAGCTGCCGGGTAAGCATTCTCTGCGTTACCGCAGGCATCAACCGCTGTAGCTCATTGAATCGTTTTGTTCCGCCCAACAAATGAAACAGGATGACCCCCTTCCATTTGCCACCGACGACCTCGACGCAGGCTTCAACCGGGCATCCGAAATCGCAGTCGTAACGCTTGTGTCGCATGCACCCTCACAGTATACAAAGTGTAACTATATGACAAGAATGTGCATTCTTACATAATCAGAACCGCTTCGATAGTATGACTTCTGGCAACGGGCCATGCGCACAAACAACCTGGAGATAAAAATGGATGTAAGAACCGCGATCGAAACAAGGCGTGCGATCAAGCAATTTGACGCCAACCACACGATGACAGACCGTGAAATTGAAGAACTCCTGTCGTTGACTCTGCTGTCCCCGACAGCATTCAATATCCAGCACTGGCGGTTCGTTCTTGTACGCAACCCGGAGTTGCGCGAGACCATCCGTGCAGTTTCGTGGATGCAGCCGCAAATCACGGATGCGTCATTGTTGGTGATCATATGCGCCGACCTTCAAGCATGGGAGAAAAACCCCAGCCGCTATTGGAAAAATGCCCCGGATGACGTTCGGGAAGGCGTCGTAACTGCTATCGGAGAGTATTACGGTGAGCGGCCACAGGCGCAGCGCGATGAAGCGATGCGGTCATGTGGCATTGCCGCCCAGACCTTGATGCTCGCCGCCAAGGCAACGGGGTACGATTCATGCCCAATGGATTTATCGGATTTCGATGAGGTTGCAAAATTGATCCGATTGCCAGAAGGGCACGCCATCGCGATGTTCGTAGCCATTGGCAAGGGCACCCGGGAGCCGTGGCCGAGAGGTGGGCAACTTTCGGCGGATGAAGTGATATTGGTGGATCACTTCTGACGGAGACGCATAACGTCCAGGTTAAGCGGCCGCGGCGCAAAGCGCCGGCAAAGACCAAACGCCGCCGGCCCGCGGTCTGCTTGAACCGTTTGTTAGCAGTGGCATACTGAGATTGAAATGGTTTTCATAGTGCGAAACAACGCGGAACAATACAACAAGGCATGAGCGCAGGAATTGCGAGGCTTGATGCGGGACAACAGAAAAACAACGAAGGCCAAGCGCGGAACACTGGCGCATTGACAGTAAAAAAACTGCGCGCCATGCGGCGAAAAGCGGCGAAACAAGGGGCGATGAAATTAACTTTTGCATGGCCAGAATATTAGTGGGCGCTAACGT
>JAUYET010000108.1 GCA_030691265.1 Pseudomonadota bacterium
GCCGCGAACTGGGCGGCGGCACCCTCCACGACGCGGGGCGCGGGGCGCACCATAACCGGCAACCCGGTCGGGTGCGCCGCGCGCACCGCTTCGTTCAGTGTGCCGCCTCCCAGTTCGCGCCGACGCCCACTTCCGCCTTCAACGGCACATTCAACTGCGCCACGCCGCACATCTTTTCCGGCAGGCCGACGCGCACGACTTCCAGTTCGGCCGTCGGCACTTCCAGCACCAGTTCGTCATGCACCTGCATGATCAGTTTCGATTGCAGACCGGTCTCGTCCAGCCAACCCTGCACGGCGATCATCGCCAGCTTGATCAGGTCGGCCGCCGTGCCCTGCATCGGTGCGTTGATCGCGGCGCGTTCGGCGCCCTGGCGGCGCGGGCCGTTGCTGCGGATTTCCGGCAGGTAGAGGCGGCGACCGAACAGGGTTTCCACGTAACCATCGGTTTTGGCCTGCTCGCGGGTGCGATTCATGTAGTCCAGCACGCCGGGATAACGGGCGAAATAGCGGTCGATGTAAGCCTGCGCGACATTACGTTCGACGTTGAGCTGCGCGGCCAGGCCGAAGGCGGACATGCCGTAGATCAGGCCGAAGTTCACTGCCTTCGCCATCCGCCGCATGTCCGGCGTCACCGACTCCAGCGCCACGCCCTGCACTTCGGCGGCGGTGGCGGCGTGGATGTCGGCATCCATGGCGAAGGCTTTCAGCAGGCTGGCGTCGCCGGACAGGTGGGCCATGATGCGCAACTCGATCTGCGAGTAGTCGGCGGAGACGATGACGCAACCCGGCTCGGCGATGAACGCCTCGCGGATCTTGCGGCCTTCCATGCTGCGCACCGGGATGTTCTGCAGATTCGGGTCGTTGGACGACAGCCGCCCGGTCACCGCCACGGCCTGCGAATAGGTGGTGTGGACGCGGCCGGTGCGCGGATTGACCATGCCCGGCAGCTTGTCGGTGTAGGTGGATTTCAGCTTGGCCAGGCCACGGTAATCGAGGATCAGCTTCGGCAATGGGTGGTCGAGCGCGAGTTCCTGCAGCGCGTCCTCGTTGGTGGAAGGCGCGCCGCCCGGGGTTTTTTTCTTCGGCTTCAGGCCGAGCTGGTTGAACAGAATCTCGCCCAGTTGCTTCGGCGAATTCAGGTTGAACGGCTGGCCGGCGGCCTGATGCGCACGGGCTTCCAGTTGCATCATCTCCAGCGCCAGCGTGCCGGAATGCGCGCGCAGCAGGTCGGCATCCAGCTTGACGCCGGTGCGCTCAATCTTCGCCAGGATCGGCAGCAGCGGCATTTCGATATCGCGGTAAATCGACTCCAGATTCGGCTCCGCCACCAGCGCCGGGTGCATGGCCAGGTGCAGGCGCAGCGTGATGTCCGCGTCCTCGGCGGCGTAGGCGCTGGCGTGTTCGACCGCGACCTGATCGAAGCCGATCTGACCGGCGCCCTTGCCGCAGACTTCCTCGTACTTGATGGTTTTTTCGCCCAGATGCCGCGCCGCCAGCGTATCCATGTCGTGGCGTTCGTGCGCTTCCAGCACATAGCTTTGCAACAGCGTGTCGTGCGCGATGCCTTGCAGGTTGACGCCGTGATTCATCAACACATGCCAGTCGTATTTCAGGTTCTGGCCGACTTTGGCTTTATTGGCGTCTTCCAGCAGCGGTTTCAGCCGCGCCAGCGTGGCATCGAGTGGCAACTGCGCCGGCGCACCGGCGTAGTGATGCGCCAGCGGCAGGTAAGCGGCTTCGCCGGGCGTGATGCTGAACGAGATGCCGACCAGCTTCGCCCGCATCGGTTCGAGGCTGGTGGTTTCGGTGTCGATGCAGATCAGGTCTGCGTTGGCGAGCTTGTCCAGCCAGCGAGTCAGGCTGGCATCGTCGAGGAGGGTTTCGTAATGGCGCGGGGTTGCCCCCTCCCCCTCTGGGGGAGGGTTGGGGAGAGGGTGGGTTGTCGTCAAAGCCAGGCTCGACTGCCCCGCTCTGTTGGAGCTGCCAGCCAAGTCTCCCTCTCCCCCAGCCCCTCCCCCGCTTGCGGGGGAGGGGAGTGAAACCTCCCGCAACCACGTCCGAAAGCCGTATTTCGAAAACAGCTCGGCCAGCTTTTCGCGGTCTTCCTCGCCCCAACCCAGATCATTCGGATGCAAATCCAGCACCACATCCGTCTTCACCGTAATCAGCTTGCGCCCCATCGGCAGCCAGTCCAGCGCCTGCCGCAGGTTTTCGCCGACCGCGCCCTTGACCTCGCCGGCACGCGCGATCAGCGCGTCAAGATCGCCGTATTCGGCCAGCCATTTGACCGCGGTTTTCGGCCCCACTTTGGCCACGCCGGGCACGTTGTCCACCGCGTCGCCGACCAACGTCAGGTAATCGACGATGCGCGTCGGCGGCACGCCGAACTTGGCCAGCACGCCGGCTTCGTCGAGCAGCTCGTTGGTCATCGTGTTGATCAGGCGCACATGCGGCGTCACCAGTTGCGCCAGATCCTTGTCGCCGGTGGACACCACCGCCTGCATGCCGGCTGCCTCGGCCTGTCGGGTCAGGGTGCCGATCACGTCGTCCGCCTCGACGCCGTCGACCATCAACAGCGGCCAGCCCAGCGCCCGCACCGCCGCGTGCAGCGGCGCAATCTGGCTGGCCAGGTCATCCGGCATGGATGGGCGCTGCGCCTTGTATTCCGGATACCAGTCGTCGCGGAAGGTCTTGCCCTTGGCGTCGAACACGCAGGCGGCATAGGCGCTCGGGTAGTCCTTGCGCAGGCGCTTGAGCATGTTGATGACGCCGTACATCGCGCCGGTGGGCTGGCCTTCCGGGTTGCGCAGGTCGGGCAGGGCGTGGAAGGCGCGGTAGAGGTAGGACGAGCCATCGACCAGCAGGAGGAGTTTCGACATGGGTGCTTTCTGGAACGGTTCAGGGCGACGGCGATGTCGCCGAATTTTTCTTGCCCGCCAGTTGCGGGGTCTTTGCCAATTCGAGCGCTTCCCGAATCCGCTCGGGGTCTTTCGCACGCAGGCCCTGGACCAGAGCGCGTGAGGCATCGCGGCGCACTTCGGCATAGGTGCGCAGTTTTTCCAGCGCGGCGGCGGAGGGCGCGGCGGCGCTGAGATGCAGCTTGGCCAGTTGTTCGAAGCTTTGCGCATACGGGCTGCTGACTTCGCTTTCGATACGCCCGGCCAAGGCGTCGAAGGTGGCATTTTTGTCGCGCGCGCTGCCGAGGATGGCGTCCCAGCGCGCGCTGATGCGAGCGTCTACGCCGAGGAACTCGCTGATTTCGCCGCGTGCCAGCACCTCCTCGCTCCAGCGATAACGCGGCGCGGGAATGTTGGCGATCAGCAGCGCCAGGCTCAAGGTCAGGCCTCCGGCGGCAAGCCAGCGGCTGCGTCCGGCCGAGGCGCTTGCCTCTGGACGCGGCAGCGCCGCGCCGGCCAGGATGCCGGCCAGCAGACCGCCGATGTGGGCGGCGTTGTCGATGCCGGTGACTTGCAGGCCGAGCGCGATGGTGACGATCGAGAAGCCGATCGCGCCCCAGAACAGCCGCTTGAATTCGGACGGGTGGAGGCGGCTGCGTTCGCGCCAGAGGAAGACCATCAACGCGCCATAGACGCCAAAAATCGCGCCCGATGCGCCGCCGGAAACCGCCTGATCGCCCTGTGCGATGAGCGACAGCAGATTGCCGCTGAGGCCGCTGCAAAAATAGATCAGCAGAAAACGCCCGGACCCGTACATGCGCTCCACCAGGCGGCCGCCATCCCACAGCGAGAGCATGTTCATCGCCAGATGCAACAGCCCGAAATGCAGAAACAGCGCGCTACCCAGGCGCCACCACTCGCCATCTTTGGTGGCGGGGCCGAAATTCGCGCCCCAGGTCAGTTGCACGCTGTTCGAGGTATGCAGAAGCCCGGCGCCATAGCCCAGCATCAGCACGAAAATCAACAAATTGGCGGCGATCAGGATTTGCGTGACCGGCACCAGCGGCGTGCGGCGCAGGAGTTGGTCGATGAGCGGCGGATGCGAGGACAAGGTGAGCGGCGGGACGGTTGAGGCGGCAGGCAAATTCTACGGCTCGCCCTTCCGGCCACGGCAGGAAATCTCGTTGCCGCGCCGGTCATTGAGGGTGGCGCAATGCGTACTGTTGCTGTTACGTTCGCAAAAATATCCTCACTTTCGTTTTGAGTTACGCACATGACCGATTCCGCCCCCCACGCAGTCAGCATCCAGCACCTGATGGACGCCAGCGGCGTCCGCTTCGGCACCAGCGGCGCGCGCGGCCTGGTGGCGGAGTTATCCGCCGAAGTCTGCTTTGCCTACACCGCGGCTTTTTTACAGGTCATCGCTGCGCCGGCCGGCAGCCGCGTGGCCCTGGGCATGGATTTGCGCCCCAGCAGCCCGGCCATCGCGGCCGCCTGCGCGGCGGCCATCCGGCAGGCCGGTTTTGCAGCGGACTTCTGCGGCGTACTGCCGACGCCCGCGCTGGCCTTTCACGCTCAGGAACAGGGCATTCCCGCGATCATGGTCACCGGCAGCCACATTCCGTTCGACCGCAACGGCATCAAGTTCTATCGCGCCAGCGGCGAAATCACCAAGACGGACGAAGCCGGCATCGCCGCTGCATCGGTCGCGCTGCCCGGCGAGATTCGGCTCGCTCCCTTGCCGGCCGCCAACCCGCAAGCGCGTCGGTTGTACATCGACCGCTACCTGAATTTCTTCCCGCGCAACGTGCTGGCCGGCATGCGTCTGGGCTTCTACGAACATTCCAGCGTCGCCCGCGATCTGCTGCGCGACATCCTGGAAGGCCTCGGCGCGCAGGTCATTTCTCTCGGTCGCACCGACCAGTTCGTGCCGATCGACACCGAAGCGGTCGCCGAGGCGGACATTCAGCAGGCGCGCCGCTGGGCCGCGGAACATCACTTCGATGCCATCCTCTCCACCGATGGCGACGCCGACCGGCCCTTGCTTGGCGACGAACAAGGCAACTATCTGCGCGGCGATGTGGTCGGCATTCTGTGCGCGCAGCATCTCGGCGCGGAAGCCGTCGCCACCCCGGTGAGCAGCAACACCGGGCTGGAGAAATGCGGCGTTTTCGCGCGCGTTGAACGCACCCGCATCGGCTCCCCCTTCGTCATCGAGGGCATGGAAAAAATGATCGCCGCCGGCGCCCGGCGCGTGGTCGGCTTCGAAGCCAACGGCGGCTTTCTGGTCGGTTCGCAACTCGAAAAAGACGGTCGCAGCCTGCAACCGCTGCCGACCCGGGATGCCGTGCTGCCCATCCTCGCCTTGCTGGCGATGGCGCGCGAACAGGGCATTCCCGTCTCGCAACTGCCCGCCAGCCTGCCGCCGCGCTACACCGCCAGCGACCGCATCCAGAACTTCGCCAGCGAGAAAAGCCGCCAGTTGCTGCAAGACCTGGCCGGCTCGGCGGCGATCCTGCGCGACTTCCTATCGCCCCTGGCAGCCTGTCGGACTTTGGTCGTCGATAGCGAGAATCGGCCCCGACGAGGCCAGTTTTTGCCGGATTTGCAGCCGCATAGCCCAGCTATGGGGCAAGAAGCCGGTGAAAACTGGACCGTCGCGGCTGATTTGCAGCCGACGATTCCAAAGTCCGACAGGCTGCTAGGCATGGAGCCGGCCGGCATCGACCAGACCGACGGTTTACGCATCACCCTCGGCAACGGCGAAATCGTCCACCTGCGCCCCTCCGGCAACGCCCCGGAACTGCGCTGCTATGCCGAAGCGGCGAGCCAGGAACGGGCCGCCTCGCTGGCCGATGCCTGTCTGCGGCGAATTCAGGCGTCGGCGTAGCTGGCATTGCGACGGCTTTGTGGGTTTACGCATATAAAGGGGTTAGCGAAGTAATCGGCCCAACGCCGCAAATCGCGCCGAAGAAACACGGTAGGGTGGATAAGCGAAGCGCATCCACCTTGACGGCGGCAATGGTGGATGCGCTTCGCTTATCCACCCTACGGAATCAATGGGTTGCATGGTGTTTCTTAAGAGTGCAGCTCATCTTCCGGGATGGCAAGCATGGGCTTGGCGGCGAGCCGGAGCGACTTGGCCTGCGACTTCACGAAGTCTCGCAGACGAGCGACTTGGGCCTGTTCCGAGGGTAGGTACTCCGGAGAGGCAGCCTGTTTCTCGGCCGCCGCTTCCACGTCTTTTGCCATCCTGGCCATTTCGCGGGCCAAGAGCGTGCGGGGGATGCTGGTTTGCACGGCAAAGTCGGCGAAGTCGAAGGGGCGGATGGCATCGAGGTCGAATTCATCGCCGAAGGCCATGGCCAGTTCGTGGGTGACGCCGGGGAATTGCACAACGCTCACCAGATCGTAGAACGGGGCGAGTTCCAAGCCTTCCCGCCGGCTGTAGAAAGAGATGTTCTTGCCGTGGGCGTCCGCGTTACCGAGAACATACTGGAGCAGGGCCCATCGCAGCAGGCCCAGTTGGGCGACAGCCTTCTTGGGAGTGAACCGAGTAATCGAGAACAGGCGCTTGAAGCTGACGCCGTCCCGGATCTGCCGGACATCCCGGCCAGAGCCGAAATTACGCTCGTACTTGTAGCTGACCGGCAGGTCAAGGGCTTGGCAGGCATCCAGGGTATGAACGCGGCACACGCCGTTGGCGATGCGCTTGCGGTCGAATCGTTCAACTACCAGCACCGGGGCAGGCAAGCGCTGGATGGCGACCTTGGCGACGGGCAGCTTCATGTGTCCTGCGAGCTGCATGCAGAAATGTTCGTTGACCACCAGTCCGGCCATCCGTTCGTCGAGAGGCTCCGGTTTCAGAATGTGGGTGGAGGCGTAGCGGTCGTTTGAGAGAAACAGTTTGTCGTCCTGCATGTAGACGGCCAGCTTGTCCTGATAGCCCGCGATGGACAGCCGGACCCTGCCGTCCCAGGCAGAGAGCGGGATGGTTTCGCGTTCGGCGAGGCGCTGTCGAAGTTCATCGTACGGGATCGCTCTGAGCGGGGAGTCGTCCCTGGCGGGGAGCGTGTCTTCCGGCAGGAAGGACAGAGCCCCCGTGGTTTCCTTGCCGATTTCCCGGATGAGCCCAAAGATGTTGTTCTTGGCGATGTGTTGGCTCGAGGCGACGATATCCAGCACCCGGCCTTCCGGCAGCAGGTTCTCGATGAACCGCCGGATGCTGCCGAACCCGTCCGGGGTGGCGTTGAGCGGGAAGACGGGCGACAGGGGGTACGCTTGCGGCGAGGTTTTCCAGGCTTCCGCGTAGTGGAAGCTGAAGGTTTCGGTCATCGGCTCGAATTCGACCTTGCCGACCCGGGCCTGTCCGTCAAAGACGCCCAAGGTGTGGGTCACGGCAAGCGCTCCGCGTTCAGGATGGGCGGCAGGTTCGCGGCCTCTTCACGCGGGACGATGAGCATCGCGAGACCAAGTCCGTCGAGGATTTTCAACAGCTTGTCGGCTGAGATGGCCCGCTTCCCGTTCTCCAGGTTGGACAAGGAACCGGCGGCCAAGCCACATAGGGCAGCGGCGTCATCAAGGCGTAAGGCGCTAGTGGTGCGCCGATGCCGGACAATCTGTCCGAGGGATTCCAGGGTTCTGACTTCGTAGGAGTCCGCAGGCGGAGATGCTTTTACTTTTCGCATAGTTTCATCATTTTGATGGTATAGCCAAAAACCAGCCCAACCCTGTATTAAGTTTCACATTTTTGAATTTATAGCGGGCTTGCTGGCGGCGTCAATGTTAATAGTTAATATATTGAAACTATGCGGCGACGCGAGTCGGATGCCTCTCAGAGGCTGTGAAAAATTGCCGCAGCCCGGAAAAACCGTCCTTCCCGCGCAGGCGGGAATCTAGTTCGTAGGGCTAACTGCCTTTTAAATCAATCAGATATACAACCTAGATTCCCGCTTGCGCGGGAAGGACGGCCAGTTTTAAGGTCGGATTTGAATTTTTCACAGCCTCTCAGGCCACCGAAATCTGTGGGTTTACCTGTGGGTTACGCATAACCCGCTTCCCGCTGGCCTTTCACAGCCAGCACAAAAACCGTGTCGATCTCGGCAATATGGCGGTACAGGGCCACGTAACCATGCGAGCGGCGGCCAATGACCCATTCCCGTTTGCCTGCCGCCACGGGCCGACCGATCAGCGGGCTATGTTGTAAAACATCAATGGCCTGGATGATTTCCCGGATGCGCGCGGGGATGTCGGCGCCCTCATGGCGTGTCAGATGGTCGATGATGCGGTCGAGGTCTTCCCCGACCTCTGGGGCCAGTTCGATACGTGCCACGTTCAGCGCTCGGATTTCCCGGCTTGGGGCCGCGCGGCTTGCTGGCCTGACGCGCGTTGCATCAGGTAGCTACGCATGTCTTCCCACACAATGGTCTGTCCGCTTGCCAGAATCTGGGCGTAGCGGCTATCGGCCAGTGCATCGAGTTCGGCGCGCCGCTCTTCCTGATCGGTTTTCTCCGCGAGCGCTTGCAGGATGAAGTTATGCGACGAGACACCGGCACGTTGCGCAGCGCTGGCGATGCGTGCCTTCAAGTCGTCCGGCAATCGTATGGTGGTGGTGGACATATGGCCTCCTGAGTTGCGACGCAGTGTAGTACTTGAGTGCTACACAAATATCTTGCCTCATCCGCTGTTATCTCGTCGAACCCGAATAGGGCGCGTTGAAGCGACTACCCATTTACCCAGTTCTCGACCTGCAAGCCGGGAACGCGGCGGAATTCGGACTCGTTGTTGGTGACCAGTATCCAGTTCTCGGCGCGCGCATGGGCGGCAATCCAGAGATCGTTGTTGCCGATAGGTTGCCCCGACTTTTGCAGGAGGGCTCGAATCTCGCCGTAATGCTCGCCCGCGCTGAGTGGCAGCGGGTAAATCTCGATCCGGGTTTGCAGGCGTTGGATGCTTTCCAGCGCGTGTTCGCGGGCCTGGCTTTTCTCAAAACCGAAGCAAAGTTCACCATAGGTAATCACCGACATCGCCAGTTCATTCGCCGCATGGCGGGTGAAACGCTCACGCACGACAGGCGGGGAGTGCTTGGCGATGTAAATGCAAATATTGGTATCGAGCAGGTAGCGCACTGCCATCAGAGCGATTCCCTTTCCTGCGGCGGGGCGTCCAGGCGGCCCTCGGCCAGGAAATCGGCTGGCAAGTCCGCGAGTGCATCGAAAACAGCGGCCGCATTTTCAGAAACCGGGCGCAGGACGATTTCATCACCCCGGCGGAAGATTTCCACCTGATCGACATCCAGGCGGAATTCCTTGGGCAAACGCACGGCCTGACTGTTGCCGGATTGAAAGACGCGGGCATGGAGCATGGTGTTTCCCCTTTGAACGTATATACGCCTTGTTTATACGTTGTGTTTCAAGGTGAGGCAAGTCACTGTTTTGGGTTAAAACGGACCGGAGTCACGCTTGATGGCTTGAATGGGGAAGACAAGAAATGCGAGCCTGGCCCCTTTAATTTGAGACACCATAACGGCATTCCTTAATCGTGTCTGACCCCATTTCTCCGGGGTAAGTGGCTGTCCAGAGATTTTTTCATTCTATCATTTAAGTCTTGCCATGCCTGCTCTGAACCCATTCTATTTTCACCTACTACAGCTTGCTGCCAAGCAATAATAAACGTTTTAATTTCGTCCTCAGACTGTCTTCTAGTCCAAACACCATCCTCAAGCCTTTTTCCTGCCGCATTCAAATAATCAAACAATACAGCGAGAAATTTTGCTCTAGGCACTTCAGGCCAATTAGGGGCATATCTATCAAAGCTATCTCTAACACAATAGCCCAATCTTGAATTTTCAGGGCATTTTTTGGAGTTATCCAGCGCCAAATTAATCTGTTCTCGCGTAACGACTGCTGTGCACCCACTCAATGCCGCTATAAAAACGGACAATGCCACAATCCTTCTTTTCATTTCTCATCTCCATGCAACAAAGTAATCCCTGATTAAGTTAATTCAACCTGAATATGTCCCTATCTCAGCCAGGCTCATCCTATGCAATCCTCTCAACTTAAGCCCCCCATCCACGCAAATTCCGCATATGTTGTGGTAGAATTCGCTCGTAATCCATTGATATTTAAGGTTATTTACCATGGCGACCTCAATACCAGACAATTCTTGTCAACTTCTTCGACTATC
>JAUYET010000054.1 GCA_030691265.1 Pseudomonadota bacterium
TGATGCCGCATGGATGCTGGCGTTAGCCCCTCCGATGGCGCTCACCGAGCGGGTGATGCCGCTACGCGCCCGATTGCACGGTTTTCGGGCCGTCTGGCTGCGTTGCTCCTCCTTGCGGGAAACGACCCCGCGCGTCGTCGCGCCTTGCCAGCCGACCCGAAAACCGCACACTCGGGCGCGTTCAACTGAGGTTTCTAGGTTGAATCGTATTTGACCAGCGAGGGTCATCCGGCCATGCCGGCAGGACGTTGCGCCGACTTGGGTCGGAATGCCTTGACAACCTCTTCGCGCGTCTCCAGATACGGCCCGCCGATCAGATCGACGCAGTACGGCACGGCGGCGAAGACGCCATCCAGGGTTTCCTTGATCGCCTTGGGCTGGCCGGGCAGATTGAGGATCAGGCAACCACCGCGCACGACGCCGACCTGGCGCGACAGGATCGCGGTGGGCACATATTTCAGGCTGACCGCGCGCATCGCCTCGCCAAAACCGGGCAACACCTTGTCGGCCACCGCCAGCGTCGCTTCCGGGGTGACGTCGCGCGGCGCCGGGCCGGTGCCGCCGGTGGTGAGCAGCAAACAGCATTGCGCGGCCAACTCGATCAAGCTCTGTTCGATGACCGGTTGTTCGTCCGGGATCAGGCGTTCGACGAATTCGAGCGGGTTGTGCAGGGCAGCCGCGAGCCATTCCTTCAGCGCCGGCAAACCCTTGTCTTCGTAGACGCCGCTGCTGGCGCGGTCGCTGATCGAAACGATGCCGATACGGGCGGGTTGGTACATGCGTGCGGTTCCTTTTTGTCAAAGCCGGGAAGAATATCCCGCGAAACACCTGGAGACGACAGATGCATCGCATTCATTTCATCTCCCGCTGCCTGCTCGCAGCGGCCTTCTTCATCGCAACCGCCCGCGCCGATCCGCCGCCGGATTACCCCTTCGTCGGCCACGATGCCGGGCTGGCGCGCGCCAGGGCGGAGGACAAACCGATCCTGCTGTACTTCGGCCGTTACGGCTGCGCCTGGTGCGATCACGTCAATCGCAAGACGTTTTCCGATCCCGGTCTGCAACAACTTTTTTCCGACAATTACGTGCTGATCTACGTCGATGCCGAAGGCGGCAAACGCTTGCGCATGCCCAACAGCGAACGCCTGACCGAAGGCGAACTGGGCACGCGCCTGGGCGCATTTGCGACGCCGTTGTTCGTCTTCATGACGCCGGCAGGCAAGGTCGTCGCCAAGATTCCCGGCTTCAAGACCGTCGACGATTTCAAGGATTACGACCGCTATGTGCGCGGCGGCCATTATCTGAAGCAGAGCTTGCTCGAATTCCTCGCGAGCAAGCCATGAACATGGCGCGCACATGGTTTGCCGGCGTGATTTTTTGCGCGGCTCTGCCGGTGGTCAGCGCCGATGCTGTCAACGCCGATGCTGTCAACGCCGATGTGGTCAACGTCGATGCTGTCAACGAAATTGCCGCCGCCAAACCCGGCGTGTTCCATCATCTCGATGCTTCCGGCCGTAACAATCTGGCAGTCTCCGGCGCCAGCGTGGCGCTGGTCTGGGAAGACAACCGCAGCGGCGCGCCGGGCTGTTATCTGGCCGTGCAGGGCGGCGGTGCAAACGCATTTCGCGAGTTCCCGTTCGGCCACGGCGAATGCTTCGAGCCGGCCATCGCCGCGCTCGATGGCGAGCGGTTTTTGCTGATCTGGGAAGACGCTGGCGGTGTCAATGCCGCCATCGCCGATGCCGCCGGGCCGGGGCCGGTCAGAAAATTGGCAGACAGCGGCGGACAGGGCAACGTCGCCGTGCATCCCAGGTTTGGCGCTTATGCCGCCTGGAGCGCGCCCGATGGCCGCTGGCGGCGCGTCTGGCATGCGCCATTGAGCATCGATGGCAAGCAGTTGCGCGTCGGCGCCGTTCGCCCAGCCGACATGGCTGCGGCAACCGACGATCAAACCTTTCCCGTCATCATCGGCGGCGCGCAGGGTCTGTTGCTGGCCTGGGAAGATCGCCGCCACGGCCATACCGTGATTTTCAGCAGTTTTAGCGGCAACCCCGGCCACGACGCGACAACCTGGTCCGCCCCAGCCCGTGTCAGCGGCAACCCCACCGGCAAGGCGCAAGGCAATCTCGGCCGCGGCACCGGCGCAATGCGTCCGGCGCTGGCGGCGTTCGGCGACCGTGTCGCGGCTGCCTGGCTGGACAAACGCGACTTCCTCTCCGGCTACGATGTCTACGCCGCCCTGAGTGATGGCATGCGCTTCGGCAAGGATCGGAAAGCGCAGGACAGCTTCGGCGACGCCATCGCGCAATGGCATGTCGCGGCGGCGGGCAATGCGCTTGGCGAGCTGGTCATTGCCTGGGATGACGACCGCGACGGCACGCCGGATATCTGGCTGACGCGGCTGACCGCTGCGGGTTACAGCGAAAACTTCACGCTGCCGGCCGCGGCCGGCCCCGGTCAGCAAAGCGATCCGGCCATCGCGCTGGACGCTGCCGGAACTCTGCATCTGGCCTGGATCGAGCGCAGCGCTGCGGGCGCGACGCGGCTGCGCTATACGAAGTGGCCGCTACCGCCGCGCTGATCAACCTTGAAACAGTCGTAGGTTGGGCAAAGCGAAGCGTGCCCAACGAACCGGCGCGCTGTTGGGCACGCTTCGCTTTGCCCAACCTACAGCTACGGCGCCATGCCGCGAAATCACGAGCCACTACATCTAGTGGGTGGGTGTGAAAACCCGATAAACACAGTTCAATCTTCCAGGCGGTGCTCCACATAAGCGCGATCACGCGCTTGCCGCACCCAGTCGTCGAAGGCTTCTTCCGATTTGCGCTCGCGAATGGCGCGGCGCGCATCCAGCCGTTTGCGCTCTTGGGTGACATCCTGATCGCGCCGTTCCAGCACCTGAATCAGGTGCCAGCCAAAGGGCGACTGGGCCGGGGCGGATATCTCATTCGGTTTCAGCGCGTCCATCGTGCGTTCGAACTCCGGCACGGTATCGCCCGGGTTCAGCCAGTTGAGGTCGCCGCCGCGACTGGCGGAAAGGTCATCGGAATGCAGCTTGGCCAATTCGGCGAAATCGGTGCCGTTTTCGATGCGTTCCTTGAGCAACAGCAAGCGCGTCCTGGCGTCGTTGTCGCCGACCACTTCGTTGGTCTTGACCAGAATGTGGCGGGCATGCGTTTGCTTGATCACGGTCTGCACATTCTTGCCGCGCTTATCGAGCAACTTGAGGATGTGGTAACCGTTGCCGCTCTTCAGCACCGGCGACAGGTCACCCGCCTTCATGTCGCGCAGGGCGCTGGCATACAGGCCGGGAAGCTGGCCTTCGCCGCGCCAGCCGAGTACGCCGCCCTGCACCGCATTCTGGGTGTCGGAATAGGCGGCGGAAACCTGGACGAAATCGGCGCCGGCCTTGAGTTCGCTCAGCGCTTTCTCGGCCTTGGCCTTGAGTTCGGCCAGCTTCTCCGGGCTGGCGCCTTCCGGCGTCAGCACCAGGATGTGGGCCAGTTTGAATTCATCTTGCTGATTGGTAATTTGCGAGGCGTTGGCCAGGAAATTGTCGATTTCCGCCTCGGTGATCACCAGCCTGTTATCGACCTCGCGTTCCTTCAGCCGCGCGATGGTCATCTCGGTACGGATCTGCTCGCGAAATGCGTTGAAGTTCGTCCCTTCGCTCTCCAGCGCCTTGCGGAAGGCTTCCGGGCTCAGGTTGTTGCCCTGGGCGATGCGGGCGATGGCGCGATCGAGGGTGAGGCCTTCAAAACGAAGATTCGTGTCTTCCGCAATCTGCATCAACACCTTCTCGGTAATCATGCGTTCGAGCAATTGCTTTTCCAGCAAGTGGCGCGGCGGCGGCGGCGTTTTCTGGCCGGCGATCTGGCGCAAGGCCTGTTCCAGGCGGGCTTTCAACTCGAATTCGGTAATGACCGAGTTGTTCACCACCGCGACGATGCGATCAATTTCCAGTGGCGCGGCAATGGCGCCGCCTTGCAGGACGCACGCAAACAGGAGAGCCGCCAGGGACTCATTCAGGAATTTCGCTACTTTGGGCATAACCGGTAATGCTCCGTTTCAGGACATCGAGCGGATTGGGGCCGAGTTTGGTCAGGCCGCGCAATTCGAGTTGCAGGAAGAAGGCGCTGGTTGCTGTGGCCTCGGTGGTAGCCAGTTGTTGTACGACGCCACGCAGCGACCAGCAGCCCGCGTTGTATTCGAAGCCGGCCAGGCCTTCCGCCACGCGCACATCCTTGATCGAGTAGCTGAGTCGACCGAGTCCGTACCACTTGGGCGCCAGCGGCCACTGGAAAGACAGATCGACCTGCTCCAGCGAGTCCTGCGTGTAACGGTAGTCGGCATTGAACAAACGTCCCGGCCCGCCGCGCCACCCACCGCCGAGGTTGGCCTTGCTCAAGTTGCCCGCGCCGGTATCGTATTGAACACCGGCATTCAGACGCAGTTTGGCGTTGACCTGACCGCTGACCTGGGCAAGCAGTTCGGTCGATTTGCTGGCACGCGCGACCTGGCCCGGCAACGTGACCTGCTGATCGGAGAAGTAATAACGCTGGCCCAGAGTGACTTGCAGTCGTTCGACGCCGCTGCCCGACTCCAGAAAACGCGAGGTCACCGCCAGGGTGAGCTGGTCGGCGTCATTGATGCGATCGACGCCGATGTACTGGTTCTCGGCGAACAACTGGTCGAGCGAAAGATCGCGATTGCTGCTGTCGAAAACCGGGATGCGGGTCTGGTCGCGATAGGGGATGTAGACGTAATAGGCGCGCGGTTCCAGGGTCTGGGTGTAGTTGTCGCCGCGAAAACCCCAGTCGCGTTCCAGGAACAGACTCGAATCGAGGCTGAACATGGGCAGGCTGCGTGTCGTATCGACGAAACTGCCGGCGGCGGGCAGGGCCATGCTGTCGGATAGGGTGCGCGTGGTTTCCTCCAGGGCATAGTGGCTGAGATACCAGCCCAGACGCGGCGTCACCACCGAAAACGGCGTATTGATCGGGAAACTCAGGCTGGGATTGGCATGCAGGCGCGCGCCCTGCACGCGACTGCTGCCGGGGTGGTCGAAGTAGACGATTTCACCGTTGAAATCGAAACGTGCGCCGCCCCCGCCCCCGCCTCCACCTCCACCTCCACCTCCACCTCCACCTCCACCTCCACCTCCACCCCCGCCTCCCCCTCCAGCCGCCGCCTTATCGCTCCAGAGCGCATCGCGCGCCGCGGTCAACGTGAGTTGCGGCAGGCGATGATAGGGTTCGACGATCGGTGCAGCGGGATCCTGCAAGGTCTGGAAACTCTGCACCATGCCGCTCGCCCGCCACCAGCCTGCGTTGTAATTCAGGCTGGCCTGGCGCGGCAGATTGACCTGTGAAGTCTGGTTGACCAAGTTGGAAAGATCGGCGAAGTAGCGGTCATCGGAAACCTTTTCGTATTCCAGCCAGCCGGACCAGCGTGCATCGAATTGCTGCCGATGGCGCAAGAGATAACGGTAGCGGCTGCTGTCGGTGACCTGATCGCCGGGCAACACTTCGCCACGCAATTCGCCGCTATATCCGGACTCCAGATAACGGAAGTCACCGCCGAGTTGCAGCCCGCGCCTGGACATGTAACGCGGCGTGATGGTGGCATCACGGTTGGGCGCGATATTCCAGTACCAGGGCATCAGCAATTCCAGGCCGCGCGCATCCGATGCGCCATAGGTCGGCGCCAGAAAGCCGCTCTTGCGTTTGTCATCCAGTGCGAAGTCCATCCACGGCGTGTACAGGAACGGCACGTCCATGAATTCCACCCGCACATGCCGCGCCGAGCCCAGGCTGGTGATGTAATCGAGCCGGAGATCGTCCATCTTCAGCGCCCAGTCCTGATTGCCGGGCGGGCAGGAGGTATAGGAAGCGTCATTCATCCGATAAACATCCGGGCCGGCGAAGGTCAGGGTTTCCGCCGCGCCACGCACCCGTTTGCCATCCTCACTGACAAACTGGAAGTGCACATCCTTCATCTCGCCAAGCCGGGCTTCCAGCTTCAGTTTCAGGGCGCTGCCTTCGAGACGATCGCCGCCGCGCGTGAACACCACATTGCCGCGCGCCTCGGCCAGATCGGAAGCCTGGTCATAACGCAGCTGATCGGCCTCCAGCTGCTCGCGCGAATTGCGCATGACCACCTTGCCATCGGCCACCAGCTCAAGCTGATCGTGGCCGCTGATCTGGTCGGCTTCGACGTGAGTAGGGCCGGAAACCGGCTTGCCGGCAGGACGGGCGGGCGACAAGCCCTCCGCATTTTTGAGCTGGAGGGGCGTGTCTGCTGACGCCTCCATACAAGCCGCCGTCAGACACAGGGGCAATAACAGACGCGCGAATGGGGGAACAGTGGAGGGAACAGCGCGAGTCACGGCAGGCGGCATATCGGGAACATCCGGGCTAGAATTTGTCGGATTTTTTAACTGCCGGATTATAGCTTTGGAACGCCTCGAACATCTGACCGCCTGGGCAAGAACGGTTCTTCCCGCCCCCCTGCTCGATTTGCAACCGGCATCCGCCGACGCCAGTTTTCGCCGTTACTTCCGCGCCAGCACCGAAGCCGGCAGCTTCATCGTCATGGACGCCCCGCCCAGCCACGAGGACTGCAAGCCCTTCCTGCACGTGGCGCGCCTGTTTCGCGGCGCCGGCGCCAATACCCCGGAAATCCTGGCCGAGAATCTGGCGCAAGGTTTTTTGCTGCTGTCCGACTTCGGCAACACCACCTATCTGGCTGCGCTGGAAAAAGACGCTGGCGACGCGGACCGCCTCTATCGCGACGCCAACACCGCCTTGATCAAGATTCAAAGCGCCAGCCAACCTGGCGAATTGCCGGCCTACGACGCCGAATTGTTGCGGCGCGAAATGCGCTTGTTCCCGGACTGGTATCTGGCCCGCCATCTCGGCATCGGCCTCGATACCGAGCAGCAGAACGTGCTCGACACCACCTTCAACAACATCCTCGCCAACACGCTGGCGCAGCCGCAGGTCTATGTGCATCGCGACTGGCATTCGCGCAATCTGATGCTGACCGATGCGGACAATCCCGGCGTACTCGACTTCCAGGACGCCGTTTACGGCCCGATCACCTACGACCTGGCTTCCATTTACAAGGACGCCTACATCCGCTGGGACGAAGACCGCGTGCTCGACTGGCTGGTGCGTTACTGGCAAGCGGCGAGCAAGGCCGGCCTGCCGGTGCAGGCCGACTTCGGCGCGTTCTATCGCGACTTCGAATGGATGGGCGTACAGCGCCACATCAAGGTGCTGGGCATCTTCGCCCGCCTGTGCCACCGCGACGGCAAGGACGGTTACCTGAAAGACATGCCGCTGGTGATGGACTATCTGCGCAAAGCCTGCGCCCGCTACAACGGCCTCGGCGACTTCCTGCGTTTGCTGGACGAGATCGAAGGCAAGTCGATGGACGCGGGCTACACGTTCTGATGCCCGCGCCGTCTCCCTACAAGGCGATGATCCTGGCCGCCGGCCTGGGCGAGCGCATGCGCCCGCTCACCGACCACACGCCCAAACCCTTGCTGCAAGCTGGCGGCAAAGCGCTCATCGTCTGGCAGCTCGAACGCCTGCGCGCAGCCGGCTTCGTCGATCTGGTCATCAACCACGCCCACCTCGGCCAGCAGATCGAAGACTTCCTCGGCGACGGCGCAGCGTTCGGCGTGCGCATCCAGTATTCGCGTGAGCCGCAACCGCTGGAAACCGCCGGCGGCATCGCCAACGCCAGCGATCTGTTGGGAAATCAGCCGTTTCTGGTCACCAACGGCGACGTCTATGCCGAGTTCGATTTCACCCGCCTGCTGCCGGTGCTGGCCGACATGGCAACCAAGCGGAATCACCTCGCCCATCTGGTGCTGGTCGACAATCCGCCGCATCACCCGGATGGCGACTTTGCTCTGGCCGATGGCCTTGCCTGTCTCCCCTCTCCCGCAAGCGGGATACCGAAGGGTAGGGGCTTCATCAGAGGGGCCGGGGCAGCCGGAGACTTGGCTGACGTCTTTGGGCAGCCTAGTCGGTTGGCTGGTAGCTCTATCAGAGAGGGAAGCGAAGCGTTCACCTTCTCCGGCATCGGCTGCTATCGCCCGGAACTCTTCGCCGGCATTGCATCCGGCGCCAAGGCCAAGCTCGCACCCTTGCTGAAGGCTGCCATGCTCGAAGGCCGGGTCACTGGCGAGCATTTCGCCGGCCGCTGGGAAGATGTGGGAACCCCGGCGCGGCTGGCGGCCCTGGATATCGAACTGAGCGCGAACTGAGCACCGCCTTGCGAGCATGGGCGGGAAACAAGCTGCTGCCGGTCCTTCAACAATTCCGACAGGCTGCCAAGACGCGGCAAAGGGCGACAATAAACCTGAGAACAGCAGTTGAAGCGCTCGTAGGTGCGAATTTATTCGCACAATCAACGACTTCAGTGCGAATAAATTCGCACCTACAGACATCTCGCAACACAGAGCGAAATTGGGCGAGTTACAGGAACCCTGCGTATCACCACGAAAAGGCAACAACATGCGAGATCGCCCTCAATCAAGAGCAGAAGAGAAAGCCAATAGCCTCAGCCATGGCTTCGGCTTTCTG
>JAUYET010000117.1 GCA_030691265.1 Pseudomonadota bacterium
GTTTGATCGTCACCCTGTAAAGGAGGCGGGGGTTACGTAAGCTCGCGTACCCTCGCCTCCTTTGTTTTTGAGCCGCCCCGCCTGAAAAAACCATGCACGCCAAAATCCTCATCCTCGACTTCGGTTCCCAGTACACCCAGCTCATCGCCCGTCGGGTGCGTGAGCACAACGTCTACTGCGAGCTGCATCCCTACGACGTTTCCGAAGAATTCATCCGTGATTTCGCGCCTGCCGGGGTGATTCTGTCCGGCGGCCCGTCTTCGGTGACCGAGGACGACACGCCGCGCGCGCCGCAGGCGGTGTTCGAACTGGGCGTGCCGGTGCTGGGCATCTGTTACGGCATGCAGACCATGGCCGCACAACTGGGCGGCAAGGTGGAAACCGCCAGCCACCACGAATACGGTTACGCCGAATTGCGCGCGCGCGGCCATTCGAAGCTGCTGGCCGACGTGCAGGACCGTGTCGATCCCGATGGCAAGGCCTGGATGGATGTCTGGATGAGCCACGGCGACCGCGTCGTCGAACTGCCGCCCGGCTTCAAGGTGATCTGCGACAACGCTGCCACTCCGGTCGCCGGCATGGCCGACGACGAGCGTCGTTTCTACGGTGTGCAGTTCCACCCGGAAGTCACTCACACGCTGCAAGGCAAGGCCCTCCTCGGCCGCTTCGTGCATGAGCTGTGCGGCTGCGGCCAGGACTGGAACATGCCGGACTACATCTCCGAAGCGGTCGCCAAGATCCAGGCTACGGTCGGCACCGACGAAGTCATTCTCGGCCTCTCCGGCGGCGTCGATTCTTCCGTCGCGGCGGCGCTGATCCACAAGGCCATCGGCGACAAGCTGACCTGCGTCTTCGTCGATACCGGCTTGCTGCGCCTGTACGAAGCCGAGCAGGTGATGGACACCTTCGCCAAGAACCTCGGCGTCAAGGTCATTCACGTCGATGCCACCGAGCAGTTCATGGGCAAGCTGGCCGGCGTCGCCGACCCGGAGCGCAAACGGAAAATCATCGGTGGCGAGTTCGTCGCCGTGTTCCAGAGCGAATCCGCCAAGCTGGACAACGCCAAATGGCTGGCCCAGGGCACCATCTACCCGGACGTGATCGAATCCGCCGGCGCCAAGACCAAGAAAGCGCATGCCATCAAGAGCCACCACAACGTCGGCGGCCTGCCCGATGACATGCACTTGAAACTGCTGGAACCGCTGCGTGAACTGTTCAAGGATGAAGTACGCGAA
>JAUYET010000055.1 GCA_030691265.1 Pseudomonadota bacterium
CAGAAAGCCGAAGCCATGGCTGAGGCTATTGGCTTTCTCTTCTGCTCTTGATTGAGGGCGATCTCGCATGTTGTTGCCTTTTCGTGGTGATACGCAGGGTTCCTGTAACTCGCCCAATTTCGCTCTGTGTTGCGAGATGTCATTGAGTCTGTTGCTGGCCAGGCCTCGGCATTCGGCACAAGAAAACGGCGCCGTCTGGCGCCGTTTTCTTGTGCCGGCAGTTGCTCAGCGATCAGTTGCTCAGCGATCAGTTGTTCAGCGATTAGGGCCATGACCGCGACCGTTGTCGTGGCGGTCGTTGCCGCGACCATCGCGACGATCATCTCGGCGCTCGTCGCGCCGGTCATCGCGGCGATCACCATGACGTTCCTGGTAACGCGGGACGTACTCACGGCTGTACCAGTCTTCCCGCACGAAGTAGACCCGTTCGTTGCAGGCGTTGTACTTGCGGCAGTGTTTGCGCCAGTTTTTGGCGTGGCTCTGGGGGACGTACAGATAAACCGGCGGACGGTCATAGGCGACATGCTGGACGGCAATGGGCCGGCGGTAAATGACTTGCGGCTGCGGAAAATCACCGATGTCGATGTGGCCATAAAAACCCGGCTGGCCGATGCTGAGCGATACGCCGACATCGGCGGCAAGCGCCGGAGCGGTGACGGACGCCAGTGCTGCTGCGAATAGCAAATATTTCATGACGATTCCTTCCGATGGGTTGTTCAGGCGAACCTGACTTCGGCGCATCGCCGATAGTTACAAGCATAGGCAAACTTGGACATCAAATCTGTACGCCAGCGTACATAGGGCGGGTTGGCCGGGTTGATCAGGGTGGTGATTTCCCAGGCGCGGCGGCTGTCGCCCAGGGCTGCGAAGGCCATTGCGGCCCAGATGGCGGTAGAGCTGGGCATCGGCCTCGTTCGCGTCGATCTGGCGCAACAGCACCTCACGCCATACCAAAGCCAATACTACGCGTGGCTGCTGACCCGCCGCGCGGCGAGCGACACCGTCGAATCGTTGGCGTCCACGCTCGTGGACTCCCAGGTCGACCTCAACCCGCATCAGGTCGAAGCTGCCTTGTTCGCCTGCAAGAACCCGCTTTCGCATGGCGTGATCCTCGCGGATGAAGTTGGACTCGGCAAAACGATTGAAGCTGGCCTCGTCATCTCCCAGCGCTGGGCGGAGCGCCGCCGGCGCATCCTGATCATCGTCCCGGCCAATTTGCGCAAGCAGTGGCGTCAGGAGATGCAGGCCAAAAATTACAACGCTTTGCTTAAACAAAGCGGCAAACAGGAATGCCAAAGCCCCTTCCTGATGGCGAGTGCTGGAGCAAACGGGCCAGTCATCTCACCCACGCTGGAAGAAAAGATCGCACATCAAAAGCATCAACGCGAGCTTGAGACTAAGCGCAGCAAACTGCGTCGTGAACTGTTCAATCGGCAAGACGACATCGAAGCCCAGCGGAATGATCTAATCACCGAGCTGGAGCAGCAGCTTCAGCAGCAAATCCAAGAAGAAACGCTGTTCACAATTGAATGGGAGTTGAAGTAATGGCCAAGAAGGGTGAGGTCTCCATTGCCGGGCAATCGTTCGAGGGGCTGAAGCAGATCAACGAGCACGGTGCCGAATATTGGAGCGCGCGCGCCCTGCAGCCGCTCCTCGGCTACAGTCAGTGGCGGCGTTTTGAGCAGGCCATCGAGCGCGCCATAACCTCTTGTAACGAATCAGGAAACCCGTCCGAGAACCATTTTGCCGGCGCCGGCAAAATGGTCGGACTAGGTTCCGGCAGTGCGCGCGAGGTCGAGGACTACCACCTCTCCCGTTTCGCTTGCTACCTCATCGCCCAGAACGGCGACCCCCGCAAGCCTGAGATTGCCCAGGCGCAGCAATACTTCGCCATCCAGACCCGTCGTCAGGAGCTGTCCGACCAACTGGCCGCAGACATGGAGCGGCTGGAACTGCGCAAGCAAACCAGCGAAGAGTTCAAGGCACTGTCCGGCGCGGCCCAGCAGGCCGGCGTGCAAAGCCGCATGTTCGGGGTGTTTCATGACGCCGGCTACAAGGGACTGTATGGCCTGAGTAACGACGCCATCAAAGCCAGAAAAGGCATCCCTGCCAAGGAACAATTGATGGACCGCATGAATGCCATCGAACTGGCCGCCAACCAGTTCCGCATGACCCAGACCCGTGACAAGTTGGCGCGGGAGGGTGTGCGCAACCAGACACAGGCCATCCAGACCCATGAGCAGGTCGGCCGCGAAGTGCGCGACGCAATCAAGCGTATCGGCGGCACCTTGCCGGAGCAGATTCCGCCTGCCGAGCACATCAAGGAAGTGGAAAAGCGTATCAAGACGGTCACCCCCAAGCTGGAACTGAACGAACGTGATGCCACCGGACTGCTGGGCGAGAAGAACGACAAAGACGAGACGCCATGAGCACGAAACAGCTTGTCACGACCTGGATCAGCGTTGAACGGGCGTTGGTGTGATGGCAGCACTTGCACCCCAGTACATGACGATTCTCAAGAAGGTGCTGGAAGAACGGTTTGTCCCTTTCCTGCCGCCGCTACTTGGAAATGTTCAACCCGCTGCCCAAGCCGCTAAGCAGCTTTCCCGTGCCTTCAGTGGTTTTGCATTGCATAAGCTGCTCAATCTCTCACCCCTGGATGCCGCCGGCGCCGTGGTTGATGATTTTCAGGGCATAACACCCTGAATAAAGGCGAGTAGGCGTTGCTGCTCGCCCTGAAACGCATGGGCACGACCTTTATTTCGCGTTCACCATCACCGTGACCGTGTGCTCCCGATGGTCGTCCAGCAGGGGAATCGTCTGGCTGTCCTGTTCCACGCCGTCGACCATCACGCTCGTCACGCCAACCCTTCCTTCGTCGCCGGCCGGTGGCTGCTCGACGGTGATGTGATACACCGTTTCCCGATATCGGTAATGCACCTTGAACCCCGGCCAGTGTGCCGGCAGGCAGGGCGTGACGTGCAACTTGTCCACTTCCAGCCGCAGCCCGAGCAGCGATTCCAGAATCAGCCGGTACATCCAGCCGGCGGAGCCGGTGTACCAGGTCCAGCCGCCGCGTCCGGTGTGGGGGGCGACGGCATAGACGTCGGCGGCCATGACGTAGGGCTCCACCTTGTAAGTCGCGATGGCCGCGTGCGATTTTGCGTGGTTGGCCGGGTTGATCAGGGTGGTGATTTCCCAGGCGCGGCGGCTGTCGCCAAGGGCTGCGAAGGCCATTGCGGCCCAGATGGCGGCGTGGGTGTACTGGCCGCCGTTTTCGCGCACGCCGGGCACGTAGCCCTTGATGTAGCCGGGGTCGAGGTCAGTCTGGTCGAACGGCGGGTCGAGCAGTTGCACCAGACCGGCTTCGCGCCGCACCAGGCGTTCGTCCACCGCTTGCATGGCTTGCCGGGAACGCTCGGCATCGGTCACGCCGGACAGCACCGACCAGCTTTGCGAGATGGAGTCGATCTGACATTCGGCGTTGCTGGCGGCGCCCAGCGGGGTGCCGTCGTCGAACCAGGCGCGGCGGTACCAGGCGCCGTCCCAGGCGTGTTGTTCGATCTGCTCGCGCAGGCGCACACCTTCAGCCGAGCAATATTCGGCGAACTCGGGGTCGTCATGGCGCTGCGCCAGGGCGCCGAACTGGCGCAGCACTTCGATCAGGAAGAAGCCCAGCCAGACGCTTTCGCCTTTGCCGTGCACGCCGACCCGGTTCATGCCGTCGTTCCAGTCGCCGGAGCCGATCAGCGGCAGACCGTGCTCGCCGAACTGCATGCCGTGCCGGATGGCGCGCACGCAGTGTTGATACAGGCTCTCCGTGCCCTCGGCGCGGCCGGGCAAGTCGTAGTAGGACTCGTCGTCGGGATTGAGCGGGCGGCCGTCCAGGAACGGCACCGCTTCCTCCAGCACGCCGGTGTCGCCGCTGCTCAGCACATAGCGGCTGGTGGCCAGCGCCAGCCACAGATAATCGTCGGAACAATGGGTGCGCACGCCGCGCCCGGCGGGCGGGTGCCACCAGTGCTGCACATCGCCCTCTCTGAATTGGCGGCTGGCGCAGAGCAGCAGTTGCGCGCGCAGCAGGCGCGGTTCGCTGTGTACCAGCGCCATCGCGTCCTGCAACTGGTCGCGGAAGCCGAATGCGCCGCCGGACTGGTAATAGCCGCTGCGCGCCCACATGCGGCAGGCGATGGTCTGGTATAGCAGCCAGCCGTTGGTGAGCACGTTGAGCGATTCATCCGGCGTTTCCACCTGCACCGCGCCCAGGCTGTGGTTCCAGAACTGCCAGACCGCTTCCAGCGCTCGGCGGGCGGCGTCGTTACCGCGGAAACGATGCACCAGACGATTGGCGTCCTCCCCGCCTTCCACGCCGCCACCGGATTTACCACCACCGGGTATGCCACCAACGCCCAAGCGGAACACGATCTCGCGCGCCTGCCCGTCGGCCAGATTGCAGCCGACCTGAATCGCGCAGCACGGGTCCAGCCCGCTGCCCAGCTTGCCGGAAAGATGCGTGCGGCCGAGCGCCGCCGGGTTGGCCAGACTGCCGTTGCGGCCGATGAATTCGGCGCGGTCGCAGGTAAATGTGCGCTGTGCATCGTCCACATCGAAGAAGGCGACGCGGTTGGGGAACTCGGTGTTGTAGGCGTTGCGGGCGTAGAGCGCGCCGCTGTAGGGATCGACTTCGGTGGCGACGTGCATGACCGACTTCGGTCGCAGGTCGCCCAGCACCCATTCCACATAACCGGTGGCGGACAGACGGCGTGCGCGGCCGGACAGGTTGCGCAGCTTGAGCACGGCAAACTTCACCGCCGCATCGGTGGCGACATAGACCCATAACTCGGACTGGATGCCGCTTTCGGTGTGCTCGAACACGCTGTAGCCGAAGCCATGCCGGCTGACGTAAGGCGTCGCGCCGCGCCGGGGCAAGGGCGTGGGCGACCAGAACTGGCCGGTTTCCTCGTCGCGCAGATAAAACGCTTCGCCGCCGGCGTCGGTGACCGGGTCGTTTTCCCACGGGGTGAGGCGGAATTCGTGGGCGTTCTCGCCCCAGGTATAGGCCTGGCCGCTTTCCGAAATGACGCTGCCGAACTGCGGGTTGGCCAGCACATTGACCCACGGCGCCGGGGTGAGTTGATCCGGCGTGGTGGTGATGACGTATTCGCGACCATCCGGCGTGAAGCCGCCGAGACCGTTGGCCAGGATCAGCTCGCGTTGCGGCAGTTCGAAGGCAGCGGGCAATTCAGGCCGTGGCTGCTTCAACGGCAAGCGCGGCACGCGCACCACCGGCGGCAAGGCGCGGTCGAGTTGTTCCGCCAGCGTGCCCCGGTTGTCGCTCAGGATGACGCGGGCGACGGTCTGGAACAGCGTGCGGTCTTCTTCGGAAATCTGTTCCGCCGAGCGGATGAAAATGCCGCCTGGCCGGTCGATCACCTGGCTTTCCAGACCCACCGCCACCAGGCCGAGAATCTGGTCTTGCAGCGCTTGCCGGTAACCGGCGCGGTCCTCGTTCCAGATCACCAGATCGACCACCAGCCCCTTCAGCCGCCAGTAGGCATGCGCCTGGATGAGCTGGCGTACCAGTTCGATGTTGGCCAGGTCGCCGATGTGCAGCAGCACGATGGGCAGATCGCCGGAGATGGCATAGCCCCAGAGGCCGGACTGGCCGCGCCGGTTCTTCATCTGCACGCTGCTGTCGGCGCGCAGCTCGGCCTGCGCGTAGAGAATCGCGTTGGCCAGACGGCCATACAACTGGGCATCGGCCTCGTTGGCGTTGATCTGGCGCAACAGCACCTGGGCGTGGGTCCAGGCCAGTTCGAAGACGCGGTCGGCGAGGCGGCGATCCTGATATTTATCCACGAGGTTTAGCGCCATCTCGCGGCTGTCGCCGATACCGAAAACCAGATCCACGCTGGCCGATTGCTCGGGTTCCAGCGTGATGCGGCAGCGGATGGCGACGATGGGGTCGAGCACCGAACCCTGGCTGCCGGACAACGCGCCGGCCGCCTGCAAAGCCAGCGGCGAAGCGCTGCTGCGGCCACGGCCGATGAAGCGGGCGCGGTCGGTTTCATAGCTCAGCGCATCAATCTCGGCATCGTGTACCGACATCAGATGGAACAGCCACGGCGAGCGCTCTTCGCGTGAGCGCGGCCGGCGGGTGCACAGGATGGCCTGGCGCGACTCGACGATCTCGCTCTGTACGAACAGATTGCTGAACGCCGGATGCAGCGCATCGGCGGCGGGCGTCGCCAGCACTACTTCGGCGTAGCTGGTGATTTCGATGCTGCGGGGTGTGTCGCCACGGTTGGTGATGCGGACCCGGCGCAGTTCGATGTCGTCTTCCGGCGACACCACGATATCGGTGTGGGTCTCGAAATCGAAATCATCGCTCTGATCATGCCGGCGGAATTCGGCGCGGCCTTCGGAGAAGATCGCTTCGTAGTGTTCCGCACGTCGCAGCGTCGGCTGGTGCGCGGTGGACCAGGTCGCGCCGCTTGCCACGTCACGCAAATAGGTGAACGTGCCCCAGGGATCGCGCACGCTGTCTTCTCGCCAGCGCGTCACCGCCAGATCGTTCCAGCGGCTGTAACCGCCGCCGGTATGGGTCAGCATGACGTGATAGCGACCATTCGACAGCAACTGCACTTCCGGGGTCGGTGTATCCGGGTTGCTCAGTACGCGGATCGGCATTTCCGGGCTGCCCGCACCGGCCTCGATTCCGCTCAGTTCGGCGGTATGGGCATACAGCGTCGAAGCGCGCGGAATGCGTTCCTGCAACAACAACAGCGCCGATTGCAACAGCGGGTCGGCGGCAAAGCGTTTCTGCATCGGCCGGTCCAGCAGCAGATAGGCCAGAGCCAGCAGGCTCATGCCCTGGTGATGCACCATGTAAGAGCGCACCAGCGTGTGCGTTTCGCCACGCCGCTGGCGCAACGGCGTGTAGTCGATCGCCTCATGAAAACCGAAGCTGCCTTCCGCCCCGGCGGCGGACAGCCGTTGCAGATTCAGGCAGGCCGCTTCCGGCGCCACCATCAGCGCCATCACCGTGGCATAGGGCGCGACCACCCGATCCTCGCCGAGACCGCGTTTCAGCCCCAGGCCGGGCACGCCAAAGGCGCGGTACTGATAGTTGAGCTGCGCATCGACCGTGTTGTAGCCGGATTCCGACATGCCCCAGGGCAGGCCGATCTGCTGGCCGTATTCGATCTGCCGCGCCACCGCCGCGCGCGCGGTCTGGTCGAGCAAGGTGTGGTCGTAGGTCGGCATCACCAGTTGCGGCATCAGGTACTCGAACATCGAGCCGCTCCACGACAACAGAATCGGCTCGCCGCCGGCGCGGGTGAGCAGACGCCCGAGCGCAAACCAGCTCTCCTGCGGCAACTGGCCCTGGGCGATGGCGACGAAGACGGCGAGCCGCGCTTCGGAGGCCAGCAGGTCGTAGAAGCTGCTGTCGCGCCGGCGCTCATCGACGCTGTAACCGATGGCAAGCTGCCGCGCCGCTTTGTCGTAGAGGAAGCCGTATTCCATGTTGGCCAGCTCGCCGGCCTGAAGCGCGAGCTGTTCGATGGCCGCGATACGTTCCAGCGCGCGGGCGCTGCCCTGCGCGATGTCGCGCTGGAAAGCGGCCAGCCAGTTTGCCTGCTCGGGTGTGGCGCTGGCGTCTTGCCGGCTCGCCAGCCGGGCCGCCCAGGCCAGTTCCAGCCCGGCCAGGGCGCGCAAGGTCGGGATGGCGTCGATCTCGTGAAAGTCGCCCAGGCCGACCGGGGCTTCCGCGAGTCCGGTCCAGGGTGCGAGAAAGATCAACTCATCGCGTACCGCCTGGCATTGCCGAGACAGCGCCCCAGCCCACCAGTCCGCCTGGCTCGCCGGCTCATCGGCGAATTCGTCGGCGATCGCCAAAGCGAATCTCGCCAGCCGGTCGAACAGTTGCCGCGCCGCGACCAGCGTGATCTCGTAGGGCGGAAAAGCCGGCGGGTTCTTGCCGGCGCCTTCCGCCGTATGCACCGAGCGTTGGCGGAAGGCGCTATCGCTTTTCCGCCCTACGTTCTGCGCAGATTCCAGCGCCAGGCGGAATTGCGTCAGCGTCGCCGGCGTCGGCTCGCCCGCCGCCGCAGTCAGGATGCCGAGCGTGTCGCGCAAACCGTCCAGGCTGCGCGGCGACAGGATCGGCTGGTCCAGCAACGCCAGTAAACCGGGACGCAGGGTCAGCAGATGACCGGCCAGATTGCCGCTATCCACCGTCGAGATGTAGGTCGGGTGCAGCGGGCGCAGGCTTTGCGTGTCGTACCAGTTGTAGAAATGGCCGCGATGGCGTTCCAGGCCGGCCATGCTGGTCAGGGCGTTGGCGGTGCGCGCTATCAGTTGTCCGGCCGCGATGTAGCCGAAATCGTGCGCCGACAGATTGGCCAGCAAGGCCAGCCCCATATTGGTCGGCGAGGTGCGATGCGCCAGCGTGGCGGCGCGGTATTCCTGATAGTTGTCCGGCGGCAACCAATGGTCTTCGGCGGTGACAAAGGTCTCGAAATAAGCCCAGGTCTTGCGCGCGATACGACCGAGAAAACGCGTCTGTTCGCGGTTCAGCCGCGCCTCGCGGCGGGGCAGCGGCAGGCTGAGCCACCAGGCGATGGCGGGGGAGAGCAGCCACAGCAACAGAATCGGGCCGGCCACCGGCAACGCAGACGGATTCATCAGCGCCAGCCAACTGGCGCAGGCGATGGCCAATGCCGGCGCGAACGCCATGCTGCGCAGTGCTGCGGTCACATCGCTGCGGCTGACGCGCTCCTGATCGCCGGACGGATTCCACTCCAACAGGCGTTTGTGGGTGAACAGCAAACGGCCGAGTGTGCGCAGGATCGCATCCAGGCTGTAGGCCGCTTCGTGCGGCAACGTGACCAGCGCGAAACCGGTTTGCAGCAGACGCTGTCCGGCGCCATGCGCGGCGGCGGCGAAATGCTGGCCGGGGCGCATATCGTGCGGCTTGCGCAACACATCGAGCAGGCTGGAAAGCAGCGGCGGGATCAGCAGAATGCCGAGCACCGCCAGGGTCCAGAACAGGGGGGACGCAAACAGCGTCCAACCGAGCAGCAGCAACAGCGTCAGCACTGCCGGGATCAGGCTGCGGCGCAGGTTGTCGAACAGCTTCCAGCGCGACAGCCGGGTCAGCGGGTTTTTCAGCGCGCGCCCGTCTGCACCGGGAACCCACGGCAGCAGCCAGGCGGCGAGCTGCCAATCGCCGCGTATCCAGCGATAGCGCCGGTTGACGTCAGCGCCATAGCGGGCCGGGTATTCCTCGTACAACTGCACGTCGCTCAACAACCCGGCGCGGGCGTGGCAGCCTTCCAGCAGGTCGTGGCTGAGGATGCGGTTTTCCGGAAAACGCCCGTGCAGCGCCTGCTCGAAGGCATCGACATCGTAAATGCCCTTGCCGATGAAGGAACCTTCCTGAAACGCATCCTGATAGACATCGGATACCGCACGGGTGTACGGGTCGATGCCCGGCTCGCCGCCATTCAGGCGGGCATAGCGCGATTGACCGGAACTCGGCAGGCTGGCGCTGACGCGCGGTTGCAGAATGCCGTAACCCGCGACCACCCGGCCCAGGGCCGCATCGAACACCGCCCGATTGAGCGGATGCGCCATGGCGCCGACGAACTGCCGCGCGGCCTCGCGCGGCAACTGGGTGTCGGTATCCAGCGTGATGACGTATTTGACGCCGGCCAGCACGGCGGTATCGCCCGCCGTCAGCGAGAAACCGCTGTTTTTACCGCCGCGCAGCAAAGCGTTGAGTTCTGCCAGCTTGCCGCGTTTGCGCTCGTAACCCATCCAGATCCGGTCATGCGGGTTCCAGCGGCGCGGCCGATGCAGCAGGAAAAAAACGTCATTGCGGCCTGCCGAATATTGCGTGTTCAGCGCGTCGACCCGTTCACTCGCCAATTCCAGCAAGGCCGCATCCTGTGGCAGGGTTTCTGCCGCCGCATCGCTCAGATCGGTCAACAACGCGAAGTGCAGATGGGCGTCGCGATTGGCCAGAAAGCGCACTTCCAGCGCCTCGATCAGGCTTTCGATGTTGCGCGTGCTGGTCAGCATGGTCGGCACCACCGCCAGCGTGCGGTATTGCGGCGGAATGCCGGCAGAGAAATCCATGCGCGGCAGCGGATGCGGCGAGGCCAGCAAGGTGGCCAGCCAGTTCACCAGCGAGGTCGCCAGTTGGCCGCTGGCGAGCAGGCTGAGCAGCGCGATGGAAACAAAAAGTCCGTCCACGCCGCTATCCGGCCAGACTTGCGCCAGCAAGCCGGCGCCGAGCAGCAGCGTCAATAGCGTGATTGCGCCGAGATAGAGCAACAACGGGGCCTGGCTGGCCGCGCGGCGCAGCTTTGCGGCCAGCGGCAGGCGCGCGCCGGTGGCGTGTTCCAGTTCGCGGCGACCCCGGTCGATCAGGTAGTAACCGACATGCGCAATCCGCTCTTGCGTGCCCGGCCTGGCTGCGCTCGCCCGCGCCAGCTCGATGGCGCTGCCGGCCACCAGCGCCTCAGTCAGGCCGCAAGCCTTGGCGATGGCTTCCACCTCATGCCGATAGCGGTCGCGGCTGGCGAAATCCATGCCGACGTAGGCGCTGGCCGGGTCGCCGCGCAAGGTGTGTTCGACCACGCTCATCGCCTCGACGAATTCGCGCCAATCCATGTTGCTGAGAAAACGCAGACTGCCGATGCTGTTGCTGATCGAGACCTGAGCGGCGGCTTGCTGCTGGTTGCCGACGCGCACGACCTGCTCGATGTTGAGTCCGGCATCGGCCAGTTGCTGTTCGATCCAGGTCAGCGGCAGGCTCAGCGCCGGACCCTGGCCTTGCAGGCGGCGCGCCAGTTCGGAGACGAACGGCGGCGACATCGGCGGTTTCGAGTGCGCCATGTCGGCGATCACCAGAATCAGGCTCTTCGGATCCTGGCGGGCGATTTCCGCCAGCGTATCGGCCCAGCCGACGGCCAGATCGCGTTCTTCCCGGCCGACCGCGATGCGTATCGCAACCCGGCGCAGGTTCTCGATCAGCGCCAGACGCAGCATGATCGGAATCGCCCACAACTCGCCCAGACGTAACGGCGTGACGGTCTGGTAAGCGCTGACAAACCGGCTGAGACTGTCCGGATCGACGCGACCGTCGCCGTGCGCGATGGTTTCCAGCGCGATGTCGTACACGCGTGGCAAGCCGCTGGATGCGCCCTCGGCCAGATTCGGCAGCTCGCGGCTGTAACCCTTGGGCAGGTGACGCCGGGCCATGCGTATCTGCTCTTCGATCAGATAAAGATTGTCCAGCAGCCATTCCGCAGCCGGGGTGATGCGGCGCTTCGCCGCCACCGCCAAGGTCAATTGGCGGCAGGTCTCGATCAGCACCGCCTCGTTTTTATCCAGCCGCGCCAGCAACTTGTCGGGCGTGCGGCCCGCAGCGATGCGGTGCGCGGCAGCCAGCCGGGCGCCATGCTGCTGCATCTGGTCGGCGCTGAACAATTCGGCGCGCAGCGGCGGCTCTTCATGCACTGAATGAGCGGACAAGCGGCCGCCGGGCGGCTTGATCCACCGTTGCCAATATCCGATGCGTTTTGTGCCAGCTTTCAATTCAGACCTTTATTTAGAGGGACGGCCCCTAAGCCGAGTACCCCAGCACGGCGAAGAAATGGCAGGTGGTTCCGGCCATGACGAAGAGATGCCAGATGAAATGACCGAATTTCAAACGTGCGTCGGTCAGGTAGAACACGACGCCGGCCGTGTAGGCGATGCCGCCGGCAACCAGCCAGGCCACGCCGGCGGTGGACACGCGTTCCAGCAAGGGAACGGCCGCAATGACCACCAGCCAGCCCATTCCCAGATAAAGGCCGGTCGACAGCAGAGGGTGCGAGAGTTTGTCGAACGCCTTGAGCGCCAGCCCGATGGCGGCAAGCCCCCAGATCAAACCGAACAGCGTCCATCCCCATGCGCCGTTGAGGACGCCAAGCGAGAAGGGCGTATAGCTGCCGGCGATGAACAGGTAGATCGCGCCGTGGTCGAACTTTGCGCAGCGGCTTTTTGCTCGTCCCGGCGGCAGCGCGTGATAGAGCGCCGAGCTGAGGTACAGCATGACCATGGTGACGGCGAAGACGCTGACGCCGACGATGTTCGCCGCATTGCCCTGATGCGTTGCGGTGACGATGAGAATCGGCGTAACGGCCAGCGCCGCCAGAAAGCCGAAGCCATGGCTGAGGCTATTGGCTTTCTCTTCTGCTCTTGATTGAGGGCGATCTCGCATGTTGTTGCCTTTTCGTGGTGATACGCAGGGTTCCTGTAACTCGCCCAATTTCGCTCTGTGTTGCGAGATGTC
>JAUYET010000012.1 GCA_030691265.1 Pseudomonadota bacterium
CTTGATCGCTCAACAGCGCGTTGGCAATCGCCCTGGACGCATCGAACCAAGAGCGGTCAAGCGACGAGCGAAACCCTATCCTTTGCTGATGAAGCCGCGCCATCAAGCTCGGAATGATGTGCGCCGCATGGGGCATCCGAAGAAGCTTAAGTAAGTGCCATTCTGGTCTGTCCCCTGTTTCGGTCCACGTGGAATGGGTGTCCAGGTTGCGTGGAATACGCAAACGTTTCAGAGGTAAAGGCCTGTTCTCGCTCAAACATCCGCGTTATCTGAGCGAATGCGGCTTGACAGAAGAAAGTTCGTATTTATAATGCGCGCTCACTTCGATGCGGGAATAGCTCAGTTGGTAGAGCGCAACCTTGCCAAGGTTGAGGTCGCGAGTTCGAGTCTCGTTTCCCGCTCCAACATTACAGGGGAAGGTGGAAGCTGCTTCCACCTTCCCCTTTCACTTTCAGGCGAACGTTCAGCCACAAGGCGCGTTAGCAAAGCGGTTATGCACCGGATTGCAAATCCGTGTAGGTCGGTTCGACTCCGGCACGCGCCTCCAGTATCTATACGGCTTCCCAGGCAGGAGGCCGTTTTTGTTTCTGGTCACGCTGAAAAAAGCAAGCGAATAGTAAGTGTTTTTCATCAACACTCTCGGCGTTGCAACACTTCAACCGCCCGACATAGACGCCAGCGCGTCCTTTATTCGTGTCAGCCCCTGCAACCCGCCCATCGCCAGACTGATGCCGAGTCGGCCATCAGGTAAGCCCGCCTCGGTTGGGTTGATGCGAATCAGGAAGCCATCCTGAAACTCCCCGAAGTGCCGCACCGAAGGGATCGCTGTACCCGCACCGATTTCGAGGATAACCAGACGGCGGACGGCAGCCAGCCAGCCATTCATCCAGCCGGGCCTTCTGTGCTTCATAACGTCTGGCATTCCACTTCCAGTCGCCGAACATGAGGATAGACGGGCGGGCCACCGCGCCGCAGTAAGGGCACAACGGTAACGCTGAGAAAACACGGGACAGACCACGGTTTCCACCCTGCCGTGCTCAATAAACCGTGGTCTGTCCGTACGCAGTAACAGCAGTAAGTCTAGCGGGTTGAAGTCCCGCCTGGGGAGTTGTCCGTACGCCCCGGTAGCATGAGGAAGCGGCGTCGTGGCGACACGGGGTCGTGAGTTTCCACACAGCAAGAGAGCAGGCCCGTGGTGGCAAATGAGGCAAGTGAACCTATGAGTAGCCTCGTAAACGAAGTGGAGAAGCCGACCCTGTGGACAGAAGGGGAAGGCCGTTGGAAGAGCGCTGGAACAACGGAAGTAGCGCCCATCGACTCCCGGGGTAGCAGGGTCGGCATGTTCTCGAAGATTTACTGCCCAGTGCTGGAGACCCGTTCGAGGGGGTGGGGAGACCACCGACCGCCGTGTATAAGGAAACGAAAGCACGGTGGCCTTGGGCGGGAGTCGGAGGGGTTCATAGTACCGATCGAGTTCGAGGGACGTAACTACTCAGGTAGGGGCAACTTTGTAGAAATCCAATGAATTCAATATGTTGCATGTTGAAGCAACTTTCTGACCATGCCGATATTCAATAAGAATGCCAATTTTTCGCTCCAATCACCAGCGCAAATCACTACATG
>JAUYET010000015.1 GCA_030691265.1 Pseudomonadota bacterium
CGAATGGTCGAGCGCCTGCCTCGCCGGTCGCAGCTATTTCCGCATCACGCCCCAGGGACTGGTCACGCCCTGTCCCTACCTGCCGCAGGCAGTGGGCGACCTGCGCCGCGAGAAATTGGCGGATATCTGGGCAAACGCTCCTGAACTGCAAGCCTTGCGCCATACCATGCCGGGCGGCAAATGCGGCGGCTGCGATTACCGGGTGAGTTGTGGCGGCTGCCGGGCGCGCGCCTTCGCCACGACCGGCGACCTGATGGGCGAGGATGCGAAGTGCGGCTATGTCAAGGCCAGCGATGCGGCAGCGGAACAGCCCCCTGCCGCGATGGAGGAAATGGCTTGGGCGGAGGACGCCGAACGGGTGCTGGAGCGCATCCCCGGCTTCGTCCGCGCCCGCGTGCGGGGGATGATCGAGAAAAAGGCGCGGGCCGAGGGCATCGCCCTCATCACCGCTGAATTCATGAGCCACCACCGTCCACCGGCCACGGTAATGGCGAGGTTCGGAAGAGGCTAGCCTTTAGTTGCCTTGTACGGCAAGTTGCCGTATATTGTATAGAGGAGGATCACTATGTCTACAGCCCTTTCTACCGCCCGCCTCGAAGCCCGCATCAGCACCGATTTGCACGCCATGCTCAAGCGTGCCGCCGAGATTCAGGGGCGCACCATGACGGATTTCGTGGTGTCTGCCGTGCAGGAAGCCGCGCAGCGTGCCATCGAACAGTCCGAAGTGATTCGTCTGTCCCTGGCCGACCAAGAATGTTTTGCGCAGGCGCTGTTGTCGCCGCCGCAACCAGTTCCGGCCCTGGAGCGCGCTTTCGCACGACGCCGCAAGCTGGTGAGCGCCGAGTGAGCGACGCGCCGTTTCGTGTATTGCCACTCGAAGCAGCGCATGACCGCACGCTGTTCAACAGCGATTCGGAGCCGCTGGACGGCTATTTCAGGCACCAGGTTACGCAAGATATTCGCCGCAGGGTAACGGCGTGTTTTGTCGCGCTCACCCCTGTTGGCACAGGGGAACCGCGCATCGCGGGCTACTACACCCTGGCATCGGCAAGCCTGCTACTGTCCGATCTTCCGGCTGCCATCGGCAGGAAGCTGCCGCGCTACCCTTCCGTGCCGGCTGTGCGCATGGGGCGTCTGGCCGTGGATCGGAACTTCAGGGGGCTGGGGCTTGGCGGCGCGCTGCTGGCCGATGCGCTCGAACGTGCCGCCCGCGCGGAAATCGCGGCTTACGCTCTGATCGTCGATGCCAAGGACGAAACCGCCGCAGCCTTCTACCGGTATCACGGCTTCATCGCATTGCCGGACTCGCCGCTGACGCTGTTCCTGCCGCTGGCGACGGTGCGCGGGCAGATACAGGGCTGATTTCCCGAATCGAATCCCCGATCCGTTCCGCCAGTTGCGCCGCAGCAGCGATGCAATTGGCCACCGACACGCCGCCCCGGTAGTTTCCCGCGAAGAACAGGCCGGGATGGCCGCTTTCGATTTCCCCGAGGTATTCCAGCCGCGCCGCGTGATCCAGCCCCGGTTGGGGCAGCCCGTGGCGCCAGTAGCGCACCCGCGCCAGCACTGGCGCCCGCGCTACACCCAGCAGTTGACGCGCTTCTTCGTGAACCTGTTCCCGTAGCATCGAAGCTTTCTGCAAAGCGAGTTCCGGCGCGCGTGCGCCGCCGACGAAGGCGGTCAGCGCCACATGTCCCGCCGGGGCGCGCCCGGCGAACAGCGTCGATGAAAACATCATGCCCAGCACGCCACGTTTTTCCCTGGCTGGCGCGAGCACGCCCAGGCCGTCCAGCGGATGCGCCACATCCAGCGCGCGGTAACCGAGAAACACCACGGCCAGCGGGGGATGAGCCAATGCCGCCAGCGCTTCAGAACCCTCTCTCTGCCAGGGCGCCAGCAAACGAGCCGCCGTCGGTGCGGGGACGCACAGGACGACGGCTGCCGCATCGAGCGAGCGGCTCTGGCCGCGGTGTTCGACGCGCAGCCGGAAACCGCCGCCGGCGCGCAGTTGCAGCGACTCGACGCGGTGGCCGGCGTGGATGCGCTGGCCGAGTCCGCTGGCCAGCGCCACCGGCAACTGCGCTATCCCGTTGCGGAATGAAAACAGCATCCGCGTTGCGGGGTTTCCCGCTCCGGACTTGCCGTGCCGCAACCGGTTGCGGATCAGTCCGCCGGTAATCGACCCCGCTTCGGACTCGATGCGCTTGAGGTGGGGGAAAACCGCCGACACGCTAAGCTGTTCCGGGTCTCCCGCATACAGCCCACCGACCAGGGCATCCATCACCGTATCGTGGAATTCCGCGCCGAAACGGCGTCGCATGAATGCTGCAATAGTTTCGTCGCCGGCGTATGGCGGCACGAACGGTTCGGCCATCAGGCGCAGACGCGCTCGCCAGGAAAAAAAATCCGACAACAGCAGGCGGTAAGGCTCCATCGGCAGACTTCGTACGGCCCCGTCACGCACCAGGTAGCGGTGGCGCACGGCCTCGCCACGCAACACGGTCTGATGGGCGAGGCCGACGTCGTCGATCAGAGCCTGCGCCGCCGGTGCCGGAGCAACCAGACAATTGGGGCCGTGCTCGAACAGGAAGCCGCCGATATGCTCGCTGCCGATGCGTCCGCCAACCTGGGGCGCCGCCTCGAATAGCGCCACGTCAGCGCCTTGCGCCACCAGTTCGTGGGCAACGGTCAGGCCGGAAATGCCGCCGCCCACCACCACGATCTTTCCATTTATAGATTTCATGATAAAGGCCGGGATGCAATTCCGGTGCCAGCACTGCTTTTTCGTGTCACGGCAACCGCCAGCAGCCCGTAGGATGTGCTGAGGCACGAAGCGCATCGTTCGCGACTGGCCTCTAGTCTCTAAAAATGAGCGGTTGTTTTTTAACCGGACTGGTTGTTTTGTGATCGCCCGCTGGATTTGTAATTCTGAAAGTTACCGCTGGTTTTCATCAAACCTTATGTAATTAAAGATGTTTTTGTCTGGTTATCGATATGGCACGACTGTTGCAATGTGTTGTTTGTGATTTTTTCAAACAGGACTTGAGGAGAGTGGTGCGATGAAGAAACTAATTATTAGTGCCGTTGCGGCAGGGGCAGCCCTGCTGGCGGTTGGCGTACACGCTTATGAGGCCGGCGCGGTTGGCGACGGTGGCAAAATTACCGGCAAGGTCAGCTTCAAGGGTGCGGCGCCCGCGCCTAAATCCCTGCCTATCACCAAGGATAACGCGGTATGCGGCAGCGGCAATCGCGAGGTAGTGGAAGTCGCGGTCAAGGATGGCGGCCTGAAGAATGCCGTGGTGTACATCACCAAGATCGACAAGGGCAAAGCCTGGGGTGATGTCGAAAAGCCGGTAATTGACCAGAAGGGCTGCCGCTTCGGGCCTGACATGCTGATCGTCAAGAAGGACGCGGATCTGACTGTGCGCAATTCCGACCCGGTGCTGCACAACATCCACAGCTATGAAATCATCGGCAGCGTGCGCCGCACCATGTTCAACGTCGGTCAGCCGGACAAGGGCGACATCAAGCAGCCGGTGAAGGTGCGCCGCGCCAACGCCATCAAGATTGAGTGTGATGCGCACGACTTCATGCACGCCTGGGCATTCGCCGCCGACAACCCCTATGCCGTATCCACTGCGGATGGTGGCAGCTTTACCCTCGACAACGTGCCGGCCGGCACCTACGAGGTCAAGGCGTGGCACCCGGTGCTGGGCGAGAAGGTCGCCACCGTTACCGTCAAGGGCGGCGCTGCGGCCAATGCGGCATTCGAGTTTTCGAAGTAAAGCGTTTTTTTGAATGGATAAGGGAGAGTGTCATGATTAAACCGAAACTGAAACGCCTGGCTGGTGTTTTCTCGGCTCTCGGTGTGGTCAGCCTGGTCGGTGCGCTTGCGTTGCCGACCAGCGTCCATGCCCAGACCGACACCCCGGATGTGCTGCCGTTGCCGGAAGCCAAATTCAACAAGAAAATGGTGGAGCTGGGCAAGTACCTGTACTTCGATGTTCGCATGTCGGGCGATGCGGCGCTGTCCTGCGCCTCCTGCCATGACCCGAAAAAAGGCTGGGGCGACGGCGAAGCGCTGTCCAGGGGCTACCCGGCCTCGGAGTATTTCCGCAATTCCCCGAGCATCCTCAATTCTGCCTACAAGAACCGCTTTACCTGGGACGGCAGGCTGGATGGCAGCGATGCGGGCACGCTGGTGCGCGACATGATGACCGAGGCGCATACCATGAACATGGATGGCCGCCTGGCGCAGGAGCGCGTCAAGCAGGTGCCGGAATACGTGGCGATGTGGGCGACGGCGGTCAAGCCGGGCGACGACCCCAACGGGATGCGCATCTTTAACATCATCGGGGAATTCGTGAAAAGCGTGGTGTCGCAGAACGTGCCTTACGACAAGTTCAAGAAGGGCGATGCCAACGCCATTTCCGCCGAGGCCAAGCAGGGCTATGCGCTGTTCAAGGGCAAGGCCAACTGCGTTTCCTGCCACAACGGGCCGATTGCCTCCGACGGCAAACTGCACCGCCTGGGCGTGCCGGAGAACCCGGAAATTACCAAGGACCCGCTACGCCACATCACCATGTTGCGCCATTTCTCCACCTCGGGTATGCCTAACTACATGAACACGCATACCGATGTGGGCTCTTACGCCATCACCAAGGAACCGAAGGACAAGGGTAAATTCCTGACCCAAAGCCTGCGCGATTTGAAGTACACCGCGCCCTACATGCACAACGGCATGATGAAGACGCTGGGCGACGTGGTGGAGTTCTACAATCGGGGCGGCGGCCAAGGCAGCGAACTGAAAGCGCTGGGGTTGAACGATGCCGAGAAGAAGGCGCTGGTGGCTTTCCTCGAATCGCTCTCGGGAGACCGTGTCGTGGTCGAAGCACCAAAAATGCCCGCCTACCAGGCGCGGACATTCGGCAAGAACTGAGGAGGACATCATGACTTCGAGAACCACCAAGTATCTCACCGCCATCGCCGCCGGCGTGGCGCTGGCTTCGATCACCGGCAGCCTGGCGCTGGCCGCGCCCAAGGCAGCATTCCCGCCGCTGGGGCCATTGCCGCCGCCGCCGATTCCGAAAGACAACCCGATGAGCGCGGCCAAGACCGAACTGGGCAAGAAGCTGTTCTGGGACAGCCGTCTCGGCGGCGACGCCAGTTCGCCCTGCGTGGTG
>JAUYET010000017.1 GCA_030691265.1 Pseudomonadota bacterium
CGCTTCTTCCTCCACCACGGCGACATGACAGACTCTTCCTCGCTGATCCGCATCATCCAGCAAATCCAGCCCGACGAAATCTACAATCTCGCCGCCCAGTCCCACGTCGCCGTCAGTTTCGAAGAACCCGAATACACCGCCAACTCCGACGCCTTGGGTTCGCTGCGCATCCTCGAAGCCATCCGCATCCTCGGCCTCGACAAGAAAACCCGCTTCTACCAGGCCAGCACCAGCGAACTGTTCGGCCTGGTCCAGGAAATCCCGCAGAAAGAAACCACCCCGTTCTACCCGCGCAGCCCTTACGCCTGCGCCAAGCTCTACGCCTACTGGATCACCGTCAACTACCGCGAGGCGTATGGCATGTACGCCTGCAACGGCATCCTGTTCAACCACGAAAGCCCGATCCGCGGCGAGACCTTCGTCACCCGCAAGATCACCCGCGCGCTGGCCCGCATCAAACTCAACCTGCAAGACTGTCTGTATCTGGGCAACATGGACGCCAAACGCGACTGGGGCCACGCCAAGGACTACATCGAAATGCAGTGGCTGATGCTGCAACAGGAAAAGCCGGAAGACTTCGTCATCGCCACCGGCGTGCAGTACAGCGTGCGCGACTTCGTCAACGCCGCCGCCAAAGAACTCGGCATGAGCATCCGCTGGGAAGGTACTGGCGTCGACGAAAAAGGCTATCTCCCCTCGCCCGCAAGCGGGAGAGGGGCCGGGGCAGCCAGAGACTTGGCTGACGATGTTGGGCAGCCTAGTCGGTTGGCTGGTAGTCCTATCAGAGAGGGAGAGAAGTGCATCGTCGCCGTCGATTCCCGCTACTTCCGCCCGACCGAAGTCGAAACCCTGCTCGGCGACCCCGCCAAGGCCAAGGCCAAACTTGGCTGGACGCCCAAGATCACCTTCGACGAGTTGGTGTCCGAAATGGTGCGCGAAGACCTCAAGGCTGCCGAACGCGACGAACTGGTCAAGAAACACGGCTACAAGGCGATGGATTACCACGAGTAATTCCGTGCCCAAGCTTTACGAATATTTCGGCCTGATCGTTATGTTCTATGCCAATGAACATGACCCGGTTCACGTCCACGGAAAATCCCAGGGACGTGAATCGCGTGCGGAAATTGTCGTCATCAACGGCAAAGTCGATGAAATTCGCTACACCCCAGTCTTGGGGCGCAGCCCATTGGACAACAATGAAAGGCGATTTTTCGAAGAAATCGTCAGCGCACGTGCCGACGAAATTGTGTCCAAATGGATTGATTTCTTCGTGTTACATAAACCCATCAAGCCAGAGCGCATCACAAGGAGGCTGAAATGAGTTCAAAGGTGATCAATATCGTCTCTGCAACGCAAATCGGAAAATATCAACTACGACTGTGTTTCGATGACGGTACAACTCAAGACGTTGATTTCGGCTCTTTTCTAAGTCGGTCACAACACCCGGAAATCAGAGCCTATCTAGATGACGCACGTTTCAATGCATACCGTCTGGAACACGGGGAGCTGATCTGGGGCGACTACGACCTGTGCTTTCCCATCATCGATCTCTATAACAACCAGATTGAAAAAGCCGCATCAATGCGAGCTGTAGCGTAATCAACCCGCCCGAAACCAGCATGACCCCCACCGCCAAAATCTACATCGCCGGCCACCGTGGCCTGGTCGGCTCCGCCCTCGTCCGCAACCTGCAAGCCAAGGGCCACAGCCACTTCCTCACCCGGACTCACGCCGAACTCGACCTCACCGACCAGGCTGCTGTCGAAGCCTTCTTCGCCCAGGAAAAGCCCGACTACGTCTTCCTCGCCGCCGCCAAAGTCGGCGGCATTCACGCCAACAACGAATACCCCGCCGAATTCATCCGCGACAACCTCGCCATCCAGACCAACCTGATCCACGCCGCCTGGAAGAACGACGTCAAGCGCCTGCTATTTCTGGGCTCAAGCTGCATCTACCCCAAGCAGTGCCCGCAGCCGATGAAAGAGGAATACCTCCTCACCGGCCCGCTGGAAGCCACCAATCGCCCCTACGCCCTGGCCAAGATCGCCGGCGTGGAAATGTGCTGGAGCTACAACCGGCAATACGGCACCCGATACCTCGCCGTCATGCCCACCAATCTCTACGGCCCCGGCGACAACTACCATCCGGAGAACAGCCACGTCATCCCGGCGCTGATCCGCAAATTTCACGAAGCCAAACAAAGCAACGCCCCCGCCGTCACGGTCTGGGGCACCGGCACGCCCAAACGCGAATTCCTCTACAGCGAAGACATGGCCGACGCCTGCGTCCACCTGATGAACCTGCCGGATGAACTGTTCCAGTCCCTGCTGGGCAGCGACGAAGCCAAGACCGGCATCTTCATGCCACCTCTGGTCAACATCGGCGTCGGCGAAGACCTCACCATCAAGGAACTGGCCGAAACCGTGAAAGCCGTAGTCGGCTACAGCGGCGACATCGTTTTCGACGCCAGCAAGCCCGACGGCACCCCGCGCAAGCTGATGGACGTCTCCCGCCTGCATGGCATGGGCTGGCGAGCAAAGACAACGTTCGAAGAAGGATTGGTCCGCGCCTATGCCGATTTCATCGCACAGCGCGATTGACCGGAATCGAAAATGCGAATCTGGATATCTCGGTGCAAACGGTAATCACGCATAGGTGTTATCGCCGCCGTGCAGGTCGGTTTGGATGCGTCACTTACCGCCTTGTTGCCCAAAGCGGATGAGTTGACCTTTGAGGGTCTGGAGCAACTGGTTTGGAATTCTTCCCAGACCAGGCAACATTGATTTCAGTCCGAAGGAATGACACAAACCTTATTCGTGACACCGCCGATTCATCATCGCCAACGCCCGTCAGCGCAAGCCTGCCTATGAACGCCTCCACCCCCTTCCAACCCCGCTTCCATTACACCCACGCGATGGCCCGCGACCTGGGCATCATCGAAGCGGCACGGGCGGTGATTGACGTTTTGCCCCTGCCGCCCGACCAGGAACTGCGTCTGCGCCAGGCGGCACGGCAGCGGGCGACGCGCAATTCCACCCGCATCGAGGGCAATACCCTGAACTCCGAAGAGGTGGGGCGGGCGGTGATGGCGGTGGGCAAGAGCCAGACCGAGATGCAGCAGGAGGTGCGCAACTACTGGCGCGCGTTGGAGTGGATCGAAGAACAGCTCGAAGGCAATCGCCAGCCGTCGGAGGAATTCATCCGCGAGCTGCACGCCATCATCCTGGTGCGCGGCATGGGGCGGCGGGGGACGCGCAGCGATTACCGGGTGGAGGAGTGCCCGGTGGTCGATTCCGCCACCCGGCGCATCGACTATGCGCCGCCCATACCCAGGGATGTTCCGGCTTTGATGCGCGGGCTGATCGCCTGGTGGCGCGGACCCGAGGCCGCCGCTCTGCCGGGGCCGGTGCGCGCCGGGTTGCTGGCGCATCGTTTCGTCAGCATCCATCCCTTCAGCGACGGCAACGGTCGTACTGCGCGCGCTCTGGCCACCACGGAGCTTTGGCGCAGCGGTTACGACATGCGCGGTTTTCTCTCTCTGGAAGAGCATTACACGGCGGATTTGGGTGCCTATTACGACAACCTGCAAATGGGTTTGCCGGTGAACTATTACGACGGGCGCCACGACCCGGACCACAGTCAGTGGCTGGGCTATTTTCTGGCGACCATGGCTCAGGCGTCGGAGGCGCTGCGCCGCCAGGCCATTGCCCTGTATGAACCGGAACGAAAACCCGCGCCACCGTGGGGAAAGTTGCGGCGGGTGCAGCAGCAACTGCTGACTCGTCTCTTGATGCGCGGCATCGAGCAAGGCGAAGCGGCCATGACCTTCAGCCCGACGGACATGGTGGAGTGGTATGGCGTATCGGCCACCACGGCGCGGGAATGGCTGGCGCAATGGCGCGAGGAGATGTTTGTCGTGCCGGTCAAAGCCGAGGCGCAACGCATCCGTGCGTACTCCCTATCGGAATACTGGTTGGGGTTGCTGAAAAACGTGCTGATTAACGCAAGCGTTAGCGCAAGCTGATTAGCGTTTGTGTGGGTGTTTTTCTTTACAAGAACGCTATAGGTAGTTTTTAGACAAAGAAATAGCGCAACCAGGAGCCCTGCGTTAACGCCGATAACGCCCTGGCCTCACCCCTTCTCCTCCCCATACTTCTTCAATTTCCGCCACAGCGAAACCCGGTCGATACCCAGCATCTGGGCGGCCAAAGTCTGATTGCCGCCGGCTTCTGCCAGCACCCAGAGGATGTAGTCGCGTTCGTATTCTTCCAGCGGAATCACGCGGCCGTCGCGGCGGCGGAAGGCGCGGATGGTGAGGTCGCGCAGGTCGTCGGGCAGGTGGGCGGCTTCCAAAGTGTCGCCCTGGCAGATGGCGACGCCGCGTTCGATGATGTTTTCCAGTTCGCGCACGTTGCCGGGGAAGTCGTAGGCTTTGAGCAGGGCCAGCGCCTCGTCCGAGACGGTGCGTACCGATTTGCCCATTTCCGGCGCGGCGCGGTCGAGGAAGTGCTGGGTGAGGAGGGGAATGTCCCCGCGCCGTTCGGCCAGCGGCGGGATGTGCAGGTTGACGACGTTGAGCCGGTAATAGAGATCCTGCCGAAAGCGGCCTTCCGCGACCCAGTCCTTCATGTTGCGGTTGCTGGCGGCGATGAAGCGGACGTCCACTTTTACCGGTTTGGTGCCGCCCACTGGCAGCGCTTCTTTTTCCTGGACGGCGCGTAACAGTTTGACCTGCATGACCAGCGACATTTCCGTGACTTCGTCGAGAAACAGCGTGCCGCCGTCGGCGGCGACCAGTAGGCCGGTCTTGCCGATGGCGCCGGTGAAGGCGCCTTTTTCATGGCCGAACAGTTCGTTGGCCAGCAATTCCTCGTTGAAAGCGCCGCAGTTCACCGCCAGGAAGGGCGCAACGCCACGGCCGTCGGCGCGGCCGCTATGGTCGTGCAGGTAGCGCGCAAAAAGCTCTTTGCCGGTGCCGGATTCGCCGGTGACCAGGATATTGCAGCCAGTGGGGGCGACCTGGCGCGCCATATCGAGCAGTTTCTGCATGCCGCTGTCGCGGGTGATGACGCGCGGGTGGATTTGCTTGCTGTGCCGGGATTGCATTAGCGGGGAGGTCATAACCGAAGTGTAACAGCGGTGTTGCAAAGTGAAACGTCTATGGCGGGATATGGGCTTTCGCGAAGCGGTTATTTCAATCTGTCAGCGGGATTTCCATGGTTGGCATGTTTGTTGCTGATGTCCACGCCTGCTAATGCCTACGCCGATTTTATTTTCCAATGTCGCCCGCTCAATGAAACGCCGCATCGTCGTCGCCCTGCGACCGGTTTCGCCGGTGGAGCGCTTGCTGAAGGTAGGCGCTGCGCTGTGCCGGCGCATGGAGGCCGAGCTGGAAGTGCTGGCCGATCCGATGCGGCCGGACTGGGGCGACATCGAGTCGCGTCTGGCCGCGCTGGAAAAGGATGGCGTCGCTTGCCGGCTGACCCCGGCGCCCGGACTGGATGCCCGCCATATCGTCGAACACGCGCGGCAGCACGAGTGCGTGACCTCCGTGGTGGTCGGCCGTCCCGCCGCCTGGGCCGGCGATGGCCATGTCGATCCCTGGAGCAAGCTGGAATGCCCGCTGGTTGCGGCCTCCGATCACCCCGATTTACCTGAAGAAAAATAAGGGTCTGTGCATGAATAACTCGAACATTCTGGCAGCACTGGCGGGCGCGCTGCCGCGTTGCCGGTCGCTTGCAGGGAATGACCATGCGGCGCGCCCGGCGCCTTGCATCGCATCCCGCCAGCACACCCATAATTGTCCAACTTATTCATGAACAGACCCTCAGCCATGCACAAATTCGCTCGTTTCCTCCCTTTCCTGCGCTGGTTCCCGATGGGCGGCGATGCCGTCAAGGCGGACTTCATGGCCGGCCTCACCGTCGCGCTGGTGCTGATTCCGCAGTCGATGGCCTACGCGCAGTTGGCGGGTTTGCCGGCCTATTACGGTTTGTATGCGGCTTTCTTGCCGGTGGCGGTGGCGGCGTTGTGGGGTTCGTCCAACCAGCTCGGCACCGGCCCGGTGGCGGTGGTTTCGCTGTTGACCGCTTCCAGCCTGGCGACTTTGGCTGCGCCCGGTTCCGAGGCTTTCGTCGCACTGGCCATCATGCTGGCGTTGCTGGTGGGCATCATTCAGTTGCTGCTCGGGACGTTCAAGCTGGGTGTCATCGTCAACTTCCTGTCGCATCCGGTCATCGTCGGCTTCACCAACGCGGCGGCGATCATCATCGCGCTGTCGCAGGTGTCCAAGCTGTTCGGCGTGCCGATGGGGCGCAGCGAGCATTTCATCAACGACATCGTCGGCGTGTTCCAGCAGATCGGCGATACCCATATGCCCACCCTGGCGATGGGCGTGGCGGCCATCGTCCTGATGTGGGCGGTGAAGAGGTTCAAGCCGAAGCTGCCCGGCGTGCTGATCGCGGTGGTGTTGACGACGGTCATTTCCTACGCCATCGGTTTCGAAAAAAAGGCGACGCTGCCCACCGATGAAGTGGCCGACCCGCAGATCGTGACGATGATTCTCGAATACGAAGCCGCCGAAAAAGAGCTGACCACGCTCAACGAAAACGCCTTGGCCAACGATGCGGAAGCCAAGAAACTGGAGCAGCGGAAGCCGCGCAACGAGCCCTTCATCCTGGCGCTGCGTTACCAGGCCGACCTGCTGCATTCCCAGGCCAAAGTGCTGGAAGAGGGCAACGGCAAGCGACTGAAGGAGCTGCGCAAACTCCGCTTCGAGCGCGAGGTGAAGGCGGACGGCAAGCCGGGCGCCCTGCACCGCAAGGATGCGGCGCCGGCCGGCGTGAATACCGACGGCGAGACCTGGAAGATCGCCAAGATCGCCAAGGGCGAAGTCAAGCTGGCCGGCGGCGGCGAGGTGGTGGGCACGATCCCGGAAGGACTGCCCAGCATCGCCATGCCCAATCTGGATATGAGCAAGCTGGCTTCGTTGCTGTCGGCCGCGCTGGTGATCTCCCTGGTCGGCTTCATGGAGGCGATTTCCATCGCCAAGGCCATCGCCGCCAAGACCAAGCAGCGCCTCGATCCTAACCAGGAACTGATCGGCCAGGGCCTGGCCAACATCGTCGGCTCCTTTTCCCAGTCGTTCCCGGTCTCCGGCTCGTTCTCGCGCTCGGCGGTGAACCAGAATTCCGGCGCCAAGACCGGCATGGCCTCGGTGTACACGGCCGCGCTGGTGCTGCTCACCCTGCTGTTCCTGACCCCGCTGCTGTATCACCTGCCGCAGGCGGTGTTGGCGGCGATCATCATCATGGCGGTGATCGGCCTGGTGAACTTCGAGGCGGTGAAACACGCCTGGCACGCCAACAAGCATGACGGCGCGGCCTCCATCGTGACCTTCATCGCCACCATGGCCTTCGCCCCGCACCTGGACAACGGCATCATGGTCGGCGCCGGGCTGGCGTTGATCCTGTTCCTGATGCGCACGATGAAGCCGCGCGTGGCCCAGTTGGGCCGCTTCAAGGACGGCACGCTGCGCGACATCAGCGTCAACCCGGGGATTCCCACCAGCGAACACGTGGTGGCGATGCGCTTCGACGGCCAGCTCTACTTCGCCAACGTGTCGTATTTCGAGGACACCATCCTGTCGGCGTTGGCCGACCATCCCAAGGCGACCTACTTCCTGGTGGTGGGCGATGGCATCAACCAGCTCGATGCTTCCGGCGAGGAGGTTATCCATCACCTGGTCACTCGCCTCAAGGACGCGGGCGTCACCCTGGTGTTCTCCGGCCTGAAGAAGCAGGTGCTGGACGTGATGCGCGCCACCGGCCTGTTCGATCTGATCACCCAGGCCAACATCTTCGCCACCGAGGATCAGGCGCTGGCTGCGGTCTATGAGCGGCTGGGCGATGCGGCCGGGGACGATATGTTCTGTCTGACCAAGCCGGTCGCGGCGTGACGGAACAGAGTTTCGTAGGGTGCGCCGTGCGCACCGATGGTGCGCACGGCGCACCCTACAACACCTAAAAATCCGCCCGTGCTGCGCACCCTACTCCTGCTCCCCTTCCTCGGCGCCCTGCTGATCACCTTCCTGCCCGGTCGCAACGGGCTATTGATCCGCCGCACGGCGCTGGCAGTTGCCGCCGTCACCCTGGGCTGGGCGCTGTGGCTGGCCTCCGCCTTCGACCCTGCGATCGCCAGCGTGCAACTGCTCGAAAGCCATGTCTGGAACCCGCGTCTGGGCAGCGCCTTCAGCCTCGGGGTCGATGGCATCTCGCTGCCCCTGGTCTGGCTGGCGACCTTGCTGGTGTTTATCGCCGTCCTCGCCTCGGGCGCGATCCGCGACAAGCCCAAGGGCTATTACCTGCTGATCCTGCTGCTGGAAGCGGCCATGCTGGGCGTGTTCATGGCGCGCGACTGGTCGCTGTTCTACGTGTTCTGGGAACTCACCCTGCTGCCGCTGTTCTTCCTGATCGACCGCTACGGCGGCAAGAACCGCAGCCGCGCGGCGCTCAATTTCGTGCTCTACACCATGGGCGGCTCGGTGTTCATGCTGATCGCCCTGCTGATGCTGTACGACGCCGCGCCCGGCCATTCCTTCGACATGGGCGTGATCCGCGAAGGCGCCCGCCTGTTGCCGGAAGCCACGCAGGTCGGCCTGTTCCTCGGTCTGTTGATCGGCTTCGGCGTCAAGATGCCGATCTTCCCGCTGCATGGCTGGCTGCCGCTGGCCCACGTCGAGGCGCCCAGCCCGGTGTCCATCCTGCTCTCCGGCATCCTGCTCAAGATGGGTTCCTACGGCCTGATTCGCGCCATCTGGACGCTGCCTGCCGCGGCCGAGGCGCTGCAAGGGCTGCTGATGACGCTGGCGCTGATCAGTCTGGTCTATGGCGGCGTGCTGGCCTGGAAGCAGAGCGACCTGAAGGCGATGGTGGCCTATTCCTCGGTCTCGCACATGGGCGTGGTGTTGTTGGGGTTGGCAGCCCTCAACACCGCCGGCTTCACCGGCGCGGTGATGCAGATGGTGGCGCACGGCCTGGTCGCCGGCGCGTTGTTCCTGCTCATCGGCCTGCTTTATGAACGCACGCATACCCGCGAGCTGGCCGACTACGCCTCCCTGGTCAAGGTCATGCCGCGCTTCGCCTTCTTCACCGTGCTGGCCTTCATCGCCGCCGTCGGCATGCCCGGCACCGCCGGCTTTGCCGCCGAACTGCACGTCCTGGTCGGCGGTTTCGAGCGCTGGGGCGCCTGGATGGCGCTGCTTTCGCTCACCGTGGTGATCAGCGCCGCCTATGCCGTGCGCGTCGTGGGGCGCCTGTTCACCGGGCCGCTCAGTGCCCAACACTCGGTGCGCATGCAACATCTGCCCGACCTCAGCCGCGGCGAACTCACCGCCGCCGCGGTACTTACCGCCGGCAGCTTGATCATCGGTTTCTATCCCGCGCCCATGCTGGATCTGATCGCCGCCACCGTCGGTCGCTACGCGGGGGCTTTCGCATCATGAGCACGCCATCCCGGCACGCCTGGCTAGACGAGCTGATCCATCACCTGGAACACATCCTGCCGGCGCAAGCGCCGATCAAGGATTTCGTGCACCACAACACCTTGCACGGCTTCCAGCACCTGCCGTTCCGCGAAGCCCTGGCGGCGGCGGAAGCGGCCACCGGCAACCACGGCTATCAGTCGCCGGAAGTCTTCCGCGCCTATTTCGCGCAGGGCCGCATCGATCTCTCCGATCTCGATGCCGCCCTCGACGAAACGCCGGAACTGCGCGCCGATGAATCCTTGCCCGGCGGGATCGTCCGCCGTGACGTGCTGCTCGCGGGGCTGCGCTGCGACCTCGAACCGCTGCCGAGCGCCGGCCTGACCTGGCGCATCGAGGAGCTGGATGCGCTCACCCGCTTCCAGCACGACGCGCCGACGGCGGCGAGAAGCCGGCTGCTGGCCGGGCAGGGCAGCGAGGCGGCGGCGCTGACGCTGTTGTGGGACGCCTGCGGCGAGGTGTTGCGCCAGGGTGAAGCCGCACCGGCTGCGCCCATGGCCACGCATCAGACCGACGAAGCCGCCGCACTCTGGGTCCGCCACCAGATCAAGCATGCAGCCGAACGCGAACTTGCCGATCTGTTGCAGCAATTCGGTCACGGCCTCAGTCTGCGCGGCCTGCTGTTGCGCCTGACCGGGCGCGATCTGATGGACGGCCTGCGCCCCTACCTGGTCCGCCATCTCGCGGCGCATCTGGATCAGGGCATGGCGGCCTGGCACAACCCGGCGCGCGCCAACGGCTTCTATGCCGCCTGGCTGGACAGCGCGCGCCGCGACCCGTATTTCGAATTCAACGAACTGCCCGGCTGGGATCAGGTGCTGGAGCGTCTGCCGGACACCGCCAGCGACTGCATCATCCAGGAACTGCACGTCCTCGGCCTGCCCGACGAATGCCGCGCCGACTACCTGGAGGCGCTCGCCAAGGAACTGCCGGGCTGGTCTGGCATGTTCCTGTGGCGTCAACTGCATCCCGGCTACGAAGATGAGGGCGCGCGACTGAGCACCCCGGTCGGCATGCTCGATTACCTGGCCGTGCGCCTGGTTCTGGAACGCATCTACGCGCAACGGCTCGCCAGCGCCCACTTCAAGACCGAGGCCAGTCTGCACGGCCTGCGCGGTTACCTGCACCACCATCCCGCAGAACTGCTGGTGCGCCTGGCCCTGTACGCGGGCGAGTCTGGCAACTGCTTGCCGGAATGGTTGCAAGGCCAGGGGCATCGTCTGGTGCGCGAGTCGACCAACCACGTCGGCGAGGAAGACGATGCCGCCTGGCTGCCGGTGGCGCGGCTGATCGTGGCGGAAGGCGGTAGGGTGGATAAGCGCAGCGCATCCACCTTCGTCACGCCCGATGGGGTGGATGCGCTGCGCTTATCCACCCTACGCTTCACCCAACAACGCTGGCCGCTGTTTCTCCTTTGCCAGCATCTTGGTCTCAATGCCGAAGCGCTCGCGCAAACCGGCGCCCGCGGCCTGCTCGATTGCCTCGCCGACCTCACGCCGCAAGTCATGGGCTGGGTCTGGCTGCAAGCCTACGAGCGCCACTACCGCCAGCAGATTCTCGCCGCACTCGCCGCCAATGCCGGACGCGGCGCCTGGAAGACGCGCGCGACGCGCCCGGTCGCGCAACTGGTGTTCTGCATCGACGATCGCGAGGAGGGCCTGCGCCGGCATCTGGAGGAAATCGCGCCGCGCGTGGAAACCCTGGGCGCGGCGGCGCACTTCAACGTGCCGCATGCCTGGCGCGGCCTCGACGACGACCATGCCGTGGCGCTGTGCCCGGTGGTGCCGACGGTGGTGGTGCCGGCGCATGAAGTGCGGGAACGCCCCGTGGACGCGGCCGTCCATGCCCGCCACGTGGAACGCCAGGGTCTGCGCCTGCGCTGGAAGGCGCGCCTGCACCAGGGCACCCGCCTGGGGCTGGTCGCCCCCGCCTTGATGAGCGTGGCCGCCGCACCGCTGGCCCTGGGCGTGCTCGCCGGCAAGACTTTCGCACCCGCCGCCCTCGGCCGCTTCGTGCAGCGCCTGCGCACCGGTTTCGACGGCCCGGTGGCCACGAAAATCGACATCACCGCGCCCAACGACAGCCCGGCCGCCACGCCCGCTTCAGCCTCGGAGGCGCGTCGCCTCGGCTTCACCGACCTGGAACAGGCCGACCGCGTGCAGGCCCTGCTGCGCAATACCGGCCTCACCTACGGCTTCGCGCCGCTGGTGGCGATCGTGGGCCACGGCTCGCACAGCCAGAACAATCCGCATGGCTCGGCCTACAGTTGCGGCGCCTGCGCCGGCCGCAACTCCGGGCCGAACGCGCGCCTGGTCGCGGCGATGGCCAATCGTCCCGAGGTGCGTGTCCTGCTGCGCGAGCGCGGCATCGACATCCCCGACGACGCCTGGTTCATCGGCTCGGAACACGACACCTGCGACGACATCGTCACCTGGTACGAGGAGAAAAGCGGCGAGGTGCTGATGCCGGATGCGTTGCGTCCGGCGCTCGCCCAACTCAAGGCGAACGTGGAAGAAGCCTGCCGTCTGCACGCCCAGGAACGCTGCCGCCGCTTCATGTCCGCGCCGTTGAGCCTGAGTCCCGAGGCCGCCTGGAATCACGTCAGCGGACGCGCCAACGACTGGTCGCAGGCGCGTCCGGAACTCGGCCACGCCACCAACGCCGCCGCCTTCTTCGGCCGCCGCTCGATCTCGCGCGGGGCGTTCTTCGACCGGCGCGCTTTCCTGATTTCCTACGACCCCAGCCAGGATCCCGACGGCGAGGTGCTGGAGCGGCATCTGATCATCAACGGCGCGGTCGGCGCCGGCATCAGCCTGGAGTACTACTTCTCCAGCGCCAACAACGAGCGTTACGGCTGCGGCACCAAGGTCATGCACAACGTCGCCGGCCTGCTCGGCGTGATGGAAGGCGCGTCCTCCGATCTGCGCACCGGCCTGCCGCGGCAGATGATCGAGGTGCACGAGGCGATGCGCATCCTGGTGGTGGCGGAACACAAACTCGACGTGCTCACCGCCATCTACCAGCGCCAGCCCGCCGTGCAGGAAATCGTGGCCAATGCCTGGGTGCAACTGGTCGCCATCGACCCCGATACCGCCGAGATCCACCGCTTCGTGGTGGGCGCCGGCTGGGTGAAATGGCAACCGACGTGGCAACCTGAAGGCCCGGCTCTGGCCAGCGTGCAACGCTCGCTGGACTGGTTCCAGGGCCAGCGCGAGCCGCTGCCGCCGGCCCTGATCGAACGCGGCGTGGAGGCGGCATGATGCCCTTCGAACTCATCGCACTGGTTCCCCTGCTGCCGTTTCTGGCCGCGCTGCTTATTGCCCTGCTGCACCTGGCCGGTCCGGCGCGCGGCGAGGCGGGCGAAAGGCTCACCGCGCGCATCACCCTGCTCGCCAGCAGCCTGAGCTTCCTCACGCTGCTCGGCCTGGACGCGGCCGCCCTGCAAGCCGGCCTGCCCGGCCAGGTACATGTGGCCGACTGGTTCGCCAGCGGCGCGCTCAAGCTGCCGCTGTCCTTCACCCTGGATGCCTTGTCGCTGGGCTTCGCCACCCTGGTGGCTTTCATCGCCCTGGTGACGCTCAAGTTCTCGGTCAACTACATGCACCGCGAGGCGGGCTTCCACCGCTTCTTCATCGGCATGAACCTGTTCGCAGCCGGTATGGCGCTGATCGTGCTGGCCGGCAACGCGGCGCTGGCTTTCGTCGGCTGGGAACTGGCCGGGCTGAGTTCCTGGATGCTGATCGGCTATGCCTACGAGCGCGACACGGCCACCGCCAACGCGCAGCGCGCCTTCCTCACCAACCGGGTGGGCGACGCCGGTTTCCTGCTCGGCATCGCCCTGGCCTTCCTCTGGCTGGGCAGCCTGGACTGGGCGGATATGAGCGTCGGCGCGGAACGTCTGCCGACGCTCTACGTCGGCCTGATGGCGCTCGGCTTCGTCACCGCCGCGCTGGCGAAATCGGCGCAGGTGCCGTTCTCGCCCTGGATCGCGCGCGCCCTGGAAGGCCCGACGCCGTCCTCGGCGATCTTCTACGGCGCGGTGATGGTGCATGCCGGCGTCTATCTGCTGATTCGCCTGCAACCCATCCTTGTGCATGCTCCCGGCGTGATGGCGCTGATTGCCCTGCTCGGCCTGCTCACGGCGCTGTACGGCTGGATCGTCGGCTACGTGCAGACCGACGTGAAATCCGGCCTGCTGTTCGCCACCCTCACCCAGGTCGGCCTGATGTTCCTGGCATGCGGCCTCGGCCTGTTCGAGGTCGCCGCCTGGCACATGGCCCTGCACGCCACCTGGCGCGCCTGGCAGTTCCTCGCCGCGCCGTCCTACATGCATCTGTTGCACCAGGCGGCCCCCGCGGCGCCGGCCTGGCTCACCCGCTTCCCGCGTCTGTACACCGCCGCTCTGCAACGCTTCTGGCTGGAGACGCTGGCCGACCGTCTGCTGACTCGCCCCACCCAGGCGTTGGCGCGCGACATGCGCGCCATCAATGACAACGTGGTGAGTCGGCTGGTCGGCATGCCGGAAGCGCAGCGCGCCGCTGCGCTGCTCGACGTGCGCGAAAACAATGAAGCGGTGGTAAAGGGGCGCGGCCTCGCCGGCGGACTGCTGATGTGGGTGGCCGAGCACCTGGGCCAGTTCGAGCAGCGTCTGGTGCTGCAAGGTGGCGGCGGCAGTCTGGGCGCCGGTCTGCGTCGTCTGGGCGACTGGTTGCAATGGGTGGAAAGCCTGCTCGAGCAGCCGCGCTATCTGCTGCTGATGGTGATGGCGACCCTGGTGGTGATTTTGTGAAGCTGTCAGCCAACGCAGCCAATGTAGGTTGGGCAAAGCGCAGCGTGCCCAACATCGCGCTGGTTTGTTGGGCACGCTGCGCTTTGCCCAACCTACGAACTGCAAACTGTTTTTTATGACTGAACTGTTCTGGAACCAACATGCGGCCTGGCCGCTGCTCGCCACGCTGCAACTGCTGCCGCTGGCCGCTGCGGCGCTGCTGCTCAAGCTGGGTGAATCCGCTACGGCGGCCTGGCTGGGGCGGCTCATCGCCGGCATCGAGCTGCTGCTGGCCATCGTCTTGTATCGTCAGTTCGACGCCAAGAATGCCGCCTTTCAATTCGCCGAACGCCTCGACCTGCTGGGGCCGCTGTCCTATCACGCCGGCGCCGACGGCGTGACCGTCCTGTTCGTGCTGCTGGGCGCCTTCATCGTCTTCCTGATCACCCTCTACAGCCTGGTGCGCGGGCTGGCCGAGGAGACGCGCCTGATCGCCGTAGTGCTGGCGGTGGCGGGCGTGATGATGTCCCTGCTCACCACCTTCAACCTGCTCTGGTTCGTGCTCGCCTCCGGTGTCGAACTGGCGCTGGTGGGCTATCTGGTCGGGCACTGGTCCACCTCGCCGGAGAAAGACATGGCGATGGCGCGCTTCTATCAGTTTCAGGGCGTCGGCCTGGTCATGCTGCTGGCCGGCGTGCTGATCCTCGGCTGGACTCACCACGACCTCACCGGCGGCGCCTGGAGTTTCGATCTGCTCGAACTGGCCGGCCGGCCGGTGCCGGCCGGGCTGGGCGCGGTGGCCTTCTTTCTGCTGTTCTACGGCCTCGGCGTGCGCACGCCGATCTTCCCGCTGCACGGCTGGCTGCCCACGGTGGCGCGGCACGGCAACGTCGCCATCGCCCCGGCCCTGCTGCTGGGCGTGAAAGTGGGCATCTACGGCATGGTGCGCTTCGTGTTGCCGCTGCTGCCGGCGGCGGTGGAGGCGTGGGCGCCCTACGTGGTCGGCTTCGCCGCCGCCGGGGTGTTCTATGCCGCCCTGCTCGCCTTCCAGCAGACCAATCTGCGCAGTCTGATGGCCTTCGCCGTGGTCAGCCATACCTCGCTGGTGGTCATCGGCCTGTTCGCCCTCGACCCCATCGCCCTGCAAGGGGCGCTCCTGATGGCGGTGAATTTCGGTCTGGCCGCCACCGCCATGATGTTGATGACCGGTTTCGTCTACCGGCGCACGCGCAGCACCCGCCTGGAAAAACTCGGCGGCCTGTTCGACCGTATTCCGATGATCGGCCTGACCTATTTCGTCGCCGGCCTGGCCATCGTCGGCATGCCCGGCACGCCCGGCTTCGACGCCGCCCATCTGGTGCTGGAAGCCGCCATCCACCGCTTCGGCGCGCTGCCCACGGTGGGCGCGGCGCTCGGCAACGTGGTGGCGGCCGGTTTCCTGCTCTGGTCCTTCCAGCGCGCCTTCCTGGCGCCCGCGCCGGCCGGACGCGGCGGCAGCGTGGAACGCGCCAATACGATGGAATGGTTCATCGCCGGCATCCTGGTGGTGGTGATGCTCAGCGCCGGCTTCCACATGACGCCCTGGCTGGATCTGGTGGAGGCGCCGATGAAGGCGCTGGCGGGGAGGTTCGGCCATGTTTGATTCGCTCACCCTGCTGCTGCTCGTCTATCCGCTCGGCGCGTTGCTGATCTGGCTGGCGCCGCGGCCTGATTCGGCGCGCGTTGTCGCCCTGGCGGCCAACGCCGTCGGCCTGACGCTGGCCGCGCTGGTGCTCGCCGGCTTCGACCCGACGCAATCCGGCTTCCAGATGGTTGAACGCGCAGCCTGGATTCCTAGCCTCAACATCGACTATGCGGTCGGCGTGGACGGCATTTCCGTGCTGTTCCTGCCCGCCACCGCGCTGCTCTTCCTGGGCGTAAACCTGGCCTCCTGGAATAGCGCGCAACATGGCAAAGACAAGCTGCCGCGCCTCTATCACAGCCTGCTGTTGTTGCAGGCCGGGGCGACCCTGGGGGTGTTCTGCGCGGTGGACACCATGCTGTTCTTCCTGTTCTGGGAACTCTCCCTGGTGCCGTTCTACTTCCTGGTCAGTCTCTGGGGCGTCGGGCCGCATCGTGTCTATGCCGCCACCAAGTACACCCTGATCATGTTCGCCGGCGGCGTGCCGCTGCTGTTCGGCTTCCTGGTGCTGGCCTTCAACCATGCCGCGTTCAGCGGCTCCGGACTGCCCGGCGGCCTCAGTTTCGACCTGGCGACCCTGCTCAACACGCCGCTGCCCGATCATCTGGAATGGGCCGTGTTCCTGCTGCTGTTCCTCGGTTTCGCGGTGAAGACGCCGGTATTTCCTCTGCACACCTGGCTGCCGCTGCTGGCGATGGAAGGGCCGGTGGCGGTGGCGTCGCTGTTGGTCGGCCTCAAGCTGGGCGCTTACGGACTGATCCGCTTCGCCGTGCCGCTGGCGCCGGATGCCGCGCAGGACCTGCACTGGCTGCTCGCCGGCCTGGGTACGTTCGGCCTGCTCTACGGTGCGGTGGCGGCGCTGGCGCAAACCAATCTGCGCGCGATGCTGGCCTATGCCAGCTTGTCCCACGTCGGCCTGGTCCTGCTCGGCATCGCCTCGTTCAACCTGCAAGGCGTGCAGGGCGCGGTGCTGCAACTGGTCAACTTCACCGTGGTCTCCGGCGGCCTGTTCCTGATCGCCGGTTTCGTGCAGCACCGCCTGGGTTCCACCGACGTGCTCTCCCTCGGCGGCGCGGCGCGGACCATGCCGCTGCTGGCCAGCTTCTTCCTGTTCTTCGGCCTGGCCGGCATGGGCGTGCCCGGCACCAGCGGCTTCCCGGCGGAACTGCTGATCCTGGTCTCCGCCATCCAGACCCACACCGGCGCGGGCCTCGCCGCCCTGTTCGCCATGGTGGTGGGCGCCGGCTACTTCCTCAACATCTATCGCCGCGCCTTCCTCGGCCCGGTGGTGAATCAGGGCGTGGCAACCGCCGCCGACCTGCGCCCGCGCGAACTCGCTTTACTGCTGGTCTTCGCCGTCCTGATCCTGGTAGCGGGCCTCTACCCGGCGCCGCTGCTGGAAGTCATCCGCCCGGCGGCGGAGGCGTGGGCGGTAAGGTTATCGTAGGTTGGGCAGCGGAGTCGTTGCCGCTTTAGCGGCTTACGAATCAGGCGTGCCCCTTGCGGGTGCAAAGCGCAGCGTGCCCAACATCGGAGCGCGGAATGTTGGGCACGCTTCGCTTTGCCCAACCTACAACTACAACTTCTCTAGCCGGCGCGAGCCCCAGTCCAGCACGGCGGTGCGCACGTGCATCTTCTTCGCCAGTTCGGGGTACTGGCGTTCGATCTCCTCGGCGGCGAATTTCGACAGGAAGCGTGACTTGAGCTGGGCCCGCGCCCGATCGACGCCGATTTCCTCGTAGGGCGCCGAGGCCAGTAACAAAAAACCATCATCCGGGATGCGCCCGGCCTGCATGTTCGATTCGATGATGCCGGCCGCCTTGCGGATCGGGTCGGCCAGGTCCGGGCTGTAGGGGCCGATGATCAGGGCCAGATTAGGCATGTGCAGGAAGTCGAAGCCGCGCCCGACGCAGATGATCCATTCCCGATGTTCGATGTTGAGTTCGCGCGAGGTCTGGCGCAGTTCGGCGATGTGTTCAAGGTTGCCGAGCAGCAGCGGCAGCAGGTCGGCGCGCACCTGGTTCGGCATGTCCGGGAACAGCGCGGCCAGGCGTTGCGCCAGGTGAGGCACCTCTGCCGGGGGGAGTTCCGCCAGGTTGAGGGTGTCGCCATCGGTGCCATGCAGGATGAGGGCGTCCTCGTCGGTCTCGAAGCCGCACACCAGGGGATAGACGGTTTCATGGCCCAAGCCGAAGGTGTATTCCACCTGGGCGCGGATTTCCAGGGTATGGGCGTGCGCGGCCTCGGTGTCGTAGTTGAAGCCGGCGCAGCCGCGACGCGGGTCGCCCTTGGAATAGTGATAGGTGATCACCACCAGCACTCGGCGTCCGGCGCGCACCACCTGCAGCACGTTATGCGCGAGCACCTCGCCGAGATGCGGCCAGCCCAGGTTGAACATGCCGCCGAGGTTGCGGAAAGGCTGGATGATGCCCTTGGGGGTCTTGGTGGCGATCGGGATGTTGATGCGCCCGTCCATGCACTTGAGCACCAGGATGGCGGTGGGGTGCTCGGCCAGATAACGCTCGCGGGCGAGCCAGGCCTCCGGGCTGCTGAACGTTTCAGCGTGTTCGGCGAGTTCGAAAAGCCAGTCGATGCGGCTGGCGATGGGTTGGCTGTGGATGTCCATGTGCTACGGCCCCTGCGGTTGTCGATAGGGGTGACGATGCCGAAGGCGGGGGGTGTGGTCAAGCATCGGATTTTTCGCGCTGCGGTGTGCTTCATCTTCCGAAACTGGAAGGTTGACAAGAACGCTCGGCCAATCGCAGACTTGCCCCCCACGTTTGGATCAAGTCTAAACAAACCCGCATCCCCGGCGCGGGTTTCCTGCCGGGGCTTCAAGCTTCACCCACGAGACAAGGAGTACCCCATGCAACTCAAAGGCTCAAAAACCGAAGACAACCTGAAGGCCGCTTTCGCCGGCGAATCGCAAGCCAATCGCCGTTATCTCTACTTCGCGGCCAAGGCTGACGTGGAAGGCTACAACGACGTCGCCGCCGTGTTCCGCTCCACCGCCGAAGGCGAAACCGGCCATGCGCACGGCCATCTGGAGTACCTGGAAGTCAGCGGCGACCCGGCTACCGGCCTGCCCATCGGCCCCACCGACGCCAACCTGAAAGCCGCCATCGCCGGCGAAACCCACGAGTACACCGACATGTACCCGGGCATGGCGAAAGCCGCGCGCGAAGAAGGTTTCGAGGAAATCGCCGACTGGTTCGAGACCCTGGCCAAGGCCGAGCGCTCGCACGCCAATCGTTTCCAGAAGGCGCTGGATACGCTGGGCCAGTAGGAGGCTCCGCTTGCGGGCCGAGTGGTTATGCGTCCCGCAAGTGGCTTCTTTCACGTCGATACCGGAGCCACCCATGGCCATACGCGAAGGCAGCCTCGAAGCCCCCACGCGCCACCCGCTGGATTGGCGCAACCCGGATTTCGTCAACGAGGCCTCGCTGTTCAAGGAAATGGAGCGGGTGTTCGACATCTGCCACGGTTGCCGCCGCTGCGTCAGTCTGTGCCAATCGTTTCCGAGCCTGTTCGATCTGGTCGACGAGTCTTCCACGCAGGAAGTCGATGGCGTCGCCAAGGCCGATTACTGGAAGGTGGTCAATCACTGTTATCTGTGCGACCTGTGCTACATGACCAAGTGTCCCTACGTGCCGCCGCACGCGTGGAACCTGGATTTCCCGCACCTGATGCTGCGCGCCAAGGTGTTCAAGTTCAAACACGGCGGGGGTACACAAACTCGCAAATTGCGCGACCGCATCCTGACCAGCACCGACACCGTCGGCAGCCTGGCCGGCATCCCGGTGGTGGCGCAGGTGGTCAACGCGGTCAACAAGATCAAGCCGGTGCGGAAAGCGATGCAAGCCGTCGCCGAAATCCATGCCGACGCCTGGCTGCCGGAATTCCACAGCAAGCCTTTGCGTAAACGAATCGAACGGCAATCCGGCGTCGAAGCCGTCCCGGCCGGCCGCACCCAAGGCAAGGTCGCGCTGTTCGCCACCTGCTATATGAATCGCAACGAACCCGGCATCGGCGAAGACTTCGCCGCCGTCTACGAACACAACGGCATTCCGGTCACGCTGGCCGAGAAAGAGCGCTGCTGCGGCATGCCCAAGCTGGAACTGGGCGACCTCGACGCGGTGATCGCCAACAAGGAAGTCAACATCCCGCAACTCGCCAAACTGGTCGATGACGGCTGGGATCTCACCGCGCTGATGCCGTCCTGCGTGCTGATGTTCAAACAGGAATTGCCGCTGATGTTCCCGGACGACCCGGATGTGCTGAAGGTGAAAAACGCCTTCTTCGACCCGTTCGAATACCTGATGCTGCGGCACAAGGAAGGCCGGCTGAAAACCGATTTCAAGACCGGCCTCGGCAAGGTGGCGTATCACGCCGCCTGCCACCAGCGCGTGCAGAACATCGGCCAGAAAACGCGCGAGGTGCTGGCGCTGGTGCCGAATACCGAGATCGACGTCATCGAACGCTGTTCCGGCCACGACGGCACTTATGCGGTGAAGGCGGAGTCGCATGCGTTCGCGATGAAGATCGTCAAACCGGTGGTCGGACGCGTGCAGCAGGCCCAGGCCGACCACTACGGCAGCGACTGCGCGATGGCCGGACATCACATCGAAAACGCCATGCAAGACGGCCGAGCGCCGGAACATCCGATGACCTTGCTGCGCAAAGCCTACGGAATCTGACGCACCGGGTTCGTAGGTTGGGCAAAGCGCAGCGTGCCCAACATCCGAGCGTAGGAATGTTGGGCACGCTGCGCTTTGCCCAACCTACAAGGATTGCCGACCTACAAAAAAGGAAGCGAAATGGCCAAGCTCACCCGCGACGACCTCTACAGCCTGGAAAAGTACGCCGAAGTGCGCGCCGACTTCCGCACCCAGGTCATCAATCACAAGAAGAACCGCCGCCTGGCTTTGGACGCGCACATCGCGCTCTATTTCGAGGATGCGTTGACGGTGCAATATCAGATTCAGGAAATGCTGCGCATCGAACGCATCTTCGAAGCCGCCGGCATTCAGGAAGAACTGGATGTCTACAACCCGCTGATCCCGGACGGCCGCAACTGGAAGGCCACCTTCATGGTCGAGTACGCCGACGAAGCCGAGCGCCGGCCAGCCCTGGCGCGTTTGATCGGCATCGAGGACGCCGTCTGGATGCAGGTGGCAGGCTTTGATCGTATCTACGCCATCGCCAACGAAGACCTCGACCGCAGCGCGGCGGACAAAACCGCCTCGGTCCACTTCATGCGCTTCGAGCTGACGCCCGCGATGCAGGCCGCCGCGAAAAACGGCGCTCGGCTGATGGCTGGCGTCGAGCATCCGGCCTGCCAGGCCAGCCGGGAAATCCCCGACAATGTGCGTGCCGCGCTCGTCGGCGATCTGACTTGAGTAAGCTTGTCGGAAGGCGCTGCGCTTTTCCGACCTACGATCCGACCTACGATCCGACCCGAACCCTCACCAGGAGAACACCATGTCCTACCAGGAATCCAGCCTCAGCCCCGCCGTCATGGATATGCACCGCGCCCTCAAATCGCTGATGGAAGAACTCGAAGCGGTGGATTTCTACAACCAGCGCGCCGATGCCTGCCACGATCCCGAGCTGAAAACCATCCTCGCCCACAACGGCAACGAAGAAAAAGAACATGCCAGCATGCTGCTGGAATGGATACGCCGGCACGACCCGAAGTTCGACCACGAACTCAAGGACAACCTGTTCAAGGACGGCCCGATCAGCGGCCAGCACAAGTAAGGGGCGTCCGGGCGTTATCATGCGGCGCCCATAGAAAACCGCTAATCGAGACCGCCATGCGCCGTATCTTCGCCCTCATCACCGTATTGTTCGCAGTCCCTGTCATGGCCGCTTCCATCTATGACGCCAACTCCAAATGGGGCGAGTTCGAATACGATTTCGAAGCAAACACCAAAGCCTGGCAGGAAATACAGACGCAATTGCCGGCCGCGGCCAAGCCGGAGAACCTGATCGAGGTGAAGCTCGACGCCACCACCCGCAACCAACTGCTGATCGACGCCGCATCGTTATCCGTCGGCGACGACGGCGTCGTGCGCTACAGCGCCATCATCCGCAGCCCATTCGGTGCGGAAACCATCAGCTTCGAAGGCCTGCGTTGCGCGACCGGCGAGCGCAAGTTGTATGCCTTCGGACGTGGCAATGGCAACTGGTCGCGCAACCGTTACGCCAAATGGGAGCCGATCCAGGCCCGCCAGGCCGGTGGCTATCATCGCGAACTGTTCTTCCACTACCTGTGCACCGTCGGCACGCGCAGCGATACGCCGACGCTGATCCGCCTGCTCAAATCCGGCGGAATTTACGAACGCTGATCGCGTCGTTATCAATTAAACTCCCGCCCGCTTTTGGTGCTCCTTACGGAGTGAAACGGGAAACAGGTGAGGGCGCTTTTTACATAAAGCCCCAATGCCTGTGCTGCCCCCGCAACGGTAAGCGCTTAACGGTTTTTCACCCAGCCACTGTCCGCCAGGATGGGAAGGCGGAAAATCTCATGCGCGAGCCCGGAGACCGGCCCGAAGCAAGGTACGCGGGCCGCGGCGGGCGGTACTTTCCTCATCTCCTTCGGGAGAGCGGGGTGTGGGAACACAGCTTCCTCCACTCCCAGCCTTTTTCGGCCCGCGTTTTATGTTTTCCCTGCGGGGACGCCGGGAACGAAAAAGGAAGTCTCATCATGCAACGCAATACCCTGGCCGCACTCATTGCCGGCTTGTTCTCTCTGCCTGTTCAGGCGCAAGACGTTTCCACACTCATTCCCCTCCTCGACGAAATCGTGGTTACCGCGACGCGGCTGCCGCTTGCCGCGAGCGAAGTGCTTGCAGCGACCACGGTCATTAGCCGCGAAGTTATCCGGCGCAGCCAGGCCAACGACCTGATTACGCTGCTCGATCATCAAGCCGGCATCCACGTTTCGCGCACCGGCGGCGAAGGCAAGAGCACCGCCATTTTCGTGCGCGGCGCCGCCTCCAAGCATGTACTGGTGCTGGTCGACGGCGTGCGCGCCGCCTCGGCGACCACTGGCGAATACGACTGGAATGCTCTCTCGCCGGAGCAGATCGAACGCATCGAGATCGTGCGCGGCCCGCTTTCCAGCCTGTACGGTTCGGATGCCATCGGCGGCGTGGTGCAGATATTCACCCGCCGCGCGACCGGCCCCGGCGCCAAGCTCACGCTGGGCAGTCGCAACACGCGCGCCCTTGATGTCAGTTTCGGCGGCGGCGATGCCTGGCGCTACAGCCTGGAAGCCGGCCGCGAAAGCACGGATGGTCTGCCCACCTTTTCCACCGACACCACCGCCTACGGATTCAACCGCAATCATCTGGCAATTGGCGTCAATGGCAGCCTGACACCCGACCTGGTGTTGGCCGCACGCCTTGCCCAGTCCTGGGGACGCAACGAACTGGATGCCAGCACCGGCGACAACGATTACAAGAACCGCACCGCCAGCCTCAAGCTCGACCATCAGGTCAGCACGCAATGGCGGCAAAGCCTGACCCTGGGCAACAGCCTGGACAGCTACACCTCCTACAGCCCGTTCATCCCCGCACGCATCGAGACCAACCGCGACAGCCTGTCCTGGCAGCACGACCTCACATTCAAGGCGGGACAACTCAGCCTCGGTGTTGACCACTGGAACGACCACGCCAGCAAGGACAACAGCGGTCTGCTCGACGAGCGCATCGAAAATACCGGACTGTTCGCGCAATATCGCTTTGCCGCCCTGAGCGGCGATGCACAACTCGGCCTGCGTCGCGACCAGCACGATGCTTTCGGCGGCCATAACACCTGGAATCTGCGCTGGGGCCGCGAACTGGCACCCGGCCTGCGTTTCACGGCCGGACACGGCACCGCCTACAAGGCGCCGACCGTCAACGATCTGTACTGGCCGAACAGCAGCGACGGCCCTTACACCTACAGCATCGGCGCCACCACCTACAGCGATACCTACGTCACGCGCGGCAATTCCGGTCTCAAACCGGAGACCTCGCGCAGCAGCGAACTGGGCTTGAGTTATCGCCAGACGAGCTGGGATGCGGCGGTCAACTTGTACGAAACGCGGGTGCGCGACTTGATCGAATGGCAGGCGACCATCACCCCCGGCGGCGCTGGGCCGGGCATCACCACCACCTACGACTATCAGCCGCAAAACGTCAATTCGGCGCGCATACGCGGCCTCGAACTCAGCGGCCATGCGCGCTGGCTGAATTGGGACTGGCAGGCCGCGCTGACCCGTTTGCTGGCGATCAATCTCGGCACCGGCCTGCAACTCGACCGCCGGCCGGAAAACAGCCTCACGCTGAACGTGGCGCGCAGCTTTGGCAGCCACGGCGTGCGTATCGAGGGCAGCGCCTATTCGCAACGCCTGGACGTGAACGGAACCAAACAACTGGCTGGTTACAGCCTGGTCAACGCCGCCTACGAATACGCGCTGGACAAGGACACCCGGCTGGGGCTGCGCATCGACAACCTGTTCGACCGCGACTACGCCCTGGCGCGCACCAGTACGCGCTTCTACGAGGTTCCCGGTCGAGGTGTGTTCGTGACCTTGCGCTACCAGCCCGGAAAATGAAGCGATGACCGATAAATCTGAACGCCACACCACCCGCATGGCGAAAAAGAAGGCAGTGATCGACGCGGCCATCGCCGGCGCGGACAAGGAAAAAGGCCTGCTGCTGGTGCTTACCGGCAACGGCAAGGGCAAGTCCTCTTCCGCCTTCGGCATGGTCGCGCGTGCGCTCGGCCACGGCATGAAGGTGGGCGTTGCGCAGTTCATCAAGGGGCGCTCCGCCACCGGCGCCGGGCCGTCCCAAGCCGGTGGCTGCACCCCCTCGGGGGGCAGCGAACGTAGTGAGCGTGGGGGTTGTCCACTCACCGGCGAGGAAGCCTTCCTCGGCCAACAACCCGGCGTCGAATGGCATGTGCTGGGCGAGGGCTTCACCTGGGATACGCAGAACCTGGAGCGCGACATCGCCACCGCGAAACAGGGCTGGGAGGTGGCGCGGCGGCTGCTGGCCGACCCTGCGATTCAGCTCGTGGTGCTGGATGAGCTGACTTACCTGCTCAATTACGGCTGGCTCGATGTGGACGCCGTGCTGGCCGACCTCGCCGCGCGGCCGCCGATGCAACACGTCGTCGTCACCGGCCGCGCCGCGTCGCAGGCATTGATTGATGCAGCCGACACGGTGAGCGAGATCGCCGACGTCAAACATGCTTATCGCGCCGGCGTGAAGGCGCAGGCGGGGGTGGATTTGTGAGCTGCGCCAGAGCCGTAGCCGTAGGTTGGGCAAAGCGCAGCGTGCCCAACAGCATCGGCGGCAATGTTGGGCACGCCTGCGGCTTTGCCCAACCTACGTTGCTTTGATGAATCGTCGCCGCGCGCTTCTCGTCCTCGCCCTGCTGGCTATCGCGGCGGCGGCGAGCCTGCTGTTGTCGCTCGCGGTCGGCAGCGTCGCGCTGTCACCGGGTGCGGTGTGGGCGGCGCTGTGCGGGGAAGGTGATGGCATGGCCGTCGAAGTGGTGCGCAGCCTCAGGTTGCCGCGCGCGCTGTCCGCCTTCGCCTGCGGCGGCCTGCTCGCCCTGGCCGGCGCGTTGATGCAGGTCTTGCTGCGCAATCCGCTTGCCGATCCCTATGTGCTGGGCATTTCCGGCGGCGCGGCCGTCGGCGCGCTGGCGGCCATGTTGTTGGGGATGAGCGCCAACCTCGGCCTGGAAGCCGCCGCCTTTGTCGGCGCCCTGGCCGCCATGTGGCTGGTGTTCGGTCTGGCGCGCGGCGACGGTAGTTGGACGCAGACCCGGCTGTTGCTCACCGGCGTCATCGTCGCCGCCGGCTGCGGCGCGGCGGTGGCGCTGATGCTTTCGCTGGCGCCCGAGCAGCAGTTGCGCGGCATGCTGTTCTGGCTGATGGGTGACGCATCCCAGGCCGGCGAACCCATGCCCGTGCTGCTTATTCTGGCGGCGGGGTTGCTGGTTGCGATGTTCTTCGCGCGCGAACTCAACCTGCTGACGCGCGGCCCGCTGCTCGCCGCCACGCTGGGTGCGAATGTCGCGCGGCTGCGTCTGGTCCTGTATTTCCTCGCCTCGTTGCTTACCGCCGCTGCGGTGACGAGTGTGGGCAGCATCGGCTTCGTCGGCCTGGTGGTGCCGCATCTGGTGCGGCTCGCGCTGGGCAACGATCAGCGCCTGCTGCTGCCGGCGGCCACCCTGGCCGGCGCGGCGCTGCTCACCCTGGCCGACACGCTGGCGCGTACCGTCATCGCGCCGCAGCAATTGCCGGTCGGCGTGCTTACCGCGCTGCTCGGCGTGCCGGTGTTTTTGTTTCTCCTGGCACGCGCACCGAAGGTGGAGCCGGCATGAACGCTGGCATCAACGCTAGCATCAACGCTAGCATCAACGCTGGCAAATGGGCCAAACGTAGGGTGCGCCGTGCGCACCATTAAGCGTCAATCGGTGCGCACGGCGCACCCTACGGAATCCGGGGAAGTGGGATGAGCATCCCTTTGCACCCGCAAGAGGCGCGCCGGATCCGTAAGGCGTCAGAGCCGCCAACGGCTCCGCTGCTCGCAACCCGCGATCTCGCCGTGTCCATCGGCGGAAAACAGGTCGTGCGCGGGCTGAACCTGGCGCTCGCACCGGGACAACGCCTTGCCATCCTGGGCCGCAACGGCGTCGGCAAGACCACTTTGCTGCATACCCTGGCCGGCTTGCGCGCGCCGGATGCGGGGGAGGTCACGATCGAAGGCCAGACCTACGCCGCCCTCGGCCCGCGCGGCGCGGCGCGGCTACGCGGGCTATTGCCGCAACACCAGGGCGATGCCTTTGCCGCCAGCGTGCTGGAAACCGTGTTGATTGGCCGCCACCCGCATCTGTCGCGCTGGGACTGGGAAGGCGAGGCGGATGAAGCCCTGGCGCGCGAGGCATTGGCGGCGGTAGGCCTGCAAGACCTGGCGGCGCGTTCGATCCACACCCTGTCCGGCGGCGAACGTCAGCGCGTCGCCCTGGCTACCTTGCTGGTGCAGCAGCCGCACGTGTATCTGCTGGACGAACCGCTGGCGCATCTCGACCTCAACCACCAGATCGCCGTGCTGGAATTGATCGGCTGCCGCGTCCGCGCGGAGGTTGTTACAAACCCCGCCGCGCTGGTCATGGTGCTGCACGACGTCAACCTGGCGGCGCGCTTCAGCGACCAGGCGCTGCTGCTGCATGGTGATGGCGAGCATGAACTCGGCCGTAGTGCAGCGGTGCTCGATGCGGCCCGCCTTTCCCGTCTTTACGGCCATCCTTTACGCGTGCTGATGGACGGCGAGCGGCGCTGGTTCGTGCCGGAGGTGAACGGTGCGTAGAGTGCAATGTAGGGCGGAATACCCGCAAGGGGCAGGCCGTATCCGTAAAGCCGCTAAAGCGGCAACGGCTACGCTCAAGCGAAGCGCCTTCCGCCAACGCTCGGTGCATACGGCGGAAGGCGCTTCGCTTTTCCGCCCTACCTTACCGTCGTCCGCGCGCCGTTTCCAGATGTCGGCAAAGCTGTTCGGCGCCGTCGAGCAGGCGCGGCGTGGGGCGCTGCATGAGGTCGGCGGAAACATGGAACAGATTGCCGCGCGCGACCGCTTTCATTTGCTTCCAGGCGCGCCAATCGTCCAGGCCAACCGGTGTGTCGCGGCCCATGCCGCTGGCGACGATGGCTTCCGGGTCGGCCGCAATCACCGCTTCCACGCTGACGTTGGGCGCCTTGGCGGCGAGTCCGGCGAAAATGTTCTCGCCGCCGCACAGGCGGATCACATTGCTGATGATCTGGTCGCCGCCCACGCTCAGCAGGGGCTGGTGCCAGGCCTGGTAGAAAACCCTCACCGGCGGGCGTGTCGAGTACTGTTTGCGCAGTGTCGCCAGACGTTGCCGGAAGTCCGCCGCCGCCCGCTGGGCCGCCGCCTCGCTACCCGCCAGGCGGCCGAGTTTCTCGATATTCGCGGGAATGTCTTCCAGCCGGTCGGGCTGCGTCTGGTACACCGACAAACCCAATGCATGCAGCCGTTTCACCAGCCCGTCGGCATTGCCGCTCTGCCAGACAAGCACCAGATCCGGCTTGCGCGCGACGATGCTTTCCAGATCGGGATTCGAATAACCGCCCACCCTGGGCACCCGCTTCGCCGCTTCCGGATAGTCGCTGTACTCCACGGCGCCGACCAGATGCCCGCCCGCCCCGGCGGCAAACAAGATTTCCGTGGCGTGCGGAGCCAGACTGACGATGCGCCGAGCCGGCGCCGGCAGACGCAGCGTCGCGCCGGTGTCGTCCTTGACCACAATTTCGGCGTGTGCGGCGCCTCCGATGTAAAACAGCAGCAGGGCAAGGGAGGCGGTATGCAGGAAGGTCATGAAGGATTCGTCGTAAAAGTGTCTGGTAAAGGGCGCACGGGATTTTATCTGCTTAGCAAGCTGCCTCAGCTAAGCGCCGCCCGCCAAAAAGGCAGTTTGAGTGTGGAGGCGGCAAAGGATTGCCGCCCTACAGCAATGCAACTTTATCCGTAGGTCGGCAATCCTTTGCCGACTATCCTTCTCGCGGCGGGTGTTCGCCGCCCGATTTCCATGCAGGAGTGTTGACCATGTTGATCGCCGTCGTTGCCACCGTTGCCGCCCTGGGCTTTGCCCTGGGTTTAGCCTTACCCCTCTACCAGCGCACGCGTCGCCGTGCCCGTGTTCTGGCCGACCCGGACGGCCCACGCACGCTGATGCCGGGCTTCGACGCCTGATCATGTCTGCCGCCACTTACAGCCAGCCTGAAATCGACGCCCTCTGGCGCACCCTGCGCGAGCGGCGCGACATGCGCCATTTCCTGCCCGATCCGCTCCCGGACGGACTGCTGGAACGGCTGGTGGAGGCGGCGCATCTGGCGCCTTCGGTCGGGTTCATGCAACCCTGGCGCTTCATCCGCATCACCGAGCCGACCCTGCGCGCACAAATCCATACCCAGGTGGAGGCGGAACGCCGCGCCACGGCGGCGGCGCTGCCGTCGCGCAACGACGAATTCCTGCAAGTGAAGATCGAGGGCATTCGGGACTGCGCCGAAGTGCTGGTCGCCGCGCTCATGCCGCAGCGGGAAAAACATCTGATCGGTCGCCGCACCCTGCCGGAAATGGACATCGCCTCGGTAGGTTGCGCCATCCAGAACATGTGGCTGGCCGCCCGCGCCGAAGGCATCGGCCTGGGCTGGGTCTCGTTCTTCGAGCCGGATGCGCTCGCCGCCTTGCTCGGCTTGCCGCCGGGCGCGCGGCCGCTCGCCATCCTGTGCATCGGCCAGGTGGAGGCGTTCTATCCGCGCCCGATGTTCGCAGACGCCGGCTGGGGCAGACGTTTGCCGCTGGCGGAGGTGCTGTTCGAGAACCGCTGGCCGGAAGGCGCCGGCGGCACGCCGACGGCGTATTGATGACGATCTTTCTGCTCATGCTTGCCGCCGTCGCGCTCGACTGGCTATTGGGCGAGCCGCGCCGCTGGCATCCGCTGGCGGGTTTCGGCCGGCTGGCGGCGTGGCTGGAACGGCGCTTCTACGCACCTGATCGCTGGCGTGGCGCGCTCGCCGTGGCTGTGCTGTTGTTGCCCATGACCTGGCTGGCGGTGACGTTGGCCGAGCTGCCGGGCACGTTCGGCGCGGCGTTTTCTATGGCTTTTTCTATCTGGGCGTTGTACTTCGCGCTCGGCCACAAGAGCCTGCACGACCATGTCCGCCCGATAGCCGCCGCGCTGCGCCGGGGCGATGAAGCGGCGGCGCGGGCGGCCACCGCGCGCATCGTCAGCCGCGATGCCGAAAGCCTGGAGATCGCGCCCTCCGCCGTTGAGTCCACGCTGGAAAACGGCAGCGATGGCGTCTTCGGCGCGCTGTTCTGGTTTCTCGCCGCGGGTGCGCCGGGGGCGATCCTGTACCGCCTCGCCAATACGCTGGATGCCACCTGGGGCTACAAAACGCCGCGTTATCTGGAATTCGGCTGGGCGGCGGCGAATCTGGACGACATGCTGAATATCGTCCCGGCGCGGCTGACGGCGTTGACCTACGCGCTGCTTGGTTTTACCCGGCAAGCGCTGGCCTGCTGGCGCGAACAGGCCCCGGCCTGGGACAGCCCCAATGCCGGCCCGGTGATGGCGGCCGGGGCCGGCGCGCTGGGCGTCCGCCTGGGCGGCCCGGCGCGCTATCAGGGCGAATGGCATGAGCGTCCGCCGCTGGGCCAGGGCGAGCCGCCCGAAGCGGCCGACATCGAGCGCGCGCTGGCGCTGGTGCGGCATGGCGTGTGGCTTTGGCTGGGCGTGATCGGCGTCGGCGCGGGCTGCCTCTGGTGGCTGGGGATAGATACGGCAGCGCACGCGCCGGACTGGACCGGCCTGCTGAATTTCATCCGGGAGAACCTCCTTGCTTGAACACGGCGGCAAGCTGCGCCGCGCGGCAGTCGAATACGGCATACCGCTCGCCGAATGGCTGGACTTGTCCACCGGCATCAACCCGAACGGCTGGCCGGTTCCGACTTTGCCGCCGGAAGTCTGGCAGCGCCTGCCGGAAGACGACGACGGCCTGATCGAAGCGGCCTGCGCGTGCTACGGCGCCCGCCACGCGCTCGCCGTGGCGGGGTCGCAAGCCGCCATCCAGGCTTTGCCCCGGCTGTTTCGGCAACTTCACGGGCCGTGCCGGGTCGGCATCGTTTCGCCGGGCTATGCCGAACATGCCCAGGCTTGGAAGCGGGCAGGGCACACGGTGGTCGAGTTCCGTCATTCCCGAGTAGGCGGGGATGACGGCGGGGCGTTGGACGTCCTCGTCCTGATCCACCCCAACAACCCGACCGGCCAGACCTATGCACCGGAAACCCTGCTGGCCTGGCATGCGCAACTTGCGCAACGCGGCGGCTGGTGTGGACAGCCCCCACGCTCACCTTCGTTCGCTGCACCCGCAAGGGGTACGCCGGATTCGTACGCGCTGAAGCGCTACGACTCCGCTGCCCCCCGAGGGGGCGCACAGCCAGCCTTGGGGCGGCCCGGCGGCTGGCTGGTGGTGGACGAAGCCTTCATGGATGCGACGCCGGCCTTCAGTCTGGCCGCGCAGGCGCATCTGCCCGGCCTGATCGTGCTGCGCTCGCTGGGCAAGTTCTTCGGCCTGGCCGGCGCGCGTGTCGGTTTCGTGCTGGCCGAAGCCGCGCTGCTTGAACGTCTGCGCGATCTGCTCGGGCCGTGGACGCTGAACGGTCCCGCCCGCCATATCGCCACGCTGGCCTTGCGCGATACCGCCTGGCAGGCCGCCGCCCGGCCGCAGTTGATCGCGGCCGGCGCACGTCTGGCCGATCTGCTGACTCGCCACGGCCTGCCGCCAAGCGGCGGCTGCGCCCTGTTTCAACGGGTGGAAACGCCGCGCGCCGACGAGATTCACGCCGCTCTGGCGCGGCAAGGCATTCTTACCCGGCTGTTCGAGACGCTGCACCCGCAAGGGGCACGCCGGTTCCGTAAGGCGGCAGAGCCGCCAACGGCTCCGCTGCCAGCCCTGCGTTTCGGCTTGCCCGGCGCCGATGCCGAATGGACCCGGCTCGATGCCGCGCTGGAGCGTGTTTCGCGATGACTTGCCGCGTCCTCATGGTCCAGGGCTGCACCTCCGATGCCGGAAAAAGCGCGCTGGTCACGGCGCTGTGCCGCTGGTTGAAACGGCGCGGCGTGCGGGTCGCCCCGTTCAAGCCGCAGAACATGGCGCTGAACAGCGCGGTGACAGCGGATGTCGGCAACGGCAGCGGCGAGATCGGGCGGGCGCAGGCGGTGCAGGCGCAGGCTTGCGGACTGGCGCCGCACAGCGACATGAACCCGGTGCTGTTGAAGCCCAATTCCGACACCGGCTGCCAGGTCATCATCCAGGGCCGCGCGCTGACCAATATGGAGGCGCAGGCCTATCACGACTACAAGCAGGTGGCGCAGGCGGCGGTACTGGATTCGTTCGCGCGCCTGTCGAGCCAGTACGAGGCCATCGTCGTCGAGGGCGCCGGCAGCCCGGCAGAGATCAATCTGCGCGCCGGCGACATCGCCAACATGGGCTTCGCCGAAGCCGTCGATTGCCCGGTGATCCTGATCGCCGACATCGACCGCGGCGGCGTCTTCGCGCACATCGTCGGCACGCTGGCGTTGTTGTCGGAATCGGAACGGGCGCGCGTCAAAGGCTTCGTCATCAACCGTTTTCGCGGCGACATCGCCCTGCTGCAATCCGGGCTGGACTGGCTGGAAAGGGAAACCGGCAAGCCGGTGCTGGGCGTGCTGCCGTATCTGCACGGGCGGCATCTGGAGGCAGAGGACTCTCTCCCTCCCCCCTCGGGGGAGGGCCGGGGAGAGGGAGCGGCGGTGGATAGATCGACGCGGGTTCCCTCTCCCCCGGCCCCTCCCCCGAGGGGGGAGGGGGGGATTCGCGTCATCGTCCCGGTGCTGCCGCGCATTTCCAACCACACCGATTTCGATGCGCTGCGTCTGCATCCGAACGTGGATTTCCGCTTCATCGGCCTGGACCAGGGTGTTGACACCCCGCCGCCGCCGGCCGATCTGATCATCCTGCCCGGTTCCAAATCGGTGCGCGCCGATCTGGCCTTTCTGCACGAGCGCGGCTGGCCGGCGCATCTGCAACGGCATCTCCGCTTCGGCGGCAAGCTGCTGGGCATTTGCGGCGGTTTTCAGATGCTGGGGCGGGCGCTGCACGATCCGCTCGGCCTCGAAGGCGCGCCCGGTTCCAGCGCCGGCCTCGGCTGGCTGGACATGGAAACCACGCTGGCGGCGGACAAGCAGTTGCGCAATGTGAGCGGGCATCTGGTGCTGGGTAATGCGCCTGTGGCCGGCTACGAGATCCATGCCGGCGTCAGTGCAGGTTTGGCGCTGGGTCAGCCATTGCTTGTAGGGTGCGCCGTGCGCACCGGTGATGGTGCGCACGGCGCACCCTACGTCGATGGCGCCCTCTCGGACGATGGCCAGGTTGCCGGCACTTATCTGCATGGCCTGTTCGATACGCCCGCCGCCGCCGATGCGGTGCTGGCCTGGGCGGGCCTGGTTGAAGGCAAAGCGCCCGACATCCATGCGTTGCGCGATGCCGCCATCGAGCGTCTGGCCGATGCGGTGGAAGCGCATCTGGACCTGCCCCGCCTGCTCGTGCTGTTGGAAAACCCGCTGGAGTCCGCATGTCACACCTGATCCTCGGCGGCGCTCGTTCCGGCAAGAGCCGTCATGCGCAGAATCTGGCCGCCGCCAGCGGCCTGACGGTGACGGTGATCGCCACCGGCCAGGCGCGCGACGCCGAAATGGCGGCGCGTATCGCGCGGCATCGGGCGGAACGGCCGCCGCACTGGCAAACGCTCGAAGAACCGCTGCATCTGGCCGTTGTGCTGCAACAGGCTGCCGGGCCGGGCCGCTGCGTGCTGGTCGATTGCCTGACGCTGTGGCTGATGAATCTGCTGGAAGCCGGCGAGGCGGTGTTTGCGCAAGAACGCGCCGCTTTGCTGCAAGTCTTGCCGACGCTGGCCGGCGACATCCTGTTCGTCTCCAACGAAGTCGGCCTCGGCGTGATTCCGCTGGGCGAACTCAGCCGCCGCTTCGTCGATGAGGCCGGCTGGCTGAATCAGGACATCGCCCGCATGGCGGATTCCGTCACCTTCATCGCCGCCGGCTTGCCGTTGGCGCTCAAAACCACAGCATCGAAAGCAGCCTTATGACTTCCTGGTGGCAACAACCCGTCAAACCACTCGATGAAACCGCCCGCGCGGCCGCTAGCCAGCGCCAGGACACGCTGACCAAACCGCCGGGCAGCCTGGGCCGGCTGGAAGAAATCGCGATCCATCTTGCCGCCCTGCAAGGCCGCGAGAAACCACAGATCGCGCAGCCGGCGATTACCGTGTTCGCCGGCGATCACGGCGTCGTCGCGGAAGGCGTGGCGGCGTTTCCGCAGGCCGTCACGCAGCAGATGCTGGCCAATTTCGTCGCCGGCGGCGCGGCCATTTCGGTGCTGGCAAAAGCGCAGGGCGCGCGTCTGGAAGTGGTCGATGTCGGCACGCTGGCGGCTGCATCCATTGCCGGCGTGGTGAATGGCAAAGTCGGTTTCGGCACCGCGAACCTCGCCTGCGAGCCCGCCATGACTGAAGAGCAGTTCATGCACAGTCTCGATCAGGGCCGGCTCGCCGTGCAGCGCGCGCTGGCGGCCGGCGCGGATATTTTCATCGGCGGCGAGATGGGCATCGGCAATACCACGGCGGCGGCGGCGGTGAGTTGCGCGCTGCTGGGCCTGACCGGCGCGCAGATGGCCGGCCCCGGCACCGGCCTGGATGCGGCCGGGGTGAGTCACAAGGCGACGGTGATCGACCGGGCGTTGGCGCTGCACGGTTTCCTCCCCTCCCCCGCAAGCGGGGGAGGGGCCGGGGGAGAGGGAGCGCGTGGGAACGAAGTGACCTCAGCGTCCGCAAGCGGGGGAGGGGCCGGGGCAGCCAGAGACTTGGCCGCTGTAGTTGGGCGGCTTAGTCGGTTGGCTGGTAGTTCTATCAGAGAGGGGCAGTTCCCCGCTCAGGCCAAGCCCTTGCCCAGAGAAATCCTGTCGCATGCCCGAGAGTTGCGCAAAAACCAGACCGACGCCGAACAGTTGCTCTGGGAAGTGTTGCGCGCCAAGCGCTTTATGGATTTGAAATTCCGTCGTCAGCATGCCGTCGCCCCTTACATCCTGGATTTTTATTGCGATGCGCTGAAGCTGGTGATCGAGCTCGATGGCGGACAACACGCCGAACGGCAGGGATACGACCAGGCCCGAACGGCATTTCTGGAAGGCAAAGGAATGATCGTGCTGCGCTTCTGGAATAACCAGGTGTTGGCGGAAACCGAGGCGGTGTTGGAGGCGATTTATGCGCTGGTACTGCAACGGCGACCCTCTCCCTCTCCCCCAGCCCCTCCCCCGCTTGCGGGGGAGGGGAGTATTGCCGCCCTGCGTTGTCTCGGCGGTTTCGAAATCGTCGCGCTGGCTGGCGCCTACATCGCTTGCGCCCAGGCCGGGCTGCCGGTGTTGGTGGATGGCTTCATCACCAGCGCGGCGGCGTTGGCGGCGTGTCGGCTGAATCCCGGCACGCGCGCTTGGCTGTTGTTCGCGCACGCTTCCGCCGAACCCGGCCATGCCCGCTTGCTGGCCGCGCTGGATGCCCGGCCGCTGTTGCAACTCGATATGCGTCTGGGCGAGGGCAGCGGTGCGGCGACCGCGTTGCCGCTGTTGCGGCTGGCGTGCGCGTTGCATGCCGGCATGGCGACCTTCGCCGAAGCCGGGGTGAGTCGTGGAGATTGAGGGCGCCACCCTGGTCACCGTGTTGCGCCATGGCGCGGTGGCGGGACGGCCGCATGTCTATCGCGGGAATTCCGACGCGGGCATGACGCCACTCGGGGTTCAGCAGGTTCGCGAAGCGGCCGGGCGTGTCGCCACGCCGCCGTTCGACCGCGTCGCCAGTTCGCCCTATCGCCGTTGTCTCGATTTCGCGCGCGCTTACGCCGATGAACTCGGCGCGCCGCTGGAGGTGATCGAGTCGTTGCGCGAGATGGCGTTTGGCGCCTGGGAAGGCATGACGCCGGCGGAGGCGGCAGCAATGGACCCGGAAATGCACGCGCTGTTTCGCGCTTCGGCCGGCAGCGTCGCACCGCCCGGCGGCGAGACGCTGATGCAGTTGCAAACCCGGGTCGGCGCCGGCTGGGATGCCTGGTTGCATAACAGCCCGGGTGGGCATCGTTTGCTGGTGACGCATGCCGGTGTCATGCGCGTGTTGTTGATGCAGTTACTCGGCATGCCGCATACGCATGCTTATCGCATCGCGTTGCCGGAAGCGGCTTGTTTCCGTGTTTCGATTCTGGCCGGCGAAGCGCCGGTTTTGCTGAGCTTGAATGCATGCGCGGCCTGATCCTCGCCATCCAGTTTCTGACCCGTTTGCCGACGCCGCAAGTGGGCGAATTTCGGGCCGACGATCTGGCGCGGGCGGCGCTCTGGTTTCCGTTCGCGGGCCTGCTGGTCGGCGCGGTGGTCGCGGCGGCGCTGGCCCTGGGCGCGCGTGTCGATCCCTGGCTGGGCGCATTGCTGGGCCTGCTGGCCTGGGTCTGGGTCACCGGCGCATTGCATCTGGATGGCCTGTGCGATCTCGCCGATGCGCTCGGTGCGGCGCATGGCGATAAAAACCGTCTGCTCAGCGTGCTGGCGGACCCGCATGTCGGCGCGTTTGGCGTCGTCGCGCTGGTGCTGCAACTGCTGGCAAAACTGGTGTTGCTGATGTTGCTGGCGCGCATTGAGTTATTTTTGGCCGTGCTGTTGATCCCAGCGTGGGCACGCTTGGGCACGCTGGTCTGGGCGCGGTTGCCGTCGATCAAACCGGGCCTGGGCGAGCGATTTTCCTGGCGCTGCACCCGCAATGGGCACGCCGGTTCCGTAAGGCGGCAGAGCCGCCAACGGCTCCGCTGTCCGACCTGGGCGATTGCATTGTGGGGTGCGGTGTTGTTGCCGGCGTGCGTGCTGTATCCCGCCTTGCTGGCCGCGCCGCTGCTGATTCTGGCCTGGCGCGCCTACTTGCTGTCGCGCCTGGGCGGCATGAGCGGCGATGCGCTCGGGGCCGGGGTGGAATGGCTGGAAAGCGGGCTGTTGCTGGCTTTGCTGCTTGGCGCTCGATGATGCGGTTCGTTCCTCACCGCATCCTACAAAACCACGCATTTCGTAGGATGTGGTGAGCTTGCGAACCGCATCGACTGCAAAGCCACGCAGTTTCGTAGGATGTGGTTACCGAAGGGTAGGGGCTTCATCAGAGGCACGAACCGCATCGACCTGTCTCAGCCGCTCGCCAGTTTGCGCGCGCGTTTCACCTCGTACATCTTGGTGTCCGCCGCGTTGAGCAGGTCATCCAGTTTGCAGCCGTCGCGCGGGTAGAGGGCGTAGCCGATGCTGCAAGCCAGCGCAAAGGAATCGTTGTCGTAATAGACCGGCTGGGAAATCTCGTGCTCGACCTTCTGGCAGAGCTCCGCGCAGGAACCCGTCGTTTCGATGCCGACGAACAGCAGGGCGAATTCGTCGCCGCCCAGACGCGCCGAGGTGTCGGATTTGCGCGCGACCTGGTGCAGCCGTCTGGCCACGGCCAGTAGCAGCGCATCGCCGGCGGCATGGCCGTGCGTGTCGTTGATCTGCTTGAAATCGTCCAGATCGATGTACAGCACCAGCAGGGAAAACTGTTCTTCGCTGGCATGCTGGATGGCTTCTTCCAGGCGGCGATAGAACAGCGCCCGGTTGGCCAGGCCGGTGAGCGGGTCGTGCATGGCCTGGTGTTCCAGCAGCGTGCCGGCCCGTTCCAGTTCGCTGACCTGTGCGTAGATGATGCGGGCGTGGCGCTTCAACAGGCGCTGGGTGATGACGGCAATGGCGACGGCGAGCAGGATCAACACGCTGCCCAGCCACAGATGCAGGCCGATCGCCCGATCGGTCGCCTGTTGCGCTTGCAGCAGCGCGGCGCGGATCAGATCGCGTTCATGCCGACGTAGAGATTCGATGACCTCGGTGTATTGCAGATTGAGCGGCCGCAAATGAGCTGCCAACCGGGCGCGTGCAGCGTCCATTTCTCCGCGCGCAGCCAGATCGCTGATTTCCTCTTGCAGCAGAATGATCTGCGCCACCAGTTGGTCTTGCTGCATCAGGTTGGCGCGTTCGAAGGCGTCGAGCGGCAGCGCCTTCAATTTGTTGCGCGCGTCGCCGACGTGGTAGCCCCATTTGATGTAGAGCTGGAAATTTTCGTCGCGCGCGAAAGCGTCTTCCGCCAGCACCTGATAGACCAGCGAGTTGTGGCGGTTGTAGGAGGCTTCCTGCAAGTCGGTGGCGAGCTGAATCTTGCGGTTGCGCACATCGACGATATCGCTCATGCGCGCCTTCAGTTCCTTGATCTGCCAGACCGCATGCCCGGCCAGACCCGCCATCAGCACGATGAGCAGCGCAAAACCCAGTACCAGGTAGCGTGACATGGTGCGGGAGAGTTGTTCGCGTTGTGGCGAAGCGGGCATGTTGAACGGCGGCTGCGAGGGCGAAAGGCCACTAACGTCCGGGCCGGGAAAAACTTGAGAGCAGGCCATGGGCGTTGCGAACGGCTCGTTCGCGCTTCGTTCGTGGCTCACTTTCCGCCGTGTCGATGCTCTTACAATGCTTCGCCGCCACTTCATCTTGCCGCCGCCATGTCTGTCACCATCGCCGATTTTCGCGCTCCGCCCGACTTCTACGCCGTCATTCCCGCCCGTTACGCTTCCACCCGCCTGCCCGGCAAACCGCTGGCCGACATTCACGGCAAACCGATGGTGGTGCGCGTCGCCGAACGCGCGGCGGCCAGCGGCGCGACAGGGGTTTACGTCGCGACCGACCATGAGGGCGTCGCCAGCGCCGTGACTGAACAGGGCTACCCGGTGGTGATGACTTCGCCCGATTGCGCCTCCGGCAGCGACCGGCTGGCGGAAGTGGCCGGCAAGCTGGGTTGGGCCGACGATGTCGTGGTGGTCAACGTGCAGGGCGACGAACCGCTGATCGAGCCGGATTTGATTCGCGCCACCGCGCAAGCCCTGTTCGACCATCCCGCCGCCAGCATGGCCACGGTCAGCCACCGCATCCACGACGCGGCGGAAGCGTTCAATCCGAATGTGGTGAAAGTGGTCACCGACAAGGACGGCTACGCGCTGTATTTCTCGCGCGCGCCGATTCCCTGGGCGCGCGACGCGTGGGCCGCTGCTGCGCCGCCTGCCGCGCTACCGGAAGGACTTCCCATCCAGCGCCACATCGGCCTCTACGCTTACCGGGTCGGCTTCCTCAAGGCTTATCCCGGCTTGAGCCGGCCGGGCATCGAAATCCACGAATCGCTGGAACAGTTGCGCGCGCTCTGGCACGGCTATCGCATCATCGTGATCGAATCCGCCCAGCCCATCGCGCCGGGGGTGGATACGCCGGAAGACCTGGAGAAAGTGCGCGCGCTGCTGGCTTGATTTGTAGGGCGGAAAAGCGATAGCGCCTTCCGCCAGAAGGTGGGACGCGCATTCGGCGGAAGGCGCTATCGCTTTTCCGCCCTACTTTTCCAATCAGCAGGCCAGGCCGTGCAGGCCGCACAGATAGCGCTTGGCCAGCGCCAGCATGATCCACAGCCAGAACAGCAGGAAGAAGGTCAGCAGCGGGATATGCGCGTCGAGGATGAAACGCGGGGTGATGCGGCGCACCGCCCTGACCGCCGGTCCGCTGACCGTTTCCAGTATCTTGTAGAACAGGTTGTCATGCCGATGCTTGCCGGCCAGTAGCGCCAGCACGCCGCGGCCCAGGAGCGCGAAGCCGGCCACTTCAACCAGCACGCGCGCGAGAGAGACCAGAAGAACATCGAATTGCATGGCGTCGTCTATCGAAGGGAAACGCACGGATTCTATCTTGCCGCTCCGCCATGCCGCCGCGACAATCCAGCCCGCCCTGTTCGCGAAAGCCGCCATGAATTTCGACCAAATCCGTTTCACCCTGCGCGCCGTGATCTTCGACTGGCTGCGTCAACCTGAACGGGCTCTGGACGCCTATGCCGAAGTCTTCCGCGCCAACCCGAAGGATGTCCGCGCTGCTCGCAGCATCGCCTGGATACACGCCGACAAGCAGCGCTGGCCGGCAGCGGCGGAGTGGTTCGACAAGGCGCTGGCGCTGGAACCCGAACACGCCGATACCTGGTTCAACCTGGCCTACGTGCATGAGCAGAGCGGCGACCGGGACGCCGCGAAGCACGCCTTCCGCCGCGCCAGCGAACTCAACCCGAAACACGACCGCGCCTGGTATGGACTCGGTATGGCCCATGCCCATCAGGGCGAGCACGCCGCCGCGGCCGAGGCCTTGCAGCACGCCGCCGAACTGCAACCGATGAACGGCATCGCCTGGTACGCCTTGGGCATGGCGCATTACCACAACCACCAACCCGAGCAGGTTGAAGCCGTCATCCGCCACCTCGCCCTGCACGAACCGCAAACCGCCAAACGCCTGATTCGGGATGCCGAGCGGGCCGATCTGGTGCATCTGGTGGAGACCCTGTAAGCCGCGTTATCAGCCCATCGCGTAGGGTGCGCCATGCGCACCGATTCCATCTGCGCTGGTGCGCATGGCGCACCCTACCTGGCTGGTGCGTTACCTGGCTGAATGTGTCGGCAAACAAAAAGGCCCGCATTTTCATGCGGGCCTTTTTGTTTGTCCCACCCCTTGCGGGGCGGGCGGTGATGCGGCTTATCAGGCCGCCTTGGTGTCGGCGCCCACGGTCAGGCTGGGGTAGCGCACGTGGTCGACCAGTTCCTGCACTTCCTTGCTCGGCGCGGGGGAAATGAGGGAGCCGATGATCACGCCCAGGAAGCCGGCGGGCAGGCCGAAGATGCCGGCGGAGATGGGCTTGATGCCGAACCATTCGTTGGCGGCTACGCCGCCGAAGAAGTCGTAGGTGATGTACATGTAGTACATGCACACCGCCAGGCCCGCCAACATGCCGAGCACCGCGCCCAGGTGGTTGGCCCGCTTCCAGAACACGCCGAGAACCAGCGCCGGGAAGAAGGCCGAGGCCGCCAGCGAGAAGGCTGCGCCGACCAGGAACAGGATGTCGCCCGGTTTCAGCGAGGCCACGTAGGCGGCCAGGATGGCGACCACCAGCAACAGCGCCTTGGAGACGGACAGGCGACGCACGGTGGAGGCGTTGGGGTCGATCATCTTGTAGTAGACGTCATGCGACAACGCGTTGGCGATGGTCAGCAGCAGACCGTCCGCGGTGGACAGCGCCGCCGCCAGACCGCCGGCCGCGACCAGGCCGGAGACCACGTAGGGCAGACCGGCGATTTCCGGCGTCGCCAGCACGATCAGGTCGCCGCCGATGGTGATTTCGGCAAGCTGGATCAGTCCGTCCTTGTTCATATCGACGATCTTCATCAGCGTCGCATCCACCGCCTGCCAGTTGCTGACCCAGGCGGGCAGCGCGGCGAACGAGGAACCGACCAGGTCGTGGTAGACCACGTATTTGGCCAGCACGCCCAGGGCGGGCGCGGTGAAGTAGAGCAGGAAGATGAAGAACAGCGACCAGAACACCGACTTGCGCGCATCCCGCACCGAGGGGGTGGTGTAGTAGCGCATCAGGATGTGCGGCAGCGAGGCGGTGCCCACCATCAGGCACAGCACCAGCGCGATGAAGTTGAGACGTTTGCCGTTGGAGGCTTTCTCGTCCTCGGCGTGGGCCTTGGCGATTTCCTCCGGCGTCGCGGCCGGATTTTCCTTCATCAGCTTTTTCTCGGCGCCCTTGCCGGCGAAGGGAACTGCGTGGGCGGCGACCGGGCCGGATTTGGCCTTGGCGCCGTCGGCGGCTTTCTTCCATTTCGCCTTGAGTGCGGTGGCATCGGCGGGGAATTCTGCGACGTCCTTCTCGGCAGCGGCGATCTTCTTGGCGTCGGGTGCCGGCGCGGCTTTCAGATCATTGAGCTTGGTCTGTGCGCCGGCTTTCTGCTCGGCCACGAATGCCGCACCGTTGCCGGCGGCCACCACCTCGTCCAGCGCCTTGATCTTGCCTTCCCACTCCAGTTGCTTCTCCTTGTGGAGCGCGCGCACGGAGGCTTCGGCCGCGCCCAGCACGGTGGCTGGGTCGTTCAGCTCCTTCTCCTTGGCGCTGACGCTTTGCAGCGCCTGGCCGTAGGCGATCTGCGGAATCGGGTTGCCGGTCACCTGCACCGACAGCCAGACCACCGGGATCATGTAGGCGATGATCAGGATGATGTACTGCGCCACCTGGGTCCAGGTCACCGCGCGCATGCCGCCGAGGAACGAGCACACCAGGATGCCGGCCAGACCGGCATAGACGCCGATCTCGAACTCCAGGCCGGTGAAGCGGCTGGTGATCAGACCGACGCCGTAGATCTGTGCGATCACGTAGGTGAACGAACAGATGATCGCCGCCAGCACGCCGATGGTGCGCGGCAGGTTGCCGCCGAAGCGCGCGCCGAGGAAGTCGGGGATGGTGAACTGGCCGAACTTGCGCAGATAGGGCGCCAGGAACAGCGCCACCAGCACATAGCCGCCGGTCCAGCCCATGACGAAGGCGAGGCCGTCGAAGCCGGACAGATACAGCGTTCCCGCCATACCGATGAACGACGCCGCCGACATCCAGTCGGCGCCGGTCGCCATGCCGTTGAACAGCGCGGGCACCCTGCGGCCGGCGACGTAATACTCCGACACGTCGGCGGTCTTCGACATGATGCCGATGCCGGCATACAGCAGGATGGTGGCGGCCAGGAAGATGTAGCCGATGATCTTGGGCGCCAGACCCATCTGCTCCAGGATGGCCAGGGCGATGACGAAGGTGATGAAACCGCCGGTGTAGAAGGTGTAGTACTTCCTCAGTTGGTTGAAGAAGGCGGTGTTGGCAGATACGGCTGTGCTCATGTCAGTCATCCCCTTCGTGGACGCCATACTCCAGATCGAGCTGGTTCATCCGCCGGGCGTAGTACCAGATCACGATCACGTAGATGATCAGGGAGCCCTGCGCGCCCATGTAGAAGGCGAAGGGGAAACCCATGATGACGAAGTCGTTGAGTTCGCGGGCGAACCAGATGACCACGAAGGTCGCCACGAACCAGATGCCGAGCAGAACCGCGGTCAACCGCAGGTTCCTGCTCCAGTACTCACGGTGCTTGTCCGTCAGTTGCATAGTGCTCCTCCAAATGGAAGTTAAAGTGGGTTGCACTGTCCGGGACGCATGTTCAGACACGCTATCCTGCCCCGGAACCTCACGCAGATCAGTCACGCCAGGCGGGCGGAGTATAGAACGAAAATTATCGCCTTGAGGTTGCCAAGATCTGGAATAAGTGGTTGATTAGAAAACACTAATGCACGAAACGCAGCGTGAAGCTGCGATGGTTTTCAGGCCCGGATTTTCAGCCGATCCAGTGCATCATGCGCTGGGCCTTTTCCGTCTCGCGCATGGCTTTGAAATTCTCGATGTGTCTGGCGCTCATGCATTCCCGCAGCGAGAGCATCAGTTCCGCCGTGGACAGTGCATCGGCAAGCGCGCTGTGGCGGGCGAAATTGCCGATGCCGAAATGCGCCATCCATTGGTCGAGGGAGCGATGCGAGCGTGCCAGCTCGGGACACAGGGCGGGCGACAGATAGGCCAGGTCGGCCCAGGGGTGGTTGAACTTGAGGCCCAGGAAGGTCTTCAGGGCGCGCTCGATCATGGTCTTGTCGAAATCGACATGGAAGGCGATCAGCGGCGACTTGCCCAGGTATTCGAGGAAGCTCAGCATGGCCTCGACCGGCGGCACGCCCTCCGCCTGCGCGGTGCCGCCGATGCCGTGGATCAGGATGTTGTCGCGGCCGCTGATGCGACTCTGTTGCAGGATGATCTCCATGCTGTCGGCCAGGTGGATATCGCCTGCACAGACGGCGACAGCGCCGATGGCGATGAGCCGGTCCCTGGCCAGATTCAGGCCGCTGGTTTCCACGTCCACCACGACATAGCGGCTGGCTGTGCAAGGCGCGTTGAGGTCGGGCGCGGGCAGTGACTGCCAGGCGGCCAGGCGCCCGGCCTGCTGCGTGGTCAGTTCCGGTTTGCCGGCGAACAGGCGCGCGAGCCAGTTCAACCTCTTTTCCTCAGTGGGTGTGGTTGTAGGTGCGCATTCATTCGCACCGAAGTGCTTGCTTGTGCGAATGAATTCGCACCTACAGATATGGTGCAACCTATTGAATCGTATGGGATTTCATCGCCGACTGCACTTGCAGGGTTCATACCTGGTAATCCAGGGCCAGCCTGGTTTGTAGCTTGCGCGCCTGCCGGTAGGCTTCCTTGAGAATGCGCTGATCCAGGTTGTTGAAACTGTCCGGATCGACCTTGTTGCTCAGCGGCTCGCCGCGCTCGCACTGCTCATGATGCAGGCGCAGGCGCAGGAGCTGGATGAACAGGAAGGCATCGCACCAGGCTTCCGTGTCCTGCGAGCTGACGTGCAACGGCTCGTTCATCTCGCGCAGGCGTTGCAGGGTATTGGTCTGCTTGCCGCCGACGGCCAGGCTGAAGATGCGGGCGGCATCGACGAAGGGGGTGATGCCGTTGAGCTTGAGATCCAGGATATGCCCCTGGCCGGTGAAGAAGTCCCACACCGATCCCGTCGGCGGGCGGTTGCGCAGGGCATTGGCCGCCATCTGGTGGAGGAAGCGAGGGTTGTTCCGGGCTGCATCGCGCAACCATGCACGCAGGTCGAAGGCCAGGTGGTCGGCGCCGTACAGGGGCCGGAAATCGAAGAAGATCGTGGAATTCAGCAGCGCCGTGGGGTCGCCGTGATCGATCCAGTCGGCGAAGGTGTGCTGCCACTCCGGTAGCGACAAACACCATTTGGGGTTGCCGGCCATGACCTCGCCGCTGCACAACGGGAAACCGCATTCCGCCAGGGCCAGATTGACGCGCCTGGCGAAGGGCAGCAGCACGGCGCGCATCGCCTCGGCGTCGTCGCCTGCTTGCGTGGCGAACACGATGCCATTGTCCTGATCGGTATTCAGGGTCTGCTCCAGCCGCCCCTCGGAACCCAGGGCCAGCCAGCAGAACTCGATGTCTTTGGCCGGGCTGTCGCGCAGTTCCAGTTCGATGATGCGGGCCGTCAGCACGTCGTTGAGGGTGGAGATGATCTGGGTGAGTTGCTCGGCCGCCACGCCCTGAGCCAGCATGTTGTGGGCCAGTAGACGAATATCCTTGGCCGAGTGCTTGAGCGTATCCAGGTGTTCGGCGTTGCGGATGGCGCCGCTGATCTGGCGCAGCCCGACCCGTTGCAGCGAAAACAGATCCTTCTCCGAAATCAGGCCCTTGAGCCGGCCTTCTTCCTCGACCAGGATATGGCGGAAACCGTGCTTGGCCATGACCAGGGCGGCATCGTGGGCCAGGGCGTGCGGCGGCAGGGTGTGCGGATTCGGGCTCATCACCGTGTTGAAGGGCGCATCCAGGCTGATCCCGGCCAGGGCGACCCGGTCGAGGACATCGTGCAGCGTGAAGATGCCCACCGGTTTCTTGTTCGCATCCACCGCGATCATGGAGCCGATGCTCAGCTTGTGCATGCTCTCCAGCACCTCGCGCAGCGGCGTCTCCGGCGCGCAGGACACCGGTTCGCGCCGGATCAGGGAGGCCAGCGGGCTGGACATGGATTGCTGGTCGCTGCTGGATTTGGCGTACTGGGCCTGGAGGATGTGTTTGGACTGTTCCAGCAGGTTGGCGATGCGACGCGTGCAGAAATCGTGAAAGGCGTCGCTGCGCTTGAGCAGTTCGTGGAAATCTTCTGCCGCAAGTTCGAAACAGAAGGTGTCGCGTCCCGCCCGGTAGGTGCTGGCGACGCCGCGCCTGGAAAGCAGGGCGCCGAGCGGGAAGCACTCGCCCTCATGCAGTTCCAGCCAGGTCGTGTCGTCCTGCGCACGCACCACGTCCTGCTCGCCGTGTATCACGCCCTGCTTGATGATGTAGAAGGTCTGGGCCGGACCCGATTCAGGCCCGAGGACGGTTTCCCCCTTGCCGTAGTAGGTCAGCTTGAGCCGCTCCGCCAGCCAGATCAGGTGTTCCCGCGCCATGCTGTCGAAGGGCGCGAAACGGGCGAGATGGTCAACTGTGGCGAGGATGAGGGAGTTGGGCGCGGCCATGGCAGTCGGAAGCGGGGGGCTCGGTTAATCCTGAAAATCGCAGTTGAAGCGCTCGTAGGTGCGAATTTATTCGCACAATCAAGGACTTCAGTGCGAATAAATTCGCACCTACAGACATCTCGCAATACATTGAATCGTAATGAATTTATCTGTCAATTGGGGTTTTCAGGTTAATTCGTCTCGAATGACTGGATGAGTCCGGGCAGGCGTTCGTTGCCCGGATATTCCGTCTTCAGGCGTTCCAGCGCCGCCCTGGCCGCGGGCATGAAGTCGCCAACGTTCTGCCCCTTCTGCTTGAGTGCAATAACCGTGGTCACCACGTTGGCCAGCAGTTGCGCGGTGAGATCGGGCGGCGTGTGTTCGACCAGTTTCATGAACAGCACCAGCGCTTCCTTGGTCTTGCCGGCGCGCAGCAGGTTCAAGCCGTCCACGATACGGGCCTTGGTTTTTGTGATCGCCTGGACTTCGACTTCCTCCCGCCAGCCGGGTTCGTCCATTCCCGGAAACAAACGCTGGCCGTTTGCCAGGGCGGATGACGCAGATTCCGCCGCCTTGTCCCGGTGGCCGGTCACCAGGTAGGCCTCGCTGACAAACAAGGCGTCTTTTGGACTGTGTTCCAGATTGCCCAGCGAGGCGATGAGGGTGTTCAAGCGCTCCTGTTTCTCCGCCAGGAGCGGGAGACGCCGGCTTTTGATGCTATCCGGCATCGTCTCGATCTCGATCTTCTCCTGGGCCAGTTGCATCGCCAGAACATAGGATTTGCTGGCCTGGACGCTCGCCGACTGCTTGATCTGCGGAATCTCGGTCTCGAAGCGCGCCATGGTCGAGATCGCCTTGTCCATCTGTCCCGATTTCACCAGGCCGCGCACCAAGCGGGCGTGATCGGTGTAATCCTGAACCAGGGCGAATTTGTTGGCGTCCACCACTTTGCCGCCCCATTGCACGATACGGCTGTCATCGCCGACCTGTTCCGCAAGCTGCGCGGTGGCGCGCATGCGGTTGACGGTGGGTGAATTGGCGCAGGCGGCCTCCAGCAGTTCCAGCGCCTTTTGCGGTTGATTGGCCTTGATATAGGCCTCGGCCAGAACGTCGGAGGCGTGTACATATTTGGGCGACTCGGCGACCAATTGTTCGAGCGTGGCGATCGCCGCATCGGTCTGATGCAACAACACCTGCACGCGCGCGACGCCTAGCGACGACCAGGCGTAGTTTTCCTGCAAAGACTGGTAGTGCTCCAGCGCCCGCACATAATCGCCCTGCTGCATCAGGGCATCGCCCTTCAGGCGCGCCGTATCGGCATGCGTGCCCTCGCGCTGGCTATAGGCATCGACCAGCGCGACAACGGCGGCATAGCGGCCGGCGTCGTACTGGTCATAAATCGGCTTCAGCCCCGGCGTCTTCTTGTTCAGGCGGCGCAGGCCCAACTTGCGCTCAAGCACCGGCAGCAGGCGATCGTGCAGGGTGTCGGCGGTAAAGGGCTTGATCAGATAGGCATCGGGAGAATGCTCGGCCACCTGGGCGACCGATCCGTAGGCGGTTTCCGCCGTCACCATCACGGCGACCGCGCTGCTGGCGATCAGTTTCTCGTGGCGCACCAGTTCGAGTAACTGCTGTCCGTCGGTGGCATCGCCCAGGTAATAGTCGATCAGAAGCAGATCGAACTTTTCGGCGCGCAGCTTGGCAATGGCGACAGCGGCATTCGGCGCTTCCGTGATCTTGGCGACGCCAATACTGGCAAGCTGGGATTTCATCATCGAGCGCATGGTCGCCATATCGTCGACCACCAGCGCGCACAGGTTGTAATCATTGAACATGTGTCATTCCAGAACAAAACAAGGGATTTTCGAAGCTCTCAAGAAACGCCATACAACCCGTTGATTCCGTAGGGTGGATAAGCGTAGCGCATCCACCCTCACCGCCGCCATTGGTGGATGTGCTGTGTTGTGTTTATCCACCCTGCCGTGAAGAAGGCATAGACGCCTCCCGCCCGGATTATCGTCGAGAAAAACGGCGGCGGGCGACGTCGGCAAACCGGTTGGCGACAGCGCCGATGGGCATCGGCGCTCAATACCGCTTCTTCGCCAGATCGTTCAGGATGCCGTCGCCATAGCCCCATTGGGTATAGAACGGCGGCAGGCGGCCGGTCAGGCTTTCCAGCAGGATCAATTCATCGTCGCTGTGATTGATGACCTTGGCCGCTTCCATGCGGTCGGGATACACGATGCGGGGCGATTCGTGGTGCGTGGTCTTGATCGTTTCGCGCAAGTGCGGCGTCGCGATCGGTCCGATCTGCGCAGTGCCGTAGCACAGGCAGAGGTAGGACTGGCCGGGTTCGCTTTCCAGGTAAATGCCGGTGCCGCGAATGCCGGCCACGGCGGTCGTCGTGGTCAGGCTGCGTTCGCCCTTTTCGAATACGGACAGCAGTTTGCCGGCGAGCAGTTTGATGGCGGTGGCGCGGCTCGGCGTTTTGTCGTCATTCGCGGTGAGGATCAGATGACTGTTCGCGCGCACCAGATAGGCATCCGCGCCGAGCACGAAAATCAGCGTCGTCTTCGGGCCGGTGATCACGCTCAGCGGCAGGCTCAATACGTCGCCGACCTTGAGCGTCTTGCCGTTGAAGGTGGCCTCGCCTTCCAGCCGGTAAATGCCCTGTTTGCGCTGCGGCCCGCTGCCGGCGGCCAGCGCCTGGCGCACCAGACCGGCGAGGCCGATGCCGCTCAGCGCCCCGGCGGCGAGGAACTTGAGCAGATGGCGGCGCATGTTTTTTACGGCGGGATGTTTTACGGGCATGGCGGCGGTCTCCGGTGTCGGTCGCCTCAATCGGGCGTGGGGCCGTAGCGTAGCAGCGTAGCCGGATGCGGCGGAATCATTGCTGCTCTCCAACGCCATTTCATTCAATAACCGGCCCCAGTGGCGTAGGCTGCCTCACAAGGGCTAAGGAGCGGTCAACTGAGGAATATAGGTTCAATAACCGGCCCCAGTTTTCAGTTGAAGTGAGGTAACGTGAGTCCGATCCAACTCTGAGGAGGCCAACGTGAACTTAGCCATGATTTCCGTCTGTCGATCGCTTTGGCAAGACCGGGTTGCCGGCCTGGCCCTGCTGGTTGCGCTGGTCGCCATCAACCCCGCACGGGCGGACTTGCCCACGCTGATGGTGAGCTATCCTGGTCCGCGCAACATCTCTTACCTGCCCATCGATCTGATCCCCGCAATCGGCGCCGACAAGGCGGAGGGCGCCCAGGTCAAGTTCCTGCATGCCGGCGGCGGCGGTGTGGCATTGAGCAACCTGATGAAGCGTAACGCGGATTTCGCCGTCGCCGGGCTGCCTGCGGCCATGTCGATGCGCGCCAATGGCGGCGATGTGGTCTGTCTGGCCCCGGTGGATGACGCGCCCCTGTTCATTTTCATGGTGCGTTCCAAACTCAAGGGCCAGGTCAAGCGCGTGGCCGATCTGCGTGGCCGGGTGGTGGGCGTGAACACCGGTTCCCTGGCGAGCAAGACCACTTCGCAGCAACTGGCCGAACTGGTGCTGCGTTCGGATAACGTGCCGCTCGACAAGGTGCATTTTGTTCCGGCGGGACAAAGTTGGGAGGCGCAATCCGCGTTGATCGACAGCGGCATGGCGGATGCGATCATGGGCGATGAACCCTTTGCTTCAAGGTTGCTCGCACAGGGCAAGGTGTTCTTCCTGACCAATCTCGCCGATCCGGCGGCGGCAAAAAACATCCGCGGGGCCGGCTTTCTGCATGCGGCGCTGGTGACCCGCGCCGATCTGTTGCAGCAGGAACCGAAAAAGGCCGAGCAAATGGTGCGCATCCTGAAGCGCTCACTGGCATGGATGGCCAGCCATTCTCCGGAAGAAATTGTCGCCAAACTGGATATTCAGGATCCCGAAGAGCGCGCCGCCCTGGTGGGCAGCCTGAAGAAATATTCCCGTTTGTATAGCCGTGACGGCCGCTTTTCCAGCGCCCAACTGAAGGAAACCGAAACCTTCTTCCAGCAGACTTCCGAAGGCAATCCGGTCGCTCAGGGCTTCGTTCTCGAAAGCATGATCGTGGACCGTTGGGCGGGGAGGGTGAAATAAGTGAGGTCGAATATGTCCCGCGCCACCCTGCGGCAGCAAATCATCCGGCGCCTGGCGCTGGCGCTGGCGGCAGCCTTCATCGTGGTGGCGGGGGTCGGCTATACGGTTTACCAGTTGGCGCTCAAGCAGGCTGCCGTATACCAGATCGACAGCGCTTCAGCGTTTTTCCAGGAGCGCCTGGCCGATCTTGACGGAACCTGGAGACTCGAGGCCTTGCGGTTGAAGTTGCGCCTCGAATTCGCCCGTCTGCTGGAAGACCCGGAGAAACGGGAAGCGGCGGTGCGCGGCTATTTCGCCATGCAGGGAGAGGAACAGGTGTTCAGCCGTGTTTTGATCCTGGACGCAAACGGAAAACACCTGTTTTCGTCGAGCGGTGAGGGCGGCTGGCAAGCCCTCCTGCCGCGTGACTCCCGTGTCGTCAAATCCTGGCTGTATGAGCCGGCGCATAAACACCTGTACCGCTGGTATCAGCAGCCCATCTGGCTAGGCAAGGAAGGCTCGGGCCAACTGTTCTTGCTGGTGCGGATAGACAACGGCCTGCTCTATGCCAGCACGGCTCACAACACCCAGCTTTTCGCGCTGTGGGGGACGCAGCCAGTGGCCAGCTCTCTCGGCGCGAAGGGGCTGGATGATCGCCGCATCCGGTCCGGCGATATTGGCTGGAGCCAGGGTAGCGTCTATCTGGAGCAGCGGGTGCTGAAATGGGGGGCGGAAGCGCACAGCCCCTCTCTGCTGGTGCGGCAGCAGATCGTCTCCCCCTTCCCGCCTTATGGCCCGTGGCTGGCCATCTCAACCCTCATGGCCGGCATCGTGGCGGTGGTGTGGCGCGCGCTGGGTATCTGGCTGTCGCGCATGACCATGCGGATTGCCTCGATGGGCGCCGCAGCGCGGGAATTCACCCGGACGCATGAATTGACGCCGCAACTGGATGAACGGATTAACGTCGCGGCGGGGGGCGTGGTCGACGAAATCCATGATGTGGCCACCGCCTTGTTGACCCTGGCGAAGGAGGTGGAGAGCCGCGAGCAGGTGCTGGAAAGCCGGATCGAGGCGCGCACAGCGGAGGTGCATGCGGCCAAGAGACGCTCCGACGAGCTCAACCATATGCTGCACACCGTGCTGGATACGATACCGGTACGCATTTTCTGGAAGGACAAGAGCCTGACCTATCTCGGCTGCAACCAGCTTTTTGCCCAGGATGCCGGCAAAGCCTCTCCGCGCGAGGTGGTGGGGGCGACCGATTACGCTATGAGCTGGAGCAAATCGGCCGACCTGTACCGCACTGACGATGCGCTGGTGATGGACACCGGCCGCCCCAAGCTGAATTCCGAGGAGCCGCTGCACCATCCCGACGGTACGACCACCTGGTCGCGCACCTCCAGGGTGCCGCTGCGCGATGCGGCGGGAGACGTGGTCGGCGTGCTGGGCACCTATGAGGATATAACCGAGGAAAAACAAATCGCGGAAGCGCTGGTTGCCGCCCGCGATGCCGCCGAGTCCGCCAGCCGCGCAAAAAGCGAATTCCTGGCGAGCATGAGCCACGAGTTGAGGACGCCGTTGAACGCCATCCTCGGGTTCTCCCAGCTCTTCGGCATGGATCCGGATTTGGCGGAGGATGCCAAGGAACAGGCCCGCGAGATCGAGCGGGCCGGCCAGCACCTGTTGTCGCTGGTTAACGACCTGATCGATCTGGCCCGCATCGAGGCGGGCAAGCTGGAAGTCTCGCCGGTGCCGGTGCCGGTGGGGTCGGTCCTGGCGGACTGCCTGGCGCTGATGGCGCCCATTGCGCGCAAGCAGGGCATCGAGCTAACCGACGAAAACAGCGCAGACCTGGAAATGACGGTGCGGGTCGATTACACCCGCCTGTGTCAGATAGTGATCAATCTGCTGTCCAACGCCATCAAGTACAACCGGCCGCAAGGATCGGTGCGCCTCTCCTGCCGGATGCAGGAAGGCAAGGTGCGCATCAACATTGCAGACACCGGGCCGGGCATTCCGGCGGACAAGCAGGCGCGCATCTTCAACGCCTTCGACCGGCTGGGCAGGGAGGCCGGCACGGTGGAGGGCGCCGGCATCGGCCTGGTCCTTACCCGGCGCATCGTCGAGGCGATGGGCGGCGACATCGGCTTCGAGAGCATCGAAGGGCAAGGCAGCGCCTTCTGGGTGGAGTTTCCGGCCTGCGTGCCGACAGAGCTTGCCGAACGGGAGGCCGCCGCCCCCGTCAGCGCCGAGGAAACGATAGTCCGGCAACCCAGCCGCCCCGTGGTGCTCTACGTCGAGGACAACCCGACGAACCTGCGGCTGATGCAGCAGATATTCGCTGTCCGGGAAAACCTGGAATTGCGCGCAGCCCATACCGCCGAACTCGGCATCGAACTGGCCCGCGCCGAGCCGCCCGCATTGATCCTGATGGATATCAACCTGCCCGGGATGGATGGATTCGCCGCCCTGGATGTGCTCAAGGCCGATCCTGGAACGGCCCATATCCCGGTGATCGCCATTTCGGCCCATGCCATGAAGGGGGATGCGGAGCGCGGCCAGGCCGCGGGCTTCGTCGCCTATTTCACCAAGCCCATCGATATTCCCGCCTTGATTGCCGCGCTGGATAAGTTGCTTTTGCAGGAAGCCGGTTTGGTGGAAACGTCAGCCCGCGGATCGACCTGAGCCGGACAACGCTGCTGCGGCCACGGTTTCAAGATTTATCCTGAGAAACCTCGGGTGCGATGTTGGGCACGCTTCGCTTTGCCCAACCTACGGCGCTCAGTTGAAGTGCTCGTAGGTGCGAATTTATTCGCACGATCAACGACTTCGGTGCGAATGAATGCGCACCTACAGACATCTTGCAATACATTGAATCGTAATGAATCTACCCGTCAACTGAGGTTCTCAGGTTGATACGGATTTCGATCAATTCCTTCACATAACGGCTGTTCGAGAATAGATTTCGATGCCACTGAACAAATTTCGATAAACCCCCATGGCCTCCATCGGTTATGCCCGCCTCGTTACCCAGCTTGGCCTTTCCGTCCGCCCATTGCGACGACCGGCCGAGGTGAGCCGGGCGGTGAATCGGCGGGTGGCGGCGGAAGACAGGGTGTTGTTCCCGGCCGGCGTCGCCATCGAGGACACGCCGCTCGGGCATCTGGAATTCGCCTTGCGGCACGAGGGGGTGAATCTGGAGGTGATCGAGGCGGCATTCGCGCATATCTCGCCTGCCAGCCTGGTCGAGCGCCTGCATGCCACGCCGGTGGGCCGCTATGTCGATCTGTTTCCTGCCGACGAATACGTCACCGCCAGCGCAACCGACAAACCCGGTCCGGAAATATGAAGGTGCCGTAAACCTGATATAGGTTCAGCTATCATGAATAACTTCATGAAGGGGGATGCCATGCAAGACAAACTTACAAAAGTTCCTGGCCAGGAATATCAAGATTGGTTCAATGCTCAAGTCCGTCTGGGTCTTGAAGATATTGAAGCTGGCAGGGTGGTTGCCCATGAGCAAGTTTGTAAAGACATGCAAACGCTGTTGGAAACCATCAAGAAGGAACATGCCCCCAAAGCGCCGTAGGTTGGGCAAAGCGAAGCGTGCCCAACAGCGCGCCGGTTCGTTGGGCACGCTTCGCTTTGCCCAACCTACGGCTGAAGCCATCTTGATAGTTCGTGTGCTGCATCAATCCTGCGACTACTTCAATGAATGATGCCCTTCTGTAATCCAGGCTACCGACGACGTAATGGTGAGGCTGGATAGTGAGTTGGATCTGCCGCGCAAGGATTTGTCCGCGACCAAGCCCGGACGCTGTAGGCGAGCCGTAGATTCACCCTTACTGGAGACATGGCATGACTTCCCTCATCTTCCGCTTCGCCCCCACGCGGCTGTTTGCTTGCCTCTGCCTGCTGTCCATCGCCGCAGGCGCGCAGGCGCTGGAAGGCAACGGTTACGGCGCCGATGCGGACGAGGCGCAGCGGCGGGCGGCGGCGGATCTGGCGGCGGCGATTCAGGTGCGGATCAATTCGGTGGTCGAATCCTGCACCCAGGTGGCCAACAGACGGGCCGAGGATTGCGGCTCGCGGGTGTTGAACCGCACCGCGACCGACTTGCCGTTGCTGGGTCTGCGCTATCGCGAATTGCCCGGCGGTTACGAGCCGGCGGGGGCGAAGGCGCTGTTGGAGCAGGAAACCTCGGCGGCCTTGTACCGCGACAAACTTTCCGCGCTGAACAAGGAATTCGCCGCCGGCAGCCAGATTCTTGCCGGAACCAAGGATCGCAAGGCGCGCCATGCGCTGCTGGAGCGCCAGATCGGCACTTTGCGCGCCATCGCAGACCACCGCCTGGTGGCTATTCCGCTGGGGATACCCGTCGAGGAACTCCCCGCCAGCGAGTCGGCGTTGGCGAGCGAGCGCGAGGCGTTGGAAGAAACGGTGGATTCGATCGCCTTCGCCGCCCGTGTGTTGCTCAAGGGTCTGAATGGCCGCTTGCAGGAGGCCGAGCCGTTGACGGCGAGCAGCAGCCGCGAAGCCACGCCGTTGGGCGTCGCCCTGGCCGATGCCTTGCGCGCCGAGATGTCTGGTCGTAGCGGACCTCGGCTACGCCTGGCCGGCGAGTATCGATTGCTCGACAACGGCGATGTCGATGTCGTGCTGGAGCTGCGCAATGAGGTCAGCCGGGAGTTTGTCGGGGTGCGCAGCGTGCGCCTGGCCCGCGCCGGCTACGCCGGTTATCGCGCGGAACCGCTGGCGCCGGATTTCGAGAAGCTGCTGCGCCAGGGCGAGGCGGTGTCGGGTGACTTGCGCGCTGATCTGGTCACCACGGTCGGCGCGCGCCAGCTCAAATTCAAGGCCGGCGAAAGTCTCAAACTGGCCGCCCGCCTGAACCGCGCCGGCTATTTTTATGTCGTCGGCCACATCGTGCGCAAGGACGGCCAGTTTTCCTATCTGCTGCCGTTGCAGGATGGCGCCGAGAAGGACGTCAGCGAAGCGCGTTTCATCCGGTACGTGCCGGCGGATCAGGCCAACCATTACATCGAACTGGGCGAGTTTTCCATCGAGCCGCCGTTCGGCACCGAACACCTGCAAATCATCGCCAGCACGCAGCCGCCGAAAGACATGCTGCCGGCCAGCCGCTTCGACCCGGTAAGCGGCTATTACGTCATCCAGGGCAGCAGCGGCGACGCGAAAAAGGGACTTGCGCTGACGCGCGGACTGAAGCCGAAGCCCGATGCGAAGGCGATGGTGGCGGAAGGCACGCTGACCTTTACCACCAGCGAGCGTTAGCCCAAGCCCAAGCCCAAGCCCGACTAAACTTCCGCGCGATAACCCCGGCGACGGGGAAAACATGAACTGTGAACACATAGGGAAGACATCCGCCATGCGCCTCATTAACGTGAAACAACCACCCGGACGTGTAGGAGCGCCGCTTGCGGCGCGAAGCGCGCAAGCGCAAGGCACAAACCTTCGCCCAGGCCACGCGTTGCGGTTTGCGCTTGCGCGCTTCGGCCCGCAAGCGGACCTCCTACGCAATCGAGTTTCCTGGTTCAGGGTGGCGTCAGTCGCCATGAGCATCAGCCTGCTATTCGCGTTCACCCTGGCGCTGCCGGCCCACGCCGCGCGCGGGCTGCAACCGGTGAACGACGCCGCGCGACATGCCCTGGTCATCGGCAACAACAGCTACCAGGGCGTCAAACCGCTGGAAAAAGCGGCCAACGACGCCCGCGCCATGGGCCGCGCCCTGGACAAGATCGGCTACAAAACCACCGTGCTGGTCGATGCCAACCAACGCCAGATGAACGCCGCCGTCAACCGCTTCGTCGATAACATCGCCGGCGGCGGCGAGGGCGTGCTGTTCTTCGCCGGGCATGGCGTGCAGATCAACAACCAGAACTACCTGTTGCCGATCGACATCGAAGACCCGAAGAACGAAGCCGACGTCGCCGACCAGGCGGTCAACCTGCAACTCCTGCAAGACAAGATCGCCCAGGTTCGCGCCCAGTTCGCGCTGCTGGTGGTCGATGCCTGTCGCGACAATCCGCTGCCGAGAAAAGCCGGCCGCAGCGTCGGCGGTACGCGTGGTCTGGCCCAGGCCAGCTCGGCGGAAGGCCAGATGGTCATCTTCTCCGCCGGCGCCAATCAGCAGGCGCTGGACAAACTGAACCCGCAAGACCGCGACCCCAACGGCGTGTTCACCCGCGAATTCCTGCCCTGGCTGAACAAACCCGGCGTCAGCGTGCGTCAGGCGGTGCAGGAAGTGCGCCGCGCGGTGTACGCCAAAGCCAAGAGCGTCAACCACGACCAGTTCCCGGCGGTGTACGACCAGGTGCTGGGCGATTTTTACTTTGTGCCGGGTGCGGCGCAGGCGGACGCGCCGATTGCCGCCTCCGCCCGTCCCTATAAGCCACCGGTTCAGACTGCCCCTGCCATCGACCCGGCCGAAGCGGCCTACTGGGCGGAAGTCGGTAAATCCGCCGACCCGGACGATTACGCCGCCTACCTGCGCGCCTACCCCAGCGGCCTGCACGTCGCCGACGCCAACGAATACCTCGAACGCGACAAACAGGCCAAGGCTGCCCGCGCCAGACTACAAGAAGACCAGGCCTGGAACACCGCGCAGTCAGGCAATAGCCGGGTCAGTTACGGCGGCTATCTCAAGGCGTACCCCAACGGCCGCTATGCCCCGCTGGCGCAACTCAAGTTCGACAAGCTCAAACCGGCGGTGCTGGAACCTGAGATGGTCGCCATTCCCGGGCGCAACTACGAAATCGGCAAATACGAAGTCACGCAGGCCGAATGGCAAACCGTGATGGGTAACAACCCATCCCGCTTCAAGGGCTGTGACACCTGCCCGGTGGAGCAGGTGAGCTGGAACGACGTGCAGGACTATCTGAAGAAGCTCAACGAACTGACCGGCAAGCAGTACCGCTTGCCGACCGAAGCAGAATGGAAAGCCGCCTGCGATGGCGGCCAGGAACAGGAATACTGCGGCAGTGGCAATGTCGATGCGGTGGCCTGGTATGACGGTAACTCGGGTAACAAGACCCACCCGGCCGGGCAGAAGCAGGCGAATGGCTATGGCCTGTACGACATGAGCGGCAACGTGTGGGAATGGATGCAGGATTGTTATGACGGCGACTGCTCGCGGCGCGTCAATCGTGGCGGCAGTTGGTTCCTCACCGCCGACTTCGCGCGCGCGGCGTACCGCTTCAGGTTCGAGCCGGCGTACCGCGACGACCTCCTCGGCTTTCGTCCTGCCAGAACGCTACCGTGAAGCGGTAGCTTGCCCCTTGAATCTTTACCCCTTTACCCCTGAACAAGCCCGCGTAGGATGCGGTGAGCCCGCGTAGGATGGGTTGAGCTTGCGAAACCC
>JAUYET010000029.1 GCA_030691265.1 Pseudomonadota bacterium
ATAACTGAGTTTTCGCGCACAACATGAATTCTGCGGAACACTACGTGATTACAGCCAGTAGCTTGGCAGCGTACTCTATCTTCGCGTGGCACTTCGACAATTGCCAACAATTGAGGTGAAGTCATTTGAGGCGGGCTAACGTAGAGCTAAGGGGCGCCCGCGCAAGCGCCGGCAAAGACCAAAGCCGGCATTTCGGGCGTCCCTTTTGAGCGCCCTGTTAGGGATCAATACCACTTTGGCTTTCTAACCCAGTCAGTGAAATATTTCTCATAAACAGGGTAAAACGAACGTGCAATTTTGTTGAATCCGTCGCCTGTTGGGTGGAGTTCGTTAGACCAGTCAGACAAAGTGAGCGAATTGCGCGTATCAACAAAATGGTAGAGATCACTTTTTAGAGACGTTTGAATATCGGCTAGTTTGTCGATAATAAGTCGAACGGCGTCAGCCTGCATCAATGCAGGCATACCGATTTTATCCAATGATGGCTTTATCCACGGAGAAAACCACATCAACCCCTTGCCTGTTGCATGCGCGTAATCATAACAATGTGTTGTGATAGGAATAGTCGGGCAGAATGTGTCGCGTAAGTAAATTACTCTTTCGTAACCCCGCTTGATCGAAGCAAAAAGATCATCGGTTTCTTTAGCCTTAAACCATGTTGTCACATCATTTGCCTTGCCTTTTTTAAGCAACGGATCGAGATCATCAGCGCCGGCAAAATCGTTTCCTCCTCCACTGATTGCGATCATGTCAACCGTTTTGCTTTCCCATTGCAAAAATGTGGTTAGGTCGTAAAGGATGCTCTTGCCCGGTAGTGCAATTTCCATTCCACTCTTTCCTATGGCCACAATATCGATTGCCTGGTACTTGCCAAAATCAAGGAATCTATTGGATAAGTTACCGATTCCCGGTATTGGGTACCAAAACCAAGAATCACCAAAGCATAAGACAATAGGGGCGTTTTCATCATTGCGCGGCTGGTACTCTTTCCATTTATCTAGGCCGAAGATAAGTGCCATTTATATTCTCCTCAGTTGATTCGGAAGAAAAGGCGCTTCCGCGACGCCGAATGTGAAGCTTAGTGACAGGCCAAAAACGCAGCTTTTAGCCTGTCACTCTGAAGCGGCAAGTTAGATGTTGCTATCGGCTATGTCGATCAATACAAATCCATTCGGTGAGTCTTTGGGCAAAAGTATGGAGCGTTCTGCTTGACCCTCTATCGGCATGCCAGTAATAGGATCAATTGGACCGGACAAGTCGCCCAATACGTCTTCCGGCGCAACCAAGTCAATACGCAAAGATTTGAATATATTATTATGGCTCAATACCTCGGATTTTCCTTGGGCAATAACCTGAGGTGCACCCTTTTTGATATCTTCACTAATGTTATCCAGTAGCGATGCCCCAATCGGGAGTGGCCATTTGTCTTTTCCCAACTTCAATAACTCAACCATGAGCTTTCCGAGTAAACCAAAGTTGGTCATGCTAATGATTTGAATTTCGATCCATGATTTACCGGTTACTTCAGCCCTTAATTCAAGCTGCTCTTGATAAGATGTGAAATCGATTGGTGTATTGTCTCTTAGTTCAAGTTTTCTTCCGGCCTGATTGAGAAGGATGGTATCACCGCTTGGCAGCCACTTCGCCATCAAAAGACCTGGGCATTTTTTTCTTTCGGAACCATTCTCTAAGACGCTAATCTGCTTAATAAGTAAATCGGCTTTCATGTCTACCTCCAGAGCAAAAGATTTGCGAGAACTTTAGTCTGTTACTTGGTGCCTCGTGTACCAAATATGAAACCTAACGTCTAAGTTAACCGGGCGCGCGCGAGCCGGCAACCACGAAGTGAACCGGCATTTCGCGCGCTCCGGTTGAACCGCCAGTTGGGCATGACAGCAAAAGATAAGAATTATTTTTCATTTAATTAGAGCTAGGTCCCTTGAATTGATTCATCGATCGTATGTATTTTTGTACGTATTTTTTAGATGAAGATATAATTCGTGAAGCTTAATATACCCTTCGTCTTCTTTATTTGAATATTCTTTTTTATCGTTAAGAACCATATCCAGAACGTCTAGAATGCAATCTAAGTCCCAACTGTAGAATGAAATCGGTCTTATACCTTTATAATTATCTACTCTTGCGTCTAAGCCAAATGCTTCAATCATATGCCAAGAGTGTTTTTGCAACTCGGACAATTGTACCCCTGATATTCTTATCTTTATGGGTATATCTTTTTTTCCGGGTTTCATTATGCGTTTCTACTCTTCTTCATCTCTATGAAGTAACTAGTGTTTATGGGCGCCCAACGCTGAAATTAAGGGGCAAGCCGGGGTTTTGGCTTGTCCCGCTTGAATGGAGAGTTAGGCATGATGACCCTAAACCGACTGAAGATGCTGGCGATGCTGAAACAGTGCGGAGATTGCACGATACAAGAGATGGCGGACGCTGCCGGCGTGACATATCAGACAGCGTGGCGATGGATTGAACAGCAAATAGACCTTGGCAACGTGGAGAAGGTTTATCCCGGTGAAAATAATCATGGCGGAAGAGATGCGGCCAGGTTTGCTCGCACGGGCGACGCACAAGAACAGGCCGCAACCTTGCTCGATAGGGCGCGAGATTTGATGCTGCCTCTGACTGATGATTCCGGCGCTGTGCGCTTGGTGCGTGAGATTGATACATGGATGGCCCACAATGACTTGGGGCCTAACGCAGAGCTAACCGGCGCCCGCGAGGACGCCGGCAAAGACCAAACCACGCCGGCCGGGCGTCCGGGTTGAGCGCCATGTTGGGGGTGATATATGCGTGATTTATTTATTAAGGCTCGTATTTCTTGCGCGGAAGGCGACTTGTTATCCATTGCCAAATATCTTTTGAAAGATAGCCAGTTAATGTTTCGGAGATTTCTACTAGGAGAAACAGAAAGAATTCGCTTCCATAGCCTGAAAGACGGCTACGAAGTTGTTCATGTTCTACATTTGTCTCAAACACGATGGCACAGACTTGTTCGCCTGCTGACAAGACGCGCCAGTTTTTACCGGCGATGGATTCAATATCATCACGGACATGCCGAACTGTTGCGGCATGTTCTTTTAGATTTGGATAGAACAAAGTCAATTGATAGAGTGGCATTGGGAAACCCTAACGTCTAGGTTAAGCGGCCGCGGCGCAAAGCGCCAACCACGAAGTGAACCCCGCCGGCCCGCGGTCTGCTTGAACCGCTTGTTAGCGATGGCATACTGAGATTGAAATGGTTTTCGTGGTGCGAAAGAACGCGGAACAATACAACAGAGCATGAGCGCATGAATTGCGCGGCTTGATGCGGGACAACAGAGAAACAACGAAGACCAAGTGCGGAACACTGGCGCATTGACAGTAAAAAAACAGCGCGCCAGGCGGGGAAAGGCTGCGAAACAAGGGGCGATGATCTCGGCATTTGTATGGTCATAAAATAAATGGGCGCTAACGTCTTAGGTTAAGCAGCCGCGGCGCAAAGCGCCAACTACGAAGTGAACCCCGCCGGCCCGCGGTCTGCTTGAACCGCCTGTTAGCGATGGCAATCTGATATTGAAATGGTTTTCGTAGTGCGAAACAACGCGGAACAACACGGAAAAAAATGAGTGCAGGAATTGAGTGGCTTGATGCGGAACAGCAGAAAAGCAAAACAACTCAAGCGCGTAAACCTGGCGAAATGAAAGTAGAACAGCACGCCAAGCAGCGAAAAGGTGCGACACAATTTGCGATGGCATCGGCATTAGCATTGACTAAAAAGATTGGGCGCTAACGTCAGGTTAAGCAACCGCGGCGCACGACGGCAACCACGAAGTGAGCTCCGCCGGCCCGCGGTCTGCTTGAACCGCATGTTAGCGATGAACGGGACAAAGGGGGCGGTGTTGAATTGTTATTCAAAAATAGAAGTCGCAAAAAATAACAAACCGATGCTGACGCCTTTGGCTCGCCGACTTCAACTGGTTGACATTACAGTTGACAGCGCATAGGCAAACCGCAGCAGGCAAAACATTTTTCGTATAGATTTGGGTGTTTGCATAACATATCAACAGCAATCAATTACTTGTTTTCTGCTTCAGGATAATTCGTAGCTGAGCGATGAGGCGTTCATAAGCAGATAAAAAAACACTCTCTGACTCCTCGTACGGGCCTATTGCTGATATTTCTATCGGCTTGTTCGATCCATCGCGAACTATCATTAGAACAATGAGATCCATTCCATAACCTTTCAGTGCCTCGTTAACAGAGGCTCTAGCACCTATACGACTGATGATCGGCACCCAACGCCACCCATCTGCAGATGCTCTTGCATCGCGAATTGCATCGCGCATGCGCTTGGTCTCATTCGCCGTCTCGACACTTATTACGACATAGGCACCATCTTTCGATTCCAGTGGCGTCAAGCATCCAGATTTCTCAGATAGCAGGTCCATCTTTCGCGCCGCCGAGCGTTCTTCACCCATGGGGGTTTCAATCCCAGCAAAACGGACCGCTGCGAGTGGCTTGTCGCAGTACGGCATTACTGCCATCGAAGCTACAACATCACCACGCGATGACTTTGCCTCATCGGCACCGTCACCAAACCACCCTGCGATGGCGAAACCCGGCACGAATGCCAGGTTCAGAACAACTAAGAACACCGCAAGACTTATTGAGCGTTTCATGACGCCCTCCTATCAAGGAACGACTTGGAAAATTTATTCAACATCTTCGGACAAAGGTGTGGGTGTTGAATTGTTATTCAAAAATCGAAGTCACCAAGAAATAACAAATCGATGCTGACCCCTTAGGCCAGACCCCTTGGGTTATGAAATTGGCATTTGCATGGCCGGAAGAATTGGATGGCGCTAACGTCCAGGTTAAGCAGCCGCGGCGCAAAGCGCCGGCAAAGACCAAACGCCGCCGGCCCGCGGTCTGCTTGAACCGTTTGTTAGCAGTGGCAATCTGATATTGAAATGGTTTTCGTGGTGCGAAACAACGCGGAACAATACAACAAGGCATGAGCGCATGAATTGAGCGGCTTGATGCGGGACAACAGAGAAACAACGAAGACCAAGCGCGGAACACTGACGCAATGACAGCAGAAAAGCAGTGCGCCAGGCGGCGAAATACTGCGAAACAAGGGGCGAT
>JAUYET010000030.1 GCA_030691265.1 Pseudomonadota bacterium
TGGGTAAAGCGCGCCGTCACCCGACGTTGCACCAGTTCTTGGCACGCCGGATTCGTAAGCCGCTAAAGCGGCAACGACTCCGCTGCACTGACAGCGTCTCGTGCAATCCCGACCAGCGCCGATCCATCCCCTTCGCCTTCAATTGCCGGCGGATCAGTTGCATGCACTGATACGCCGGCACCGAGATGAACAGATGCCCGTCCGCCCGTTCCGATTTCAGGTGATACACCGGGCGCAGGCCCAGTTCCGACTTCAGGCTACGGAACACCGACTCCAGATCGGTCAGCAGCATGTAGAGCCTGCCCTCGAATGTTTGAATCGGGGGTCCGCCAAAGCTGTTCCTCGCTCCAACCGGTTTCGTTGCTGCGCAGGCAATACAGCGGAGTCGTTGCCGCTTCAGCGGCTTACGAATCCGGCGTGCCCCTTGCGGCTGCACCAGTTCCAGCGAAGCGACATCGACCTCGACGAATTCGACCGGGGCGCGCGCGACGAAGCGCGCGGCGAGGGCCTGGGCATGGGTTTCCACGGCTTCGGGCAGATCAACGGGAACCAGCACGCCCTGGTTGCCGAGGAGTTGACCCAGGCGGGCGCAGAGCGCGGGCCAGAGCGCTTCAGGCAGGTCGAAATGGCGGACGCGGCTGCCTTCGCGGCGGGATTCGACCAGACGGTAGCTGTGACAGGTCTCGCCGGAGGCGGTGCGGCGGGTGGTGACGCGACGGCTATACATGCCGCGAGAACAGCTCAGGTCAAGGGGTCTTTACCGCTGCACAGATAATGTTATGTCACTACTTTACGGATTTTGCCTCTGGACAACGGTTTTACGGGGTTGGCAGGGGGTCCGAAGGCGAAAATCAGTCGTTTGGGCAGGAATCTTGTTAAAGATGGGTTATTGAGCAGTTACCTCGTGCCGAGGTGATTGCGCCCCCGACAGGTAGCGCCTCTGAGTGAAGCCGGCACCTCAAAACCCAACCCCGGCCCGCACTGCTGCCAGGTCAGGGCGCCGGGGTCGTTTCCTGCACCTGCCGTTTCAGCTTGGTGATGACCGGTTCGCCCCAGGTGCCGGTTACGCTGTATTCGAAGCTGGCGGCCTGGCCGATGGGGTTTTTCAGCACCTTGTTGGCGATCATGGCGCCGATGCCGACCACCGGGCCACCGAGGATGGCGCCGGCCAGCGCCAGGGTGTCTTCCAGGCGTGGCTGAATGCTGACGCGCAGATTCTGTGATTCGTCGACCAGATCGACCACGCCGCTCATGCGTACCTTGGCGGCGGGGCCGTTCATTTTCAGATCACGGGTATAGCCGGAACCCCGGTCCAGGTGCACGTCGCCGGCGATTTCATCGAAGGCGAAGCCTTCCGAGAACACGTCGCGAAAATCCAGGGTGATGCGCCGGGGCAAGGCTTGCAGGCTGACGATGCCGAGCAGTTTGGCGACGCCCGGCTCCACCTTGAGGAACTGGCCTTTTTTGACCGCGATAGCAAAGTTGCCGGACAGCCCGGCAAGGGCGAAGTTTTCCACGCCGCCGGTCCAGCTCAAGGTGCCGCCGATGCCGCCTTCCCCCCCCTTCACGCTGCCGGGGTAGCCCACGCGGGCGAGCAGCTTGCCCAGGTTGGGGGTTTCCAGATCAAGGTTCAGGCGCGTGGGACGGCGTGCCTGGTTGGAGAGCAGGCCCTTGCCCTCCAGCTTGCCCTCCGCCATGACCAATGAAAATCGGTCGAGGTTGTAGCCGCCCTTTTCCGGCGAAAGGCGCAGATGCAACTCACCCAGATCCTTGCCTTTCCAGGCGAAGTTCTGGGCGTTGAGTTCCAGCGCGGCCAGCGACTGGGCCGCTGCCCCGACTTCCTCGCCGGGCAGGGCGTCGGCCGCCTGCTCGGGAATCGTCAGGCGTTTGAAATTGGCGATCACACGGGTGCTCTTGCCCTCGGGCACAGCCAGCACGTTGCCATCGAGTTCGCGCCCGGCCAGCGTCACCTTCCAGCCGCGCCCGGCTGGCTGCGCGCTGACATGGGTATCGTGGAGAACATGGCCGGCCGCCTTCAGTTCGTTCACGGTCAGGCTGACTTCGCGCAGGGTGGGACTATTGGCCGTAGCCTCGCCGAGATCCAGGGCGCGCCAGGCATCCAGGTCCAGGGTGCGCAGCGCGCCGCTGATGCTGATGCCATCGACCCTGGGGGCCGGCGCATCGCCCTGCGACAGGCGCAGGGCGATGCGCGGCGTACCGTCCACGGGGATTTCCGCGTACACCGAAATCAGGTTGCCGTAACGCACCTTGACCACGCTGTCGCGCAGGGCGCCGGGCACACGGGTGATGGTCAGGGGCACGGGCTGCGTGGCGATTTTCCGGAACGGCGAGGGCAGGGCCAGCGCCAGGCCGACCAGATCCGAGGTGATCTGGATTTCGTTCTGCTGTTTGGCCAGCTGGATATTGGCCTGCCAATCGCCGGCGCCGCTGACGCGGCCTGCCAGGCTGGCCGGGAGATAGGGCTTGAGCGCGTCCGCCGTAGCCCTGCCGTTGAGCTGGGCCTGCACCTCTCCCCCCTGCTGATTGTCGAAGGAAAGCGTGGCGGCCAGGCCCAGTACCCGGGTCTGGATGTTGCGCGCCTGCACGGAAGACTCGGTGAAGCTGAAGCGGCCGCTGAGTTGTTCCAGATCGGGAAGGTCGCCGCCCAGGTCGATGCGGTTGTCCTTCAGGATGAACGAGCCGCCCAGGGTGCTGTCCTTGATGTGGCGCAGCGGCAGGTGCAGGTTCAGACCCAGTTCGCCGTTGCCGCCGGCGCGCAGTTTCTCGGTGAAACCGCCGGTGTGTTCGTTCACCGGCGATAGGCGGATGAAGTCCAGGAAATCCTGGGTGCGTCCGCTGGCGCGGCCGTCGATCAGCAGCATTTCGTCATGGCTCATGTGCAAGTCGGAAATGTGCGCGCGCACCGGCCCCAGACGGGCGTTGAGGAGTCGGCCGCTGTCGGCATTGATGGTCATGCCCTTGTCGTGGAACACCAGCATGCCGTTGACGCCGTCGATGCGCGGCCAGCCCTCGGCATAGTCGAGTACGCCGTTCACCATCTTCACCGATACCTTGAATTCGCCGCCGCCCTTGTCGAACGGGAAGTTGGCCAGATCGCCCTTGAGAATCAGGCGGGTGTCATCGGAATAGCCACCGATCACGCCGCGCTTGACCCATTCATAGGCATCGTGGCCGACTGCGTGCGGCAGATAGCGATACACCGCCGTCGCCTCGCCGTGGCTGAGATGCGCGCGCAGGTCCAACCGAGGTTTGGCCCCGACCGGCAGGTCGATGCGGCCCTCGGCGCTGCCGGTCAGATCGTTGTTGTTGAAGCGGGCTTCCTCGATCACCAGGCGGGTGACCTTGTCGGCGATCTTCCAGGTGGTGCGGGCATCGAGTTGTTTGAATTCGAGCGGATGCCGGAACACGCGGTCCAGGTTCAATACCAGGTCGCGCCCATGCACTTCGGCCACCCCGGAAGCCTGATCGGCTTCGATTCTCGCCGTCAGGCCTTCGATGCCAGGCAGGGCTTCATAGGCGTTCATGCCGACGCTGCGCAGATGCAGCTTGAAGCCGTAGTCCTGTGCGCCACTCCAATGGCCCGAGGCCGTTTCCACCAGGCCGCGCGGGTTGAGTGCGGCGATCAGGTCATGGCCGCGACGCGGCAGCGGCAATGCGCCGGTCAAGACGGTCAGTGCTTCCAGGCGCAGATTGTCGGCACTGGCCGTGACCGTCTTGAAGCCGCCCCTGCCATCCGGAATCAGGTTGACCCGCACTGACGCCGGCTCGGAGGGTGTTTCGCCGGCTACGGCGAAGCGCAGGCGCTCGACGAAAAACGCCTGCGAGGTGGCGCGGCCCTGGCGGTCGAACTCGCGCACCCAGCCGACCCGCCCGGCAAGCGACTGGAAGGCCAGGTCCGGCAGGGCCCCTTCCGCGTCGGAGACGTTGATCGCCACCCCCTGGAGCCGGGTGTCGCCGGTCAGGCCGCGTGCCTGGCCCTTTTCCAGATCCAGCCAGAAGCGCAGGGAACCGCTGCCGCGCCGCACCGCCGCCTGCGCCCAGGGTACCCATTGGCCCCAGGTATCGAAACGGGCATCATCGACGCGCGCATAGATCTGCCCGGACCAGGTTTCCGGTTGCTGTACCGAGCGTCCAGTCAGGTCGCCGCGCAGATCCAGGCGGCCCGCAGCGGCGGAAGGCAGGGCGACGCCACCGAAGCGGTGATGGCCGAAGCGGTTGCGGATATACAGGCGAACCTTGTCGAAGCGCATTTCCGGGGCGGCCAGTTTCTCGTCCAGCCACGTCACCGAGGCATCGCGCACGATGATGCGCGGTTGCTTGATCAGCCAGTCCGGGAACGGGCTGGGCGCGGTAGGCAAGTTCACCGCGATGCCGGCCACATAAATCACCCCCGCCTGGTCGCGCCGGATCGCCAGTTGCGGTTGCTCCAGGGTCAGGCTGGCCAGGCGCGGTTCCAGCAGGAGCAGGGACAGCCAGGAGATCCGCGCTTCCACACTGGGCAGATTGAGCGGTGCGCCGCTGTCGGCCGCCACCCGCAAATTGCGCAAGGTAAGGCGCGGATTGATTCCCGCCCAACCCGCCGTAAGGCTGCCCAGGGTCACCGGCTTGCCCAGCGCGCGGGTGGCGGCCGCCTCGAACTCGGGTTTGAGGAGGTCGATGTTGGGCATCACCCAGAACTTGAAGCCCAGCGCCGCCACGCAGACGATGATGACCGCCCCACCGAGGGCGTAAATGCCGTAGTGGTAGAGGCGGCGCAGGAAAGTTTTCAGGTACGGCGACATTGAACAAGCAAGGTACAAGGGGCAAGGGGCAAGGGCAAGGGGCAAGGCAACGTAACTACTCAGTAGCCGTAGCCCGGATGCAGCCCGCCCGATGCCACCTGCATACCCGCCGACGGTTCCGGGCGGAATCCGGGGAACCTGGATGGCTCCCGAAACCGGCGTGTAGCCGCCATCCCGGATTCCGCCCGGAACCGTCCCACGCGAGTTCAACGGTCGGCGGGCGGGGCTGCATCCGGGCTACGCTTGCTATGCTTGTTGTCCTGCGGCGCGCGCGCCAGGGCCTTAGGATGTGGTGAGCGCAGCGAACCGCATCAACCGCAGACGCCCTCAGGGCGCCTGATTCGCCAGTTCAGCGGCGATTTCCGTTTCACTCAGCCGTTCGAACTCCTCCCGGCTGAACAGGGTGATCGTCCCGGCCAGCTCGCTCCACCCGAAACCGGGGTTCCAGGCAGCCTGCGCGCGGCTGCCCTGCGGGGCGCGCGCCAGCACATGCAGACAGTCGGCGGCGTAGATCAGGTTGTAGGGCGTGCCCTGGCTGTGCAATTCATCGAGATGGAACCAGGCCGCTTGCCTATCGGTGAAGCACCGACAGGGCAGCGGATAGGCCAGCTCGCCGCCGTTGTGGATAAACGCAGCGTCCTGCACCGGCAGCGGGCCTTCCTGCACAAAACTCTGGAAATGCAGATGGTTCACCGAAGCGAGGGCGCCATAGCTGTTGTAGGCCAGGCAGAAGCCCGGCACGGCGGCGCCGGCCTGAGCACTCACATCCCAGGCCCAGCCATGCAGTTCCGGGGTCAGGAATTGCGGCAGTTCGCGCGCCGGCTCCGGCACCAGCAGGCCATGCAGGCGGGCGAAGGGGAATTTGTTGTAGAGCAGGCGCGCCGCCTTGCCCGCCAGCTCGCCTTCCCACAACACCTCGCGTGCCAGGAACGGCTTGTTGAAATGGAAGCCGGCCGGATCGAACGGGCGCAACAGTTGAGCTACCTTTGCCTCGCTCATGCGCGGAGGGCGCAAGGCGCGGATCGGGTTGAACGACAGGTTCCAGGGGCCGGCGCGGCGGTGTTGTGTCGTTTGCAGGCGCTCGAAGCCGATCGCCAATAATTTCAGGAAGACCAGGACATCGTCGTCCGGTTCGTCAAGCCGACCGCCCCGGCGCAAGGTGGCGGTGATGGTCGCGGCCAGCTCCGCATGTCGTTCCGCCAGCGGGGCCGCCAGGCGTTGCCAAAGCGCGGCGTCGAACGCGGCGTTGGCCAGCACCAGGATGGTGACCCCGAGGCCACGATGTTTCTCCAGCATCTCGGCGAGGCCTTCGGAGAAGGCCTGTTCCAGAGCGCTGAGGGAGGTGAGCGGGGCGGGAAGATTGGGCATGGAGCATGTGTATCGGTTGGAAAAAGAAAAGAGTGGCCGTGGCCGCTCTTTTCGCGTGCCGGAAACGGCTTATTTCACGACTTCCTTGAGCTGGTCAAGGATCGCCGGATTCTCCAGGGTGGAGATATCGGAAGTGATTTCCTCGCCGCGGGTCAGGGTGCGCAGCAGGCGGCGCATGATCTTGCCGGAGCGGGTTTTCGGCAGGTTGTCGCCGAAGCGGATTTCATCCGGCTTGGCGATCGGGCCGATTTCGTGGCCGACGTGGTTGCGCAGGTCGGCGACGATCTGCTTGGCCTCATCCCCAACCGGGCGGGCGCGCTTGAGCACCACGTAGGCGACGATGGCTTCGCCCTTGATGTCGTGCGGCTTGCCGACCACGGCGGCTTCTGCCACCAGGGGGTGCGACACCAGTGCCGATTCGATTTCCATGGTGCCGAGGCGGTGGCCGGAGACGTTCAGCACGTCGTCGATGCGGCCCATGATGGTGAAGTAGCCGGTGTTGGGGTCACGCACGGAACCGTCGCCGGCCAGGTAAAGCTTGCCGCCGAGTTCTTCCGGGTAGTAGGACTTCTTGTAGCGCTCCGGGTCGCCCCAGATGGTGCGGATCATCGCCGGCCAGGGCCTCTTGATGACCAGGAAACCGCCCTTGCCCCATTCCACGTCGTGGCCGGCCTCATCGACGATCGCGGCCATGATGCCGGGCAGCGGCAGGGTGCAGGAGCCGGGCACAGTGGGCGTGACGCCGGGCAGCGGGGTGATCATGTGGCCGCCGGTTTCGGTTTGCCACCAGGTATCGACGATCGGGCAGCGGCCACCGCCGATCTTTTCGTGGTACCACATCCAGGCTTCCGGATTGATCGGCTCGCCCACAGTACCCAGGAGGCGCAGGCTGGAGAGGTCGTATTTATCGGGATGCTGCTCGGGATGGCCCTCGCCCAGCTTGATCAGTGAGCGGATCGCGGTCGGTGCGGTGTAGAAGATGTTGACCTTGTGGTCCTGGATCATCTGCCAGAAGCGGCCGGCATGCGGGAACGTGGGTACGCCCTCGAACACGATTTCGGTGCCGCCGCAGGCCAGCGGGCCGTAGGCGATGTCGGTATGGCCGGTGACCCAGCCGATGTCCGCCGTACACCAGAACACGTCGTCGGGCTTCAGGTCGAAGGTCCACTTCATGGTCACGATGGCATGCAGCAGATAGCCGCCGGTGGAGTGTTGCACGCCCTTGGGCTTGCCGGTCGAGCCGGAGGTGTAGAGCAGGAACAGCGGATGCTCGGCCTCCACCCATTCCGGCTCGCAAACGTCGGATTGATTGGCCACCACGTCATGCCACCACAGGTCGCGTCCGGCCATCATGTTGGCCGCGGGGTTGGCAACCTCGCCGCTGCGCTGGTAGACCACCACGTTCTTGATCGAGCCGGTACCGGGCAGGGTCAGCGCTTCGTCCACGGCGGGTTTCAGCGGGATGTTCTTGCCGCCCCGGCACTGCTCGTCGGCGGTGATGATCAGCACCGCGCCGGCATCCTCGATACGGTCGCGCAGGGACTGCGCGGAGAAGCCGCCGAACACCACGGAGTGGGTGGCGCCGATGCGGGCGCAGGCCTGCATGGCGACCACACCTTCGATCGACATGGGCAGGTAGATGATGACGCGGTCACCCTTCTTCACGCCCAGGTTCTTCAGCGCGTTGGCGAATTGGGCGGTGCGGGCAAGCAGTTCCTGGTAGGTGACCCGGGTGATTTCACCCTTGTCGGCCTCGAAAATGATCGCGACCTTGTCGCCCAGGCCGGCTTCGACGTTCTTGTCGAGACAGTTGTAGGAAGCGTTCAGCTTGCCGTCCGGAAACCACTTGTAGAAGGGGGCGTTGGATTCGTCGAGCACCGTGTTGAACGGTTCTTTCCAGACCAGATGTTCGCGGGCAAGCTTGCCCCAGTAGCCTTCGTAGTCGGCTTCCGCTTCGGCGCACAGCGCCTTGTACGCATCCATGCCGGAGACGTTGGCCTGGGCCACGAATTCAGGGGAGGGATTGAATACGCGGTTTTCGTGCAGGACAGATTCGATGGTGGTGCTCATGACAGGCGTCTCCTTGGTGGGTAACTGAGCGGCAGATTGACGGGAAATCCAAAGTATTCCTTCCCCGTAAAGGGGACGCCGGATTCGTAAGCGCTGAAGCGCTAACGACTCCGCTGCCCCCGTAAAGGGGACGCCGGATTCGTAAAGTCGCTAAAGCGACAACGACTCCGCTGCCCCCAGGGAAGGCGCAAAATTAGGCGGCTTTCAACACTTTCGCATTTTGCACTGCAACATGACTCCCTCGCCAGCCCCTGAAATGCTATCCCGCACTGCCGCATACAGCCGTTGGCTGGCGGCTCGCCTCAATGCCCGTCCCGAGTTGGGCGATTGCTTGCTGGAAACGCTTGCGACGCCGGTAACCCGCCAGGAAATGAACGATTTCCTGGCAACCGGGATCGCCGGCGAAGCAGACCTGAAACGCCGTTTGCGCCGTTTGCGCGAACGCGTATTCGCCCGAGTAATGGCGCGCGACCTGAACGGTCTGGCCGATCTGCCTGAAGTCACCCGCACCCTGACCGATCTGGCGGAAGTCACCGTGCGGGCCGCCGTGGATTTTCATCACCGCGACCTCGCCGGCATCCACGGCGAGCCGCTCGACAGCGCCGGGCGGGCACAGCAACTGATCGTGGTGGGCATGGGCAAGCTGGGCGGCGGCGAACTGAATGCCTCTTCCGATATCGACCTGATTTTCGTGTTTCCCGAAGAGGGGGATACGGCCGGCCCGCGCTGTCTTTCCAACTTCGAGTTCTTCACCCGTCTCGGCAAGCGCGTCATCAACGCGCTCGACGACAAGACCGAAGACGGCCACGTATTTCGTGTCGACATGCGCCTGCGCCCCTACGGCGATGGCGGCCCGCTGGTCTCCAGCTTCGCCATGCTGGAGTCCTATTTCTACACCCAGGCGCGCGAGTGGGAACGCTATGCCTGGATCAAGGGCCGCGCGCTGACCGGCGATCGAATCTCCGAGCTGGAAAAGTTGCGCTTGCCTTTCGTGTTCCGCAAATACCTCGATTTCGGCTCGTTCGGCTCCATGCGCGAGTTGCACGCCCAGATTCGCCGCGAAGTTGCCCGCAAGGACAAGGTCGACAACATCAAGCTCGGCCCCGGCGGCATCCGCGAAATCGAATTCATTACCCAGGTGTTCCAGCTCATCCGCGGCGGCAAGGAGCCGGCGCTGCAGACGCGCTCCACGCTGCAAGCCATGAGCCTCATCGCGCAGCGCGAGCTGATGCAGCCCCAGGCCGTTGCGGAACTGCGCGCGGCGTATTTTTTCCTGCGTAATCTGGAGCACCGTTTGCAGTATCTGGAAGACGCGCAAACCCAGACCCTGCCGGGCAATGACGGCGACCGCCAGTTGATTGCCGAGGCCATGAATTTCGCCAACTGGGAGGATTTTTACACTGCGCTCAATGCGCATCGCCAGAAAGTGACGCGCCATTTCGAACAGGTGTTCGCCGCCCCGCAAAGCCAGCAGCAAAGCCATCCGCTGACCGCGCTATGGCAGGGCCATCTGGCGGATGACGAGGCCGTCGGCCAACTGGCGGAACTTGGCTACAGCAACGGCGAGGACACCTGGCAACGCCTCGCCCGCATGCGCCAGGGCAACCGCTACGCGCAATTGCCGGAAACCAGCCGTACCCGCTTCGACGCCCTGCTTCCACCGCTGATCCAGGTGGCCGCCGGCTTCCCCAATCCCGATGAAACACTGGAACGCATCCTCAAGCTGCTGGAAAACATCAGCCGCCGGGCCGCCTATCTCGCCCTGCTGCTGGAATATCCGCAAACCCTGAGCCAGGTGGCCAGGCTATGCAGCGCCAGCCCGTGGGTGTCCGACTACCTCACCCAGCACCCGATACTGCTGGACGAACTGCTCGATTCCCGCAGCCTCCACACCCCGCCGGATTGCACCAGATCGCGCGCCGAGTTGCGCGAGTTGCTGGACGCGGCGAATGGGGACACCGAACGGCAAATGGACATCCTGCGCCATTTCAAACAAGCCCAGGTGTTCCGCCTGGTGGCGCAGGATCTGGCGGGCATTTTGCCGCTGGAAAAGCTCAGCGATCATTTGAGCGACCTGGCAGACCTGATCCTGGGCGAAACGCTACGCCTGTGCTGGCAAGGGCTGCGCATCAGGCACCGCGAGGAACC
>JAUYET010000058.1 GCA_030691265.1 Pseudomonadota bacterium
TGCATGCCGGAACCGTTGTCGCCGACGATGGGCTTGGGCATGAAGGTGGCGGTCTTGCCGTAGCTGTGGGCGACGTTGTGCACGACGTATTTCAGGATCTGGGTCCAGTCGGCGCGTTTCACCAGGGTGTTGAACACGGTACCGATTTCGCACTGGCCGGCGGTGGCGACTTCGTGGTGGTGCACTTCGACCGGCACGCCCATTTCTTCCAGGGCCAGACACATGGCGCCACGGATGTCATGCAGGGAGTCGACCGGGGGAACCGGGAAATAGCCGCCCTTGACGCCGGGACGGTGACCCATGTTGCCGCCTTCGTATTTCTTGGAAGAGGACCAGGCGGCTTCTTCGGAGTCGATAGCGACGTGGGTGCCGGACATGTCGGAACCCCAGGTGACGGAGTCGAAGATGAAAAATTCGGGTTCCGGGCCGAAGTAGGCGGTGTCGCCCAGGCCGGTGGATTTCAGGTAAGCCTCGCCGCGCTTGGCGATGGAACGCGGGTCGCGGTCATAGCCTTTGCCGGTGTCGGGTTCGACCACGTCGCAGGTCAGAATCAGGGTGGGCTCGTCCATGAAGGGGTCGAGGTTGGCAGTCTCGGGGTCCGGCATCAGTTGCATGTCGGAAGCCTGGATGCCCTTCCAGCCGGCGATGGAGGAGCCGTCAAAGGCGTGGCCATCGGTGAACTTGGCTTCGGTGAAGCCATACTCGGAAACCGGCACGGTGACGTGCTGTTCCTTGCCACGAGTATCGGTAAAACGGAAATCGACAAATTTGATGTCGTTATCCTGGATCATCTTCATTACATCGGCGACCGCCATTTCGAGCTCCTTGATTGCAGATTGAACTGATTAGTGGTTATCCACGGGGGGCGATTAAGCATGTTCTGTGCCACGCCCCGAAATGGGATGGAGCATTGTGCCATAAGGAATTGTGTCAGAAATGAGAAAACAGGCGCACCAAATTGATGCCAGTCGCACTATTGTGGTGCGATTGGTCATGGTGGCGTAACAACGCTGTCATCTGGCGCAGCGGACTTTACAATCGCGGCAATCCATTTTGCCGTTTACCTTCATGTCCGACGCTTATGCCGTATTCGGCAATCCCATCGCACATTCGAAATCGCCCTTGATTCACGCCGAATTTGCACGCCAGACCGGGCAGGATATGCGTTACGCGGCCTTGCTTGCGCCGTTGGACGGGTTTCCCGCGGCGGTGCGCGCTTTTCAACTTGCGGGCGGGCGGGGCGCTAATGTGACGGTGCCATTCAAGGCGCAAGCCTTCGATCTGGCGACGCGCAGAACGCCACGGGCGCAAGCGGCGGGGGCGGTGAATACCTTGAAATTCGAGGCGGGTGGCAGCGTCGGCGACAACACGGATGGGGCTGGGCTGGTGCGTGATCTGGTCGGCAACCTGGGGCTTTCCCTCGCGGACAAACGGATTCTGCTGATGGGGGCGGGCGGCGCGGCGCGGGGTGTCATTTTGCCTCTGCTGGAACAGAAGCCGGCCAGCATGTTTGTGGCCAATCGAACGGCTTTGCGGGCGGTGGAGTTGGTAAACCACTTTTGTAGTCTGGAAGGCGCCGAAGGCGAAATCCAGGGCGCCAATCTCATGCAGGGCGGCAGCTACGAGGCGCTGGCGGGGCGGCAATTCGACGTGGTCATCAATGCCACCGCGGCCAGTCTGGCCGGCGAGTTGCCGCCGCTGCCGGAGGATGTGTTCGCTGTCGATGCCCTGGCCTACGACATGATGTATGGCAAAGACACGCCGTTTCTGGCGTTTGCGCGGGCGCATGGCGCGCGCACGGCGGACGGACTGGGCATGCTGGTTGAACAGGCGGCAGAGGCGTTCCAGGTCTGGCGCGGCGTGCGGCCGGATACCGCGCCGGTGATCCAGATGTTGAGGAACGCGTGATGGCGCGCCGGAAGTCTTCCTCCAAGCCGCACTCCAAGTGGCGCTTGTTATGGCGCGGGTTGGGGTTGCTGGTTGTGCTCGTGCTGCTGATGCAGTTCTGGTACCTCGGGCGGGTGTTGTGGTGGAAAGCTTTCGACCCTGATTCCACGGCGTTCATGGAAGCCGGGCTGGCGCGCATGCAAGAAAAGAACCCGGATGCGGAATTGCGCTATCGCTGGGTCGATTACAACCGCGTCTCGATCCAGTTGAAGCGGGCGGTCATCGCGGCCGAAGACAGCCGTTTCCTGGCGCATGAGGGCTTCGATTGGGAAGGCATGGAACTGGCGCTGGAGAAGAACCTGAAAAAGGGACGCATCGTCGCCGGCGGCTCCACGATCAGCCAGCAGCTCGCCAAGAACCTGTTTTTGTCGGCCTCGCGTAATCCGTTGCGCAAGGTTCAGGAGGCGATCATCACGGTGATGATCGAGGCGCTGTGGAGCAAACACCGCATTCTTGAGGTGTATCTCAACGTCATCGAGTGGGGCAACGGCATCTACGGCGCGGAAGCCGCCAGCCGGCGCTACTTCAAGACATCCGCGGCAAGCGTCGGACCGGATCAGGCGGCGCTGCTGGCGGCCATGATTCCGAATCCGCGCTACTACGAATCGCATCGCTCGGCGCGTGGTTTGCTCAAGCGCAAGGCGATCATCGCCGCGCGCATGTATCAGGTGACCGTGCCGCGTTGAGGGTCGCGTGCTTATCGGGTTGTTACACCCACCCACTAGATGTAGTGGCGCGTGATTTCGCGGCATGACGCCGTAGGTTGGGCAAAGCGAAGCGTGCCCAACAGCGCGCCGGTTCGTTGGGCACGCTTCGCTTTGCCCAACCTACGTTACTACCGGTAGTGGGTGTCTGCGATAACCGGATAAGCAGTGCGCCAGAGCGAGATAGCGTGGTCTCGACCCAGCCTGCCCCCAGTTAGCGGCCGGGCGGGCGGGTGGGGCGAGTAACGGTTTGCTCGGTCACCAGGCCGGCGACAAAGTCCGCGAACGGGGCGATGTCCTGGTATGAACTCGCGCGCTCCAGAGCCGCCATGTATGTCGCACGACGTTCCACGGGAATGACAGTCCAGACGTGTCCACCCGTTGTCAGCATCAGGTTCATCAAGAATCGGGCAATGCGGCCATTTCCGTCCATGTAGGGGTGGATATAGACGAATACCAGATGGCCCAGTACCGCGCGCACGCCGGCGTGGGGTTCCTGCTCCAGGAGTTCGAACAGTACAGGCATGCAATCCCGGACCGCATCCTTCGACAAGGGGACGTGCAAGGCGTTGGTGATGAAGACCGGGTCGTTGCGGTAGCCCGCCAAATCTTCCGGTTTCAGGATGCCGGCTTGCACGCTGGCTCCCCACAGCGCCCGGTACCAGTCCGACAGCCGACGGCGGAACAGGGTCCCCGGATTTTTACCGTGCAGTCCCTGCACCACGTCAGCCTTGACCAAGGTATGGGCGTCGAAGTAGCCCTTGGCCGCCATGGCATTCCTTTCGGCTTTGTCCGCCCCGTCCGGGTTCCAGTGGCCGTTGCGCATCCGCTCGATGAGCTCGGGCGTGACCCGGTAGCCTTCGATAGAGAGTGAGTGATACGCATCAGCCAGGTAGCGGGCCTCGATATCTTCCAGCAGCGCTTCTGCATCTGGCTGGATGGGGCTGGGCGATGGGAAACGCGTGACTACGGCATCCCGCATCTCACTCCAGAGCAGACGCAGGCGCTGGGCGTATGGGGATTCCTGACACGACCCGCCCAGGATGCGTGGCGGCCGCTCGAACGGATTGGATTCTCTGACATCGAATCCGCCTGCAGTCATGGTGCGGACCAGCTCATCCGCTTCATCGCCACGGCCGATGGCGCGCAGACCGCCGGCCAGTCGGCCGGCGACCACGGTATGAGAGCCTGCCAGCAGAACACGGGTCAGGTCGAGGGCATCAGGCAGCAGTTGCAGTGCGAGCTGTGCGGCCAGGGGCTGTCGGGTAAAGAAGCTTTCACTCGCGGCCACCAAGGCGCGCTCCAGCACGACCAGGCGCAGACCTGCTTCGGATTGGGTCGGTTCGGCCGGCAGTAGCCTCGGCGCTCGATACAGCAGCATGGAGGTGCCATGCGGCATGGATACGATCTGGTTGTTTGCGTCGGTCGCCCAGACGATGAGTTGGCGCGGCAGCGTACGCTCACCGCTCTTCAGCTCCAGCGAAAGTTCGGGATTAAGATGCCAAGCTTCGCCAAAGCGATGGTTGCAATAGCCCGTCACGAAGTCTCGGGTGTGCGCAAACCAGGCAGTGCTGCTACCCGGCTGCTCCTCGGGGCGGGATGGGATGTACCAGCCCTGCAGTACCTCGGTCAGGAAGCCAGCATTGAGCAGGCGCTCTCGATGAGTACGGGTCAGGCGCTTGCCTGGTATCGCCTGCAGACCCTCCTCTTGAATCTTGTTCAGAACGTCGAGAGAGGCAGCAAGCTTTTCATTGGGGGTGGCCATGGCGGTTTTTGTCTGGATAGGTTCACTACTGTGATGATGTATTGTGTATCTAATATAGTGTTGTGCTATATATCTACTATGCTGTTTATCCAGGTCGCGGGAATTAGGGAAACGCTGATTAACCTAAAAACCTCAGTTGACGGATAAATTTATTACGATTCAATGTGTTGCGAGATATCTGTAGGTGCGAATTTATTCGCACCGAAGTCGTTGATTGTGCGAATAAATTCGCACCTACGAGCACTTCAACTGAGGTTTCTA
>JAUYET010000059.1 GCA_030691265.1 Pseudomonadota bacterium
ATCCTTGGGAACGCCCAAACCACGCAGTGCACGATAAAGCGGCAGTGCACGCAAATGCCTAGCCTGATCTGAAGGCTTAATCACCAGCAAATCCACATCGCTATCCTCGCGCGCATCGCCACGCGCCCGGCTTCCGAACAACATCAATTTGTCCGGTTTGGCCACCTCAACAATCCGCTTGACGATATCCGCCAAAACATCATTTGTGATTTGTGTCATTTCCACGCCAAGACATCTTCACCCCCAGCAACCGCCACCCCGCGCCGCCCCAACCACCTCGCCAGCATCACCCCAAGCGCAATTCCCAACGCATCGAACAGCAAATCATCCCGGTAGTTGTCAAACTAGTTGTCGCCTAAAAAGGCTTGATCAAGCGGTATTTTGAATGGTTTTTGAGTCCTTGTTTTGAGGGGTATCCGGGTTGAGGTGTACCTCGTTGATACGGCCCCAATCGCGAGTCTGTCTTGACCAACGATTCGGGTGAGCTTGACGAGCCGCTGCGTAGATTGTGGCGCGTGCATCCAGCAGTGCCTGATCTAGCCCGGCATGACGTTGAGCGGGGGTCACAAAGCCGATGGCGCTGTGGCGATGCGCATGGTTGTACCAATGCACTAACTCGGTGACCCAACGGCGTGCTTGCAGCAGATCTTCGAAGGATTTGATGGGCAGTTTGGGTCGGTACTTCAGGGTTCTGAACAGGGACTCCGAATACGGGTTGTCGTTGCTCACCGCAGGGCGGCTGCGGGTCTGCGCTACACCCAGGCGCTGCATGGTCGCCAGCATGGTTTCCCCTTTCATGGGCGCGCCGTTGTCGGAGTGCACGGTGAGTTGACCCGGCGGGATACCCTGATGTGCGCAGAGATCCAGCAGTAGCTGACTCGCCAACTCCGCGCTCTCGCAATCAAATACCTGCCAGCCAACGATCTTGCGGCTGAACACATCGACAAACAGGTAGAGGTAGAAGAACGCGCCGCGCAATTGCGTGGGCAGGTAGGTGATGTCCCAGCAATAGATTTGGTCAGGCGCGGTTGCCACCAAGGCGCGGGGTTTGCTGCGCTTTTGCGGCACGCGTTCGAGCCGACGATGGGCCAACTGCCCGGCTTCTCGCAGCAAACGGTAGAGCGTCGATTCGCACGCCACATACTGTCCCTGATCCGCCAGGCGGGGCACGATCTGGCTGGGCGGCAGGTCTTTGAACGCGTCGCTGTTGAGCATATCCAGGGCTGCACGGCGCTCGGCTTCACTGAGTTTGTTGGCTGGGGTCACGCCAGCACGTAGCGCCGCCACGCGATGATCGCCGTCCTGCGCGTTGGAATGACGCCAGCGCTGCACGGTACGCGCGCTCAAGCCGATCTGGGTACAGGCTTTGTGCAGATGCGCACCGGCTTGCTGAGCTTGTTCGATCAAGGGCAGCAGGGTTTGGCGCTGTTGGGTGGAGGTCATCAGTCCTCGTCCGCCAACAGCGCCTGGAACTTTTTTTGCAGCACCAGCAAGGCGGCCGCTTCGGCCAGCGCCTTCTCCTTTCGGCGCAGCTCGCGTTGCAACTTCTCATGTTTGACCTGCAGTTCACGCAAGGCCGTCTTGGATTCGCGTGATTCGCGTGGATCGGCCATGGTGGTGCGGCAAAAGGTTTCATTCCACTGTTTGAGCTGATGCTCGAACAAGCCCTTTTCTCGGCACCAGGCATGCAGGGCGGAACCCGCCAAGGCATGGCTTTCATGCAGGGCCAACAAGCGTTGTGCAGGGCTCCAATTTCGCGCTAGCAGGTCGCAGGGCAGGCTCGCCAGCGGTGTTGAAGGTGCGTCACTCCGGCTGGATGACTTGAGCCATCCCTTGAGGGTGCCAACGGACATATTCAACTCACTGGCGACTTCATGCAGCGTGTGGTCGCCACGTTGCCGGGCCTTGCCGAGGGCCTGCTCTTTGAACTCAGGTGAATATCGATTTCTTTGCATTTCGTGTCGCTCCGGTGCGGATCATCCGCATAAATTTGGGGGCGACAACTAGTCTGACGCAGGGGGATCCCACCCCGCCGAACGGCCTGGCAGCGACAACTGGCGCCACTCATCCCACAGCCCAACGCCCACGCAAAACGCCACCACCCACAGCCCGCGCCGCAAGCCCAGGCCCAAATGCAGCAAACCCAGGCCCAAATGCAGCAAACCGGCCAGCACCGCAAACCAAGCCAGATGCACCCACTTATCCCACGGCGGCGGAATCAACCCGGCTGCCTCCGGCTGGTTACCGCCCCAGATGAACAGAGACAGCAGCGCCAGGGCCGGGAGCAGGGCAGTCAACAACGTTCCATCATTGCGCCGCAGACCATTGCGGAGATTCAATCAAGACGTAGCGCGGCCGACCATTTCCGACCTGCGTCACCATCACTTTGATCCTTGCGGATTGCCGCAAACGGGCGTTCAACTCATCCGCATCCTGAATCGCAGGACCGACTTTGCCTCGTACCACCTCATCTTCACCGACAAGTTTGAATTCAAAAGTACGCCCCCTCGGCAGGACGCCCTGAAACTCGCCGTCAAGGTATTTCTCACCTTCGCGCAGGTTGTCCTGGCCAAGCCGCGCCAGGCTATTTCGGACTTGGCCCACATCCGTAAAACGGAAGCCACGATCCCGATACTGCACCGTGCAAATGGCTTCGTAATCAGCCAAGGTCTGCAAAAAAACGCGCACCTTGTCCAAGGCGCGAGGATCGGTATCGGCGGCCGAGTCGGCCAATTGGTCATCGGTGCCCACCGTACCCTGCAACAGGTTCTGTGTGCGCTCCAGCGCCTGCGCTACCGGACTCACCTCATCAAGTCGCAATTGCCCAACCCGGTATTCCTCGAGTTCGAACCCGAATGATCCAAGCGCTGTGCTGGTAATCAACAGTTGATGTTGCTCCCGATTTGGGATCGGGCCCATCGCAGCCAGTGGCGCGCTCAGTGATGCGGCAACGGCGGCCACCGCCTCCGTGAAGCTGTTGACAGCCTTCATCCCGAATTCAGCGAAGATGCCGTGACTGCCAATCACAGGTCGGCCATTGAAAGTCAGCCGAACACGTGCAGGTTCCCGCTCATCTACTGGCTCTTCCGCCAAACGTACCTCGATAGCGCGAAGGCGAGATTCCGTGCTGATACGCATGATTCGTGCGGAATCGGGTAACTCAGCTAAACGTTCCTGTAGAAACTTCCGCTCGGCCAGAAGATGCATACGATCTTGCTGGTTCATGATTGCCCTCCTGTTCCTTCAAACTGAGCGAGCCAGGCCAGCGCCTCGGCATCCTCCGTTGGCGCTAACTCGATCTGTAAAAACCCCTTCCAAGCTTGCGTTCGTCGATGAGACCACATGCTGTACCAGTACGCCGACCAAAACGCCAACTCGCGTGGTTTGACTTGATCAAGCTCCACGAAATACGCATCGCACCTGAAGCGATCCTTTGCAACGGCCTGATCGAAAAGCCGCATGTCATCATCAGAAATATTGGCATTGGCGGGTGTGTGGAAGAAGGACACCACATCGATATCTCGTGGCGCACGACGCTCTATCGTTTCGACGTCCTCAAGAAAACTGCCATCGATCCACTGGAATCCATCGGTGAGCCCCAGGCGATGCAGTTCCGCACGATAACCGAGAAAGCCTTTCAGGACTGTTTGACGCTCCGATGAAGTCGAGAAACGCATTACCACATCCTTCAGGGATACGGGATAGGGTGAACGGTCTGGGCTGGTTGGCAAATCGGGGTCTATCGGCGGCAACAGGCCCAGTGCGTTCCAGTTGGGAATAGCAACGGTGGTCATGTAAATATCCTCTCTTCTACTTTCGCTGGAACACGGACATACCGGCGCAAAGATTGGCCTACGCGAGGCTAGCCACCGCCCCGCGCCGCCGGCAAACCCCAACCGCCCAAATTAAACCCACCCCTTCAGCAACACCTCGTAATCCCCCAGCACCTTATCCCAGGTAAAAGCCGCTGAATGTCTGGCCCGCGCCGCACTTTGCAGAGCCACCAAATCATCGCCGCCGGTCAGCAAGCGCTCAATCGCCCGTTCGCAACCCGACTCATCGGCGAAGTAAACCCCCGCATCGCCTGCCACCCAACCTCTGGCTATTCCCTCTCCCGCATGCGGGGGACAGCCAGAGACTTGGTCGGCGGTGTTGGGCGGCCTAGTCGGTTGGCTGGTAGTTCCACCAGGGTTAGGGAGGGGGCCGCCAGCACCGCATTGCCCGTACTTAAAGCCTGAAACCCAGAGCCTCCACCAGGGAAGGATTCGTCCCGCCCACCTGGTGTCCGTGCACGTAGAAGCGCGCATGAAAGCGCAGCGCCTGCACCACCGGCTTCTCATAAATCGCTCCGGGGAAGATCACCTCATCCGAAGCCGCCGCCTGCACCGCGCGCTGATACGCATGCCCCGCCTCGTACTTGCCCAATACCACCAACTTGCACCTGCGCGGCTTGCGGCTCCACGCCTGCACCACCTCCAGAATCGAATTCTCCGGCTCGGCCCGGGCGATCAAAATACTGATTCGCAAGCTGCCTCAGATGTTGTGTAGGTTGGGCAAAGCGCAGCGTGCACAACATTTCACGCGCCGATGTTGGGCACGCTGCGCTTTGCCCAACCTACACCCGCGTAGCCAGATGTTTCTTGATCTCCGGATGGTCCGCCACCAAATGGTTGCCCAACCAGCAGCCCGCCCAGTCGTTCAGCCAGAACCAGGCCTTGGCCACCCCGCCCCACTTCTGCCTGCGCCATTCCACGCCATCCATATTGATGACATTCTTCAAGCCCTTTAGCCGATACAGCGCGCAAAACACCGCCGTGTTGTAACCCAGCGTCAACACCAAACCCGGTTCACCGGCGGCATGAAAAGTAGATTTACGGTCAAGCTCAACCAGCCTGATCTAGATGTTTAGACAGAACATTCGCCGACTTTGCCAATTCATCCAGCCCCATATGGGGCAAGCCCTGTCGCCGCCATTCGGTGTAATCAAAACGGTCACGGGAAACCGCAGCAATGAAACGTTCCGCCTCAACCAAGCCCAGCACATCAATCAGTGCACTCATCCCCGCCAAGCGTATTTCCGCGTCAGTTCTCATACCATTTCTCCAAAAACGCCAGGGCATCACCAGGTGGCATGGCGCGTATCTCGTGTCTGCCACGCAACTTATTGAGTAGGCGATCATCCGTTGTCACAAAAACAACCGCCCCAGCTTTGATAGCCGAAGCCACATGCAAAGCATCATATTCGCCTATGCCACCTGCCAAGAATTCATGAGCAAGTCCAAGAACATCGTCATCCATCAGAATGAAATGCGCCGCAAGTTTGCGCCACGCGCTAATGGCCTGTTTGTGCTCGGCAAAGGGGCTCTTGGCATTCTCAAAATCCAGCACAGAAGACCAGACCAAATCACATTCACCATCACGAACTTTTTGCTGCAATACGATCTTCGCCTCGATTTCCATGCGGATTCGGGTTTGCGTCTGGTCATCGTAGGGCCGGTTAAAACAACAAAGATCCAAGTAAATGCGCATCAGAGTGCCTCCAGATGATTACTTAACCTACAACCATCCACATCGCTCAGATCGAAAAGAGCGCGTGCAGAAGCGCAAGCGCGGGCCGCCTTCGACATCAATTCGACCGGAGTTGGCCCCCCGCTCACAGCAGAACGCCCTCGTTCGCAATGTTCTTCAATAGATCGGGGTTCGAATAGGTTTCTGGATGCTCCCACTCATCAAGCCACACCGGCAGTGGAGAGATATTGATGCCAGTTTCCAGCAGCACATCGAATGCCAAATCAGCCATTGCCAGCTTAGTTGGCAGAAAGCGCTGATGCGCCCCACGCAAGAGCACTGCCACATCCGCATCGCTGTCAGCGCGATGCGTTTGCCGCGCGCGGCTACCAAACAAGATCGCCCCAGCCGTGTCGTATTGCCCTGTAATGCGTTGCATGAACAGCTTCATCGCACGTTCAGTGTCTGAATCCAGATTTACAGTTTTCATGTGCATACCTCACAACGATTTCGCACGACTTTACAGTCGCACTTATTCAAATCGACGACCCGGCGTAAATCACGAGATTTGTATTGATCAACCCGTGCTTATCCGGTTAACACAGACACCCACTACCGGTAGTGACGTAGGTTGGGCAAAGCGAAGCGTGCCCAACGAACCGCCGCGATGTTGGGCACGCTTCGCTTTGCCCAACCTACGGCGCCCTGCCGCGAAATCACGAGCCACTACATCTAGTGGTTGTCTGTGACAACCGGATAAGCGAGCAAACAACGCTCGCCAAGTCGCTGGTTATCCCGCCTTCGCGGGAATGACGAACGGGTGGGGGTGCTGAGTAGTCACCTGAAGTCGTTGATTGTGCGAATAAATTCGCACCTACGAGCACCTCAACCGAGGTTTCCAGGTTTGTTCGGCATTTCCTTGGGAATAAGGGCGTCCTGTCTACAGCGCCAAGTTCAGCCCATGTCTGACGCGCGCGCTGAGTTCCATCGGCGATTGCGAGATGACTTCCTCGGGGATGGCGAACTTGCGGGTCAGGCGCGCGAAGTTTTCGAAGCCATAAGCGACGATGAACGGGTGCATGCCTGAGGCGATGGCGGCGGTGAAATCCTTGTGTTCGTCACCGCAGGCGTAGGTGCGCGCCGGGTTGATGCCGAGGCGTTCGCGCGCGGCCCTGAAATACGGCGTTTTTTCTTCGCGCAGGGGAATGTGGTGGAGGAAATCCAGCCGGCCGATTTCCAGGCCGTGCCGTGTGAACAGTCGCGCCAGCGTGATTTCGGGTTCATGGGTGACATTGCGGGTGACCATGCCGACCCGGATGCCGGGCGTCGCCAACAGATCGCGGATCAGTGCGGCCATGCCCGGGTAGAGGTGCGCTTCTTCCCGGTACACGTCGGTCAAGGTGGCGAGCAGATCCTTGCGGCCGAGTTTGCCGAAGTGCTTGGTCAGATTGCGCGGAAATTCCTTCAGCCCGCCCAGGTACTTGAACAGGTTGCGGCGCTTCTGAAAGCGGTCGAGATCGCCGAGGTCCATGCCATGCCGGGCGAATGCCGTTCCGATCGCCGAGAAGGCGTCGATCACCGTGCCATCGGCATCGATGATGATCAGGCGGTCGTGGCTTCGGTACATCGCAACGCGGGCTTGGCGCCGACGAACAGGTAGTAGGGCGCGCGCAGTCCCGGCAGGTAGGGCACCGGGGCGCGGCGTTCCTGGAGATACGGATTGACGGACAGGGATTGCAGCGCAGGCAGGTGCTGGCCCGAAAGATGCACGCCGTCATGCGCGAACCAGCGCTGCCAGAAGCGGTTGCCGAGGCGGTTGGCAAATCGGTTGCCCGCTTCGGGCAGGTGGAAATCGACGATCCCCAGGCGGCCGCCGGGCGCGAGCATGGTCCAGGCGTTGGTCAGCACGGCGCGCCAGTCCGGCATCATGGTCAGCGCATAAGAGAGGAAGACCCGGTCGACCGGCTGCTGCGGTTGCCAGGTGGTGGCGTCGGCTTCGATCACTGCCACGTTGGCGTATCGCGCCGTGCGTTGGCGCGCCACCGCCAGCAGGGCGGGGCAGAGGTCGATCAGGTGCACGCTGGCCAGCGTGTCGAGCGGCCTGGTTTTGCCGAGCGCTTCCAGATTGCTGCCCGTCCCGCAACCGAGTTCGACCACGCGCGCGCCGGCGGGGATTTCCAGGGCTGCGAGCAGGTCGCCGCGGCCGTGCAGCAGGCGGGCGCGGAAGGCGTCGTAGCGCGCTGCCTGCGGTGCGTAGAAACCCTCCAGGCGTTCGGCATGGCTGCCGCTGCGCGGTTGGCCGCGCAGCAAGCGCCAGAGGATGCGGGCGTCGGCGGCGAGGTCAGCCGGGGACATCGGCGATCTTGAAACCGGCATAGGTATGCACGCGGTCGTCGGCATGCAAACGGGTCGCCAGCGCGTGGTCGAAAGTCAGCGCCTCGTCGAGTCGTTGCCGCTGATGCCCGACCCGGACCCAGTTCAGGAAGGCGGGGTCGGCATGCGCGCTGCGCAGCAGGATGCGCGCGCCGGTGCGGGCGCGGCCCAGGATGGCGTTCCATTCTTCGACCAGCGCCGCCGGGTGGTAGCTGCTCATCCAGTCCATGTGGTCGAGCAGGACGAAGCGGGAAATCGGTTTTTTCGTTTCGTGCAGAAACTCGGTGACCGTGCTGCTGTGCGTCTGGATGCGGTCGACCAGGCCGCCTTTCAGCGCCTGGAAGTTGTCGGGCTTGAGGTATTCCGGACAGCACTCGGGTGTGTAGCGGCCATTCACGTAGACCCGCCAGAAATAGTTGTCCGCCACCGACAGTTGCCGGAACACGTATTCGATCGCCTCGCGGATGAAGCCGGCGACGCCGTCCGGATGCTGCGCCTGTACCAGGCGGCGCTGTGGGTGCGGCACGCCCAGGAGGCTCATGGTGAGCTGTTGGCCGAGCACCCATTTCATGGTCGGCGTCCACAGCGCCGGGGCGATGCGTTGGTCGTAAATCTGACGCTGGATTTGCACATCGGCCGCCGCGAACAGGTCTTGCACGTCACTCGCGAGTTTCGGCCGCATGCTGAAGTAAACGCGAAAGCCGCGCGCGACCAGGCCGGCGAGGCCGTGGTAGTAGAAGCTGCCGAGCGGGCTGGTGAACCAGTTGCCGTGTTTGTCCCACCAGGCGCGGGCGAATTCCGATAACTCGCTGCGCAGGCTGGAGCGGTACAGTTCCTGAAAACGAGGGTGATAACCGGTGCCGAACAGGGTGAAGAAATCCTCGAACTGGAGCCGGCGGATCGCCGCGATCTTTAGCTCCAGCAATGCGTTCTGGCGCGGGTTGGCGTCTACCGCGTGGATACGGGCGGGCGCATCCAGCGCGTAGTCGAGTGCGTTGCAACCGGCGCTGGAAATGACCAGCACGGTATCGTCCGCGCCCAGTTGCAGCGCCCGCCTGTCCACCGCGGGGTCTTCCCAGCAGGTGTTGTAGACCAGTGAGCGCGCATAAAGCGCATTGAAGACGTTCTGGTCGAGTCGGTCGCGCAGAGTCAATGCGGTGGGGGTGCTATGCAGGTGAATTTCGGGCGCGTTCATGGATGACGGATTTGTGAGAGTGTGATTGCAAGACTAATTCGCCCGTGTGACGGTGGTATGTCCGGCACACATCACATCCCGGCCAAGCGCCGGGTCACAAGGCTTATCGGGTTAACACACATACCCACTACCGGTAGTGACGTAGGTTGGGCAAAGCGAAGCGTGCCCAACGAACCGGCGCGACGTTGGGCACGCATCGCTTTGCCCAACGAACCGGCGCGACGTTGGGCACGCTTCGCTTTGCCCAACCTACGTTACTGCGACAACCGGATAAGCAGTGCTTGTTTCCTCGGCGCGATTTGCGGCTTGAGCCGATTACTGTGCTAACCCGACGGAGCTGGCTCAGTTTCCCCCGCCCACGTTTTTGTTCCGTAGCAGCAAGGTCAGCACCGGCGGTGTGATGAGTGTGGTCAAAATCACCATGATGACGATGACCGAGAACATCGCCTCGTTCATCACCCCGAGCTGTTTTCCAACCATGGCGAAGATCAGACCAACCTCGCCGCGCGGCACCATGCCCCAGCCCACGACCCAGGCGCGCACGCCGCGCCCGGCGGCGAGCCCGGCCAGGAGTTTTCCCGCCACGGCGGCGGCGGTTACGCCGAGCGCTATGGCGACAATGGCGGGGTCGGCCAGCGTGGCCATATCCACCTGCATGCCGGTCAGCACAAAAAACACCGGCACGAAGAAGTAGCCGATCGGCTCTAGCATGTGCTCGTGCTGATGGCGGGTGTGGCGGGTCAACGTCTCGCGCAGAGGGGTGACCAGTTCGTCGACCAGCGTGTTGGCTTCGCCGGGTTTGCCAAGGGGTTTGTCAAAATCCGGCAGCAACTTCTCGACCTCGCGCACGATGTGGGGCACATCGAAGGTCTTCAAGAACAGCGGTTCGAACAACAGCCCCGCCGCGAAGGCGCCGATGATCGGCGCCAGGCCGGCGAGGTGCGCCAGCCAGGCCATGAACAGCCCGGTGGCCAGCACTTGCGCGAACAACATGCTGTGGCCGCTGTCGAGCCGCGCCAGCCAGCGGCTGGAATACGGCGCGAGCGCCCGGCCGATGAGGATGGAACCGACCAGGAACAGCACCGCGTTGGTGACGATGCCGCCCACCTCGCCGAGGCTGACGCTGCCGGCCTGCACCAGCCCCGTCACCACCGCCAGGATGACCAGGCCGAGCACATCGTCGATCACCGCCGCGCCCAGCACGATGCGCGCTTCCGGCGTGCCGAGTTGGCCCAAGTCGCGGAACACCCGCCCGGTGATGCCCACCGAGGTGGCGGCGAGTGTCGCGCCGAGGAAGAGGTAGGCATTCGTGCCCAGGCCCGGCAGCAGCCAGGGTCCGACGACGAAAGTGCCCAGCGTGAATGGAATGGAGATGCCGACGAGGCCGACGCCGGCGGCGCGGCCACCGACCTTGACCAGATCGGCCAGGCGCGTCTCCAGGCCAATCTGCAACATCAGCACGATGACGCCCAGCTCGGCCATGAAGGCGATGATCGGGTCTTGCGCGATGGTGTCGAAATAGTGCAAGCCAAACAGCGTCAGGTTGCCCAGCGCCACGCCCAGCAGCAGCTCGCCCAGCACGGCGGGAAAGCCGATGCGCTGCGCCAGCGGCGCAAACAGCCGCGCGGCCATCAGGATGATGGCCAGCCAGAGCAGGTTCTCGCCGACCACGCCGCCGCCCGCCGCCCAGGCGCTGCCTGGCAACAGTGCAGCCAAGGCCAACGCCGACAACAGGTGGAACCGGGTCATGCCTGCACCGCCTCGCTGGCGACCGGCGGCAGCACCAGCACATCGCAGTCCGCCGCGTTGGCCACATCCTTGGCGACGCTGCCGAGCAGGAACTCCTGCATGCCGCTCTTGCCGCTGCGTCCCACGACGACCAGTTCGGCGCGCAGCGCGGCGACGCGATCGACGATCGCGGCGGCCGGATAGCCCGCCATGACATGGCAGGTGAAAGCATCGCCTTCGGGTTGCGCGGCCCGCAGCCGGGTTTCCGCTTCCGCCAGCGCGCGGCGGTGGTAGTCCTCGATGAATGCCGCATCCAGGTCGGCCTGGCGCATCTGCTCATCGAGGCTGGTGTCGTAGACGTGCAGCAACTCGACCCGCGCTTCCGGCGCGATGGCGCGACACAACGCGGGGGCCGATGCGAGCCCGGGGGAGAAATCCAGTGCGACGAGGGCGTCGCGATAAGGCTTCGGCTCGGAGTGGAGCTTGACGATCAATACCGGGCAGGCTGTCGTCCGCAGCACCCGTGCGGCGGTGGAGCCGATCAGCAGATCGAGCAGGGTGTTCTCGCCACGCGCCCCCGCCACCACCAGACCGGCTTCGACCGCCCGCGCATAGTCGACGATTTCGCTATGGGCGCGGCCGATGCGGGTAGCAGCCTGGGTGGCGACGCCAAAGCGGCTGTGCAGCGTGGCGGCCAGTTCTTCGAGAAGGGCGCGCGCGTTGACCGCGATGATCGAGTTGTGGCGGGAAAGATCACCCACCCCGATCTCCGGGCCGGGATACAGCGCCAACGGATGCACCACATGCAGCAGGTGCAATTCGGCGTTGCTCGCCTGGGCGATCCGGGCGGCGCGGCGCGCGGCCCGGCTGGCGGGGGCGGAGAAATCGGTGGCGGCGACGATGCGTTGTATGGTGTTCATGGGTCATTCCCTCCAGTTCATGAAATGTGGCGTTCCCGCGGACATTCGTTCGTTCACACCCACAGACTCAGGGGCGGGTCCAGCGTGGCGGCCCGAAGAATATCCCCGCGCGAAACGAAACCGATCAAGGACTCGCGCTCGTCCAGGATCGGCACGCCGCTTTGCCCATAGTCCAGCATGACGCGCGCGATGCGGCGGATATCCGTGATCGGCTCGGCGGCGACCACCGGGCTGCGCATCACGTCGGCCGCAGTTCTTGCCAGCACGTCGCGCACCTGGTCATGTTCGACGTTGAGGACGGTGAGCAGATCGCGATCATTCACCAGTCCCAACAGGCGGCGGGCCGGGTCCAGGATGGGAACCTGCCGGATGCCGTGCTCGACCAGCAGTCGCCAGACCTGCTCGACCGGCGCGTCGCCGCGTGCGCTGATCACGGGGGTGTGCATCACCTGCCAGGCGTGATAGAGCGGCCCGCGCTCCAGTTCGCGCGGTAGCGTCTGGCGGTAGGCCGCGATAGCCTGCTCCTGGCCGGGCGCAGCGGCCGCTTGCCGGCGACCGGATTCAGGGACCTGCACGCCAATTTCCTCGCCTTCCCGATTGATGCCGCGCGCGTGGCGGGAAGGCATCACCCCCGGCACCTGGATCAGGTGCTCCAACGTGCCGCGAAAAGTCTGGCCGGTGATGCCGTGGATCGAGAACATGATTTACCGTCCTTGCGCCGCGTTCAGCGCGCTGTCTTCACTACCTTATCCCATGCGCGACACGCAGCAGTTTCAGCATGAGCTTGCGCGCCTCGTCCAGCAGCAGCACGCTGGAGGCCGCCCCCGCCGCCAGCAGCCAGTCTTCCAAGCGCAAATCGGTGGTGCCGAAAATCGCCTGTGCGGGCGTCCAATGTACCGCCATCACTTGCAAAGCGAGCACGCCGGCCAGCGCCAGCCACAGCTTGCCGTTTCTGAAGAAATTGGCGTTGAACACGCTGCCGTGTTCGGCGCGGGCGTTGAAGGCGTTGAAAAACTGGAATAGCACAAAGGTGGTGAAGGCCAGGGTCAGCGCGTAGCTTTGTCCCTGCGTGGCCAGGCCGTGCTGGAACATGAACAGGGTGCCGACCATCATGGTGATTCCATACAACGCCAGCCGCGCCAGCCGCCCGCTGGTGAGAATCTGCGCCGACTGGCGGCGCGGTTTGTCGCGCATGATGCCGGGGCGGGCGGGCTCGATGCCGAGCGTCATCGCGGGCGGGCCGTCCATGATGATGTTGATCCACAACAGTTGGATCGCAGTGAACGGCGCGGGCCAGCCCAGCAAGGTGGCCGCCAGCACGGTGAGAATTGCGCCGATGTTGGTGGAAAGCTGGAAGCGCACGAACTTGACGATGTTGTCGTACACCACGCGACCTTCCTCCACAGCCTTGACGATGGTGGCGAAGTTGTCGTCGGTCAGCACCAGGGTGGCGGCTTCTTTGGTCACCGCCGTGCCGGTGATGCCCATGGCGACGCCGATGTCGGCGGCTTTCAGCGCGGGCGCGTCGTTGACGCCGTCGCCAGTCATCGCAACGATGTGGCCGTCAGCCTTGAGCGCCTGCACGATCTTGACCTTGTGCGCGGGTGAGACGCGGGCGAACACATCGATGGCGTCGATGCGCCGCGTCAGCTCGGCATCCTCCATCGCGTCCAGTTCCGCGCCGCTGACCACGTCGCCGTTCAGGCCTAGTTCGCGACCGATGGCGGCGGCGGTGAGCTTGTGGTCGCCGGTAATCATCTTGACCTGGATGCCGGCGTGTTTGCAGTGGGCGATGGCGCGTTTCGCCTCGGCGCGCGGCGGGTCCATCAGGCCGGCCAGACCCAGGAACGTCCAGTCTTGCGCCCAGGCCATCAAGTCGCCTGCCGGATCGAAATCGTGGGCGGAAATCACCCGCCGCGCTACACCCAGCACGCGCAAGGCCTGGGTGGCGAGATGTTCGTTTTCCAGCTCGATATGCTGGCGCGTGTTCGCATCCAACAACGTTTCACCGGTCTCGGTTAGCCAGGCATTTGAGTGCGCCAGCAACACGTCTGGCGCGCCCTTGATGAACATTTCCACGACCTCGCCGGCGTGATGGAAGGTGGCCATGAACTTGTGCGCCGAATCGAACGGGATTTCGGCGATGCGCGGCTGTTCATCCTGCTCAGTTTCCGGGTCGAGGCCGCCTTTTTGCGCCAACACCCACAACGCACCCTCGGTGGGGTCGCCGATCAATGCGCCGTCGCGCACGCGCGAGTCGGTGCAGAGCACCATGGGCAACAGGAAGGGACGAATTTCCCCCCTCTCCCGCAAGCGGGAGAGGGGCTGGGGGTGAGGGGCTTTGGATGCTTGGTCGCGCTTGGACACACCCTCTCCCCAGCCCTCTCCCGCTTGCGGGAGAGGGAGCAAAACAGTGATTTCGCCGGTCGGCAGATAACCCTCGCCGCTTACCGTTAACCGCTGGCCCGCGAACCAGCCGGCGCGCGCGGTCATCTGGTTCAGCGTCAGCGTGCCGGTCTTGTCGGAGCAGATCACCGTGGTCGAGCCCAGGGTTTCCACGGCGGAAAGTTTTTTCAGAATCGCCCGGTTTTTCGCCATGCGCCACATGCCGATGGCGAGCGTCACCGTCACCACCGCCGGCAGGCCTTCGGGGATGGCGGCCACCGCCAGCGCGACGGCGGTCATGGCGGCTTCTGTCCAGGGCAGGCCGCGCGCGAAATCGAGCGCGAAAATCAGCGTCACCACCACGCCGGCGATCGCGGCGAGCTTCTTGCCCAAGGTGTCGAGCTGTTTTTGCAGCGGCGTTTCCGACTCGGGGGCGGCGGCGATCATGCCGGCAAGCCGGCCCATCTCGGTCGCCATGCCGGTCGCGGTCACCAAAAACTCGGCCCGTCCGCGTGTCACCACGGTGTTCATGTACAGCAGATTGAGTCGATCACCCAACGGCAGGTCGGCGACTTCCAGCGCGGCGGTCGATTTTCCGACCGCGTGCGATTCGCCGGTCAGCGCCGCTTCATCCACTTCCAGCGCGTGCGCCGCCAGCAGCCGGCCGTCGGCGGGAATGCGGTCGCCCGCCTCCAGCAGCACGATGTCGCCGGGGACCAGCAATGTCGCATCCAGTTCGACCACGCGGCCATCGCGCCGCACCCGAGCGCTTGCCGCCAGCATGTTCTTGAGTGCGGCCAGGGTCTGTTCCGCGCGGTGCTCCTGATAAAAGCCCAGCGCGGCGTTGAACACCACAACGAGGAGAATCACCAGTGCATCCTTCAGGTCGCCCACCGCCCACGCCAGCGCGGCGGCAAACAGCAGCACGATGACCAGAAAATTCCTGAACTGGTCGAGAAATTTCAGCCACAGCGGCCGCGGTTTGGCCTCGATCAGGCGGTTTTCACCGTAACGCGCCAGACGCCGCGCCGTATCTTCGGGAGCAAGCCCGCGCATCGGATCGGTCTCAAGGCCGGCGCAGGCGGCTTCGACGGTTTGCGTATGCCAGGGAGTTTGATGGGTCATGGTTTTTCGCGTTCTCTCAAAGGGCCAGCGTTGCCGTCACGAAGGCCACATAAGCCGCCAGCAGGACGAAGCCGCGCCGGCGCGAGATGGCGCCCGCACGCGGCAGAATCAACAGCACCGTCAGCACGCCGAAGCCCAGCGCCGCTGCGATCTCGCCGACCGGCGCCTGGATCGGATGCAGGGCGGCGGCGACGCCGACGATGGCCAGGCCGTTGAACAGATTGCTGCCCAGCAAGGTGCCCAGCCCGACGTCGTCGTGGCCGCGCAGGCGGGCGAGCAGCGTGGTGACCAGTTCCGGCAACGAGGTGCCGATGGCCACCACGCTGGCGCCGATCACATAGGCATGGATGCCCAGCGCCACGGCAATGCCGGAAGCGCCCACCACGAATAGCCGTCCGGCCAGAATCAGGCAGGCCAGGCCGACCGCCGCGAACAGCCACGCGCGCACCGGCGAGCCTGTGGATTCCTCGCCCGCCGCCGCGCTCATCGCTGTGCCCTCGCGGCGATGTTGCATCGCCTGGCGAGCAGCCAGGGCCAGCCAGAACGCGAACAGCGCCAGTAGCAACACGCCCTCCGCCTGCGACAGCGTGCCGTCGAGCGCCAGGATCAGGGTGAGCACAGGCACGGCCAGCGCCAGCAGGAAATCGCGCTTGATTTCGCCAAACCGCGCCGACAACGACCCGAACAGCAGCGCCAGCCCGAGGATCAGACCGATGTTCACCACGTTGCTGCCCAGCGCGTCACCCAGCCCGATCTCCGGTTTGCCGGCCAGCGCCGCCAGGCTGGAGACGGTCAACTCCGGGCTGGAGGTGGCGAAGGCGGCCAGCGTGGTGGCTACCAGCAGTTTGGGCAGGCGCAACCAAGCCGCCACCCCGAGCACCCCCTTGAGAAACGCCTCGCCGCCCAGCGCGGCCAAGGGAATGGCGGCGAGCAGGGCAAGCAGGTCGCTGCCGGCAATGGCTGACATCACGTCTTGATCTCCAGAGCCGGCGGCGCGACAAGGCGGACGAGTTCCTGCACAGCAGGACTGTGCGGCGAGAGGTCGAGGGCTGCCGGCACGCACGCGTAGGGTTCGCGTACCGGGTTGAGGCGGTTGCTCATGACCACGCCGCCCAGCATGAAGCCAGGATGGAGGTTGGGCGAAGTGTCGGGGGTGATGTCGTCCATTTTGATCTCCAGTTTCGGTCGATTTCGGCCTGAACATTGACTTCAGACAGGGCGTCGCACGGGGCTGACCCATTTCAGGATAGGCCGCTGCCAACTCCAAATAAATTCGAATATTCGACCCCTATTGTTCGTATTGCTCGATTCGAAACGCGAGCGCCGCGCCCGCGCATGCCGGGACAGGATCACATCGCCAGCAGCGTAGGTCGGGTTCCCCCTTCGGGGTCGATGACGCTTCGCTAACCCGACCTACACGCTGGCGCCCCTCACCGCTCGACGTGCTCGCGCAAAAACCCGGCCAGCACCTCGACCCATTCCGGGCGCATGAAGATGAAGCCGTCGTTGTGGCCACCCGCCAGTTGCAAAAAGACCTTGGGCGCCGCCGCCGCCGCGAACAACCTTTGCCCGTGGCGGAACGGGATGATCTCGTCGTCCGGACTGTGCGCGACCAGTACCGGGCTGCGGGTTTGCGCCAGCGCTGCGGCGGTGTCGTAACGCAGGCGCGCCAGCCAGCGCGCCGGCAGCCAGGGATAGAGATCGGCGGCGAGATCGGGCACCGAGGTGAACACCGAGGACAGCACCAGCGCGCCCGGCTGATCCTGCGGACCCCGCCCTTGCGACCCCAGTTCCGCCGCCAGCCGGGCCGCCACCGCACCGCCGAGGGATTCGCCGAACAGGACGATGCGCGCGGGCGCGATGCCGCGCTGCCGGGTGAGGTAATCCCAGGCGCTCAGGGCATCCTGATGCAGGCCCGCCTCGGAAGGTTTGCCGCTGCTGCGCCCGTAACCACGATAGTCGAAGATCAGCACGCCATAGCCCAGGCGATGGAACATGGCGATGCTGTCCATGCGCTGGGAAATGTTGCCGGCGTTGCCGTGCAGGATGAGCACAACGCCATGTGCTTGCGGCGCCGGCACGAACCAGGCGTCCAGCCGTTCGCCGTCGGCTGTATCCAGGGTCAGTGCTTGGTAATCCATGCCGTGCTCGCGCGGCGTGGCATGAATCTCGCGGCCGATCTGCGGGTAATAGGCCAGCTTGTCCTGAAACAGGAACAGCAGCGCGGCAAAGCCGCCATAGGCCAGGAGCAGGGTGGTCAACAGACTGGTCAGCATGTTGCGCATCCCTTTCTCATCCCGTTGCAAGTAGTCGTAGGTTGGGCAAAGCGCAGCGTGCCCAACATGGCGACGGGTTGTTGGGCACGCTGCGCTTTGCCCAACCTACGCCGCCAGCCGCAGGCCGAACATCCGCGCCACATGTTGCTCGGCGGCGCGCACCTCGGCGGCGATGGGGCGGCGCGTATCCAGCACATGCAGGCGCAGATGCGCCCCCTCCAGGCCCACGCTCAGGGTGCCGGGCAAGCAGGTTCAGGGTATTCGCCAGCACCACCCGCCCGGCGCCATCCGGCAGGCGGAGCGTGATTTCCAGCACGCCGGGGCGCAGATCGAAGCGGGGGCTCAGCGCCATGCCGGCGACCTGGACGCCGCCGCGCACGGATTGCGCCAGGAAAAACGCGAGATACCCCGCCAGACCGCGCAAGGACAGCCGCTTGCCGGTCGGTGGCAACAAAATCAGGCTGGCGGCCAGTGCCAGAGCCACGCTCACCGCGCCCACTCTCCAACTGTCGGCGCGGCCCAGCGTCAGCACCCACCACAGGGCGCTGAACCACGCACCGCGCCAGAGCAGGGCGTGCGCGAAGTGCGTCGGAGCGATGAGCTTTCGCGCGCGCAAGTTCAGGCCGCCGTATCGGGTTCGTCCAGCCGCGCCAGAATCCAGCGGCGGGCGGCATCGCGCAGCCGCAATGCGGCTTGCCAGTCTTCCCCTTGCGCCGTTAGCGGTGTGCCGATCCGCACTTGCAGTGTGCTGTAGCACGGCCAAAAGCTTTCACCGCGCAGCAGGGCGCGGGTGCCGAGCAGGGCGACCGGCGCCACCGGCGCGCCGGCGCGGGCGGCGGCGACGAACGCCCCCATCCGGAACGGCAGCAGTCCCGGCTGGCTCTGGAAGGTGCCTTCGGGAAAGAAGATCAGTGCATCGCCGGTGCGCGCGCGCGCCTCCAGGCCGCGCGTGTCTTCCGCGCCGCGCGCGCTGTCGAAGCGTTCGACGAAGGCGGCATCGAGCCGGCGCAGCGGAATGCCGGCGAAGGGTTTCTGCAACAACTCCTGCTTGGCCACATAGGCGAAGCGGGGCGGCAGCACGGCGGTGAGGATCAGCGCATCCAGATAGCTGGCGTGATTGGCCACCAGGATCAGCGGAGTCGTTGGCGGCTCTGCCGCCTTACGAATCCGGCGTGCCAAGAACTGGTGCAGCGGAGTCGTTGGCGGCTCTGCCGCCTTACGAATCCGGCGTGCCAAGAACTGGTGCAGCGGAGTCGTTGTCGCTTTAGCGACATTACGAATCCGGCGTACCCCTTGCGGGTGCAGCGGCCCGGCGCCGGCGAGGTGGTGCAAGCCTTCCACGCGCGGCCACAGGCCGGTGAGCCGCAAGGCCAGGCGCGCGCCCGCGCGGGCGATGCGGCGGCGCAGCGCGAGCGACGGGGCCAGCACGATCAGGGGCCAGAAGACGGATACAGCGCTGGCGAAAACCGTCCAGGCCCAAAGACTCCAAAATCGGCTCCACGCACGCCCGGCGCGCGCCGAAAGCCGGCGCCGGCCAGGCGCAGCGCCTGCCGCCAGGGCGGGCGCTGCGAGGTGGCCAACTTCGAGGCAAAGTCGCCGGCCAATTCGCCTCGCTCATACAGTTCGCGGCAGGCGGCGCGGCGCACCTTGCCGCTGGAGGTCTTCAGCACGCTACGCGGCGGCGCCAGCACGATGTCGTCGGCCGGCAGGCCGGTGAGGTCGAGCGCCAGACGGTTGATTTCGGCTGCGATGCGATCGCGCGCTTCAGGGCTTTTCTCGCGCGTCTCGGCCAGCACCACCAGGCGCTCCGTGCCGGCATGCGCGGCCGGGAATACCGCCACGCCGCCCCGGCGCACGCCCGCCACCCGGCCCGCCGCCTCTTCCAGTTCCTGCGGGTAGATGTTGTGGCCGCCGCGAATGATGATGTCCTTCTCGCGTCCGGTCAGATACAGCTCGCCCGCCGCCAGATAGCCCAGGTCGCCGCTGTTGAGCCAGTCGCCGTCGATCAGGCGGGCCGTCGCCTCGGGGTTGCGGTAATAGCCGCGCGTCGCGGAGGGGCCACGGAACTGCACGCGCCCCTGAGTGCGTTCCGGCAGTTCGCGCCCAGCAGCGTCGACGATGCGGATAGCATGGCCGGGCAGCGCCCGGCCGCAGGAAACGATGCGCAGCGCGTGCGCGTCCTCCGCCGGGGCGACGCGGGCGATGCCGGTGGTCGAGAGCGCGGCGCGCTCGACGCGGTCGATCAGCGGCCCGCGCCCGGGCGGCGGGAAGGCCAGCCCGACGGAGGATTCCGCCAGGCCATAGACCGGCGTCATGGCGGCGGGGTTAAAACCATAAGGGGCGACGCGCGCGGCAAAGCGCTCGAGGGTGTCCGGGCTGACCGGCTCGGCGCCGTTGTAGGCCAGCCGCCAGCAACTCAGATCGAGGCCGTCGAGGTCGCGATCTTCGGCCTTGTTGGCGCACAGTTCATAGGCGAAGTTGGGCGCCGCCGAGACCGTGGCGCGATGCCGGTGGAGTGTCCACAGCCAGCGCGCCGGCCGGGCCAGGAAGGCCAGCGGCGACAGCAGCACCAAGCGGAAGCCGACGCAGAGGCTGCCCATGCAGGCGCCGATCAGCCCCATGTCGTGATAGAGCGGCAGCCAGGACACGAAAACGTCCGCCGGCGTGACGCCCGAGGCTTGCTCCATTGCGCGCAGATTGGCGAGCAGGTTGGCGTGGCTCAGCACCACCCCCTTGGGGTTGCCGGTGCTGCCCGAGGTGTATTGCAGGAAGGCGATGTCCTGCGCAGCGAGTGTCGGCAAAGGTGGCAACGCGCCGGGGCGGGACAGTTCGGCGACGGTCGCGACGCCGCGCAACGAAGCGCACTGGGCGCGCAGCAGATGCCCGAGCAGCCTGGCGCGCGCGTCGGTGATCAGCAAGGCGGCCTCGGCATTGCTGACGATGCCGGCGATGCGCCGCATGTGGTCCTCGATCTGCGAGGGACGCGCCGGCGGATACAGCGGCACCGGCACGCAGCCGGCATAGAGCGCGCCGTAGAAGGCGATGAAGAATTCGCGCCCGGTGGGCAGCATGATGGCGACCCGCTCGCCCGCGCTCAGACCTTGCGCCAGCAGGCCGGCGGCCAGCGCCTGCGCTTCGGCCTGCAACAAACAATAGCTGATGTCCTCGCCGCGCTCGTCTTCGCCAACCAGCGTGATGTGTACCTGCTCGCCATGCCGCGCGACATGCCAGTCGAGCAGCCCGGTCAGCGTGGCGACACTGTCCGGCGGCCGTTCGCCGCCAGCCGCTTGCACCGCCGCCATTTGCACCGGCGTGGCCACCTCGCCGTGGCCCCTCTCAACGTAAGCCGCGCCGGCCATCAGGCGCAGCAGATCGCGCGGCGTCTCGGCCTCGGCCAGCGCCGCTTCGGCCAGCCTGACGCCCAGTTCGCGCTCGATGCGCGCCAGCAATTCCACCCGCGCCAGGCTGTCGAGGCCGAAATCCCGCTCCAGCGCATGCTCCAGCCCGAGGCCGCCGATGCCCTCCGCCCCAGGCCGCAGCTCTCGCGCCAGGCCGCGCACGATGTCGAGCAGACGTTGGGCGTCGGCGGGGAGGTCGGGGTGAAAGGCGGCGAGCATGCGCGCTATCGTAATCCTGGGATCCGATCCAGGCGTTCGGCGCGCAAAGCGGCGCGGCGGCCGCGTCCGGCGCGCACGCCGGCAAGCAGGATCAGCCCGATGATGAAATAAGCGCCGGTCAGCAGCAGCGCGCGGCGGTGGTCGCCGCCGCTGAACCAGGTGGTGAGGCCGTAGGTGAGCGGCCCGGCGATGGCGGCGAGCTTCACCGACAATCCCCAGAAGCCGTAGAACTCCGCCAGTCGGGCAGGCGGCGCCAGCACCCCCACCAGCGCGCGGCCGGCGGATTGCGCCGCGCCCAGGCAGAAACCGGCCAGGTTCGCCGCCGCCCAGAACAAGGCCGGCCCTTCTGGCAACCCCGGCGCCGCCCAGGCCAGGAGGATAGTCACGATCCAGCCGAGCAAAATCAGCGCGATGGTGCGGACATGGCCGATGCGGTCCTGCACATGGCCGAACAGGAAGGCGCCGATAGCCGCCGTGAGGTTGACGACGAAAATCAGCAGCAAGGCCTGCCAGGTGGTGAAGCCCATCGCCTGAGTGGCATAGACGGCGGCCAGGGTGATGACGGTCTGGATGCCGGCCTGATAAAACACGCTGCACAGCAGGAAACGGCGCAGATCGGGGAATAAACGCAAATGCAGATGCAAGCGGTTTAGGGTCAACCGCGGCCGCGCCCGTGCCGGCCCCGCGCCTTCGGCCGCGCGCGGCGCGGCGCGCTCGCGCAGCAACAGGAAGGTCGGCAGGCTGGCCAGCGCGAAGATGGCGGCGGTGATCAGCATGGTCACCGGCACGTATTGCGCGGCGGTCTGGCCCTGTGCCTCGGCCCAGGTGACATAGAGCAGACACAGGCCCAGCGTAGTCAGTCCGCCCAGATAACCGAGACTCCAGCCCCAGCCGGACACCCGGCCCAGGGCGCGGGACTGGGCTATTTCCGGCAGAAACGCCGCGATCAGGTTCTCGCCGCTGCCGTAAAAGAAGTTGGCGGCGATCACGCAGACGACGGCGAACCACAGCGTTTCCGTCTGCGCGAAATAAAGCAGGCCGGTGAACAGCACGCAGCCCGCAGTGGTGATTGCGAGCAGTTTTTTCTTCGCCGCGCGACGGTCGGCCCAGGCGCCGATCAGCGGCGCGGTCAATACGATCAGCGCATAGGACACCGCCAGCGCGGCGGTCCAGGCGAAGGTGGCCCAGGCCGCATTGCCCGCCACCACGGCGACGAAATAGGCGTTGAACAGCGCGGTGATGACCACGGTGGTAAAGCCGGAATTGGCGAAGTCGAACATCGCCCAGCCCCACAGTTCGCGGGGGCGGACATCGGCGCGCAGAACCGGCTTCACGGAGTTTGCCCACCGCCGGGGCGCCCCAAGGCGGGCATAGCGCCCCCTCGGGGGGCGGCGGAGCGTGGGGGTTGCCGCCGGCGCAGATGCCGCGCGACCACAAACACAGCCAGCGCGGCGACGACGTGCTTCAGGGTGTGGCCGCTGACCAGGCCGCCGGTCAGGCCGAAAACCGCGTGATCGCTCAGGTCGAACAGCAGGGCGAGCAGATACAGCCCGATGACGATCAGGATGTCGCGCCCGCCGCTGTAGCGCGGCGGATACAGCCAGAGCAGCAGCGGAATCAGCAGCATCGGGTAGGCCTGCATCAGCAGGTAGGGGCGCAAGTCGCCGGCGCCGCGCGCCTCGCTCCAGCCCCAGTAAAAGACGCTGGAGAGGCCGGCGATCAGCAGCAGCGGCAGCAGGATGAGTCCGGCTTTGAGGCCGACGCGCTCGCACAGAATCGCGCCCAGCCAGGCCATGAACGCCAGCGCGATCGCCGCCCTGTCCCACAGCAGGCTGGCGTTGTCGGGGGCGAGGTGGTAATAGCCGGAGCCAAAACCGATCAGGATGGCGGCGAAAAAGAACAGCGCATAAGGCCACGCCTCGCGCGCCTCGACAAACGCGCGCCGCCCGGCCGGGCTGTACAGGAAGCGCAGGCCGATCAGTCCGGCCAGCACGAACAGGGCGTTGGAGGCGGTATCCAGGCAATTGGGTAGGCCGAAACAGGCGCGTTGATCGGCGAAATCGTGATACTGCGGCGGTTGCGCGATGGGCGGCAGCGCGAGCGCGGCCAGGATCAGCCCCAGGCCCGGCAGCAGCAGGATGAGCCACTTGACGCCCGGCTTCATGTCGCCTCCCGCTCCGCCAGCAGCAGGTCGATCGCCCGCCACAAGCGCCACAGGTCGGGCAGGTCTTCGCGCCAGAAGCGCCAGGAAAACAGGCTGGAAAAACTCAGATCGACATGGCCCAGGACGCGATGGATGAGGAACACCTCGGCCTGCCCATCAGGGACCGCGGCGGCCAGCGCCAGGCTCTCCGGCCAGGGAATGAGGTTGTCGTTGCGGCCATGCACCAGCAACAGCCGCCCCTTCAGCGGGGTCAGGTCGTGGCGCGCGAGGTTCATGCGGTCGATATCCGCGCGCATGGCCGCGGGCAAGCCGGCGAACAGCTCGGGGAAGCGCGCCGGGTCGGGGTTGACCGCCAACGCATAGACCGCCTTCCCTGCCGCGCTCAAACCCGCGGCCAGCGGTGTCAGGTCGGCGTGCGGATCGCGGCCGCGCAGTTCCACCATGCGCTCGAACACATCGCGATCCGTCGCCGCGTGTGTCAGGTAATCCAGGCTGGCATAGACCAGCACCATCCTGCCGGTGTCGTCCGGGGTGATCTGCCGCCATTTCCCCTCATGTTCAAACCAGCCGGAGGTGAAGTAGCGCATCGCGCGCGGCAAGTCGTGGTAGCCGCCCAAACCCACGACGAAGCGCACCCGCGCGCGGATGTCGTCTTCCAGCGCGGCGAGCAGCGCCGGGCCGACCGCGTAACTGAAAGCGAACATGCCGGCGCGGCCATTGGGGCTGAGTTCGGGGCGGCTGACCAGATAGCGGAAGGCAGCGGCGATCTCCTGGGCGTCCGACGGGCGCACGCGCAGCTGGCGGAAGCCCGGCATTTCCGGCGCCAGCACCGCGAAGCCGGCGCGCGCCAGGGTGGTGGCGAAGGCGATGAAGCGCGGGTCGTCCGAGGCCAGCGGCACCGCGCCGGGCACAGCGACGAGGGCGGCGCGCGGACAGTCCGCGCCGCACTTTTCCAGCGGGCCGGGCAGGTACAGATCGGCGCGGTGCGCGCGTCCCGCCACCGTGTAGGAAACGGACTGCCGCAGCGGCGCGGGCGTGGTCTGCTTGAGTCGGGAAGGGCCTTGCATGGCCGCGACATCCTGCAACACCAGCACGGCTTCGTAGTGTCGCGTCGGCGCGCAGCCCGCCAGCAGCAGTAGCAGGGAGAGCAGCAAGGCTTTCATGCTGGATTCCTCGTTTGCATGTGCGCTATGGGGGCGGCGCACACTTTCACGTTAACGGGCATGACTTTGAGAGGCGCCCCTGAGCATGAAAGTCATGCCCGTTTTCCCTCTCCCTCAGCCCCTCTCCCGCAAGCGGGCGAGGGGCGCGTCAAGAGCCGCTCCGCGTCTTTCATGTTAAGCGGCCTCGCCCCGTTGCGTAAGACCGCCGGGAGGTTTCCGGCGGGATCAGAAGGCTTTCCTGAAGCCGAGCGCCAGGGTATCCAGGCCGCCTTGATCACCCGTCAGGCCAAAGCCGGTGGAACGATGATGCAGGCGCAACGAGGCCGACCAGTCCTCACCGGGCGGCCCCAGCGTCAGCTCCATGAACCAGTGGATCAGCCAGGGCTGGCTATCGCCGCGGGTTTCCACTTCCAGCGGCGGGGTGGTGCTGGACCAGGACGGCCCCGCGCCGAAGGCGGCCGTGGTGGCCACGGTCTGGTTCCAGGGAAAACGATGCCAGCGCGCCACCAGCGGCGCGTTCAATTCCCAGTGGGTCTGCTGGCCGACATGCTTCACCACTTGTCCTTCCATCTCCAGGCTCAGATCGCCGTTCCAATAGCGCGCCAGCGGTTTCGACAGCGCCCCCGCGATCAGGCCGGAGGCGGCGAAGTCGAGGGAACTGGGCGAACTGAAGAAATCCTCCCAGTGGTTGCGCGTGCTCTGGCCGGCGAAGACGGTGAGCGCGACACCCTCCGACGCCAGGGCCTGTGCGCCGAGCAGCAGCATGGCGAGGGCGGTCGATACGATTTTCTGTCCCATACAGGTCTCCTGATTGTGATGACAGCCCTATTCAGCAAGGTCGCCCGGCCGGTCACAGGTGGCGCGGGCGGTGAGGGCATACATGTAAAGCTCCCCGTGGTCATCCGGCGACACCCGCCGAGATAAAGGCCTCGATGCCCTTGCGCACCATCATCACGGCGATGGCGGCGAGCAACAGCATGGCGATCTTGGAAACGATTTTCTCGCCCACCCGCCCCAGCACCCGGCTGATGCTGCCGGCGAAACGGAAGACGATGCCGGCGATCAGGATATTGGCGACGATCGCCGCCGCCGTCCATCCGGCGCCATATTGGTTGAGCAGGAGCATCGAGGTGGTGAGCACGGCGGGTCCGGTGATCAGCGGCACGCCCAGGGGGACGGCGCCCAGGCTGTCGGCATCGACCCGGCGCTGGAGCTTGTCGTCAGCGAGCAGATCGCCCATGGCCAGGACGAACAGCAGGATGCCGCCCGCCACCATGAAATCGGCCACCGTGATACCGAGCAGATCGAGGATCGCCGTGCCCAGCGCGAGAAAGGCCAGCGCGACCGCCGTGGCGGTCGCCATCGAGTGATAAATCGCCCGCCGCGCCTGGGGCGGGTCCATGCCCTGGCTCAAGGAGAGGAACGCGGGCAAGACGCCGACTGCGTCCACCGCTATGAACAGGGGCACGAAGCAGAGCCAGAATTCATTCATGCCGTGGACTCCTGCCGCGTCTGGATGACCTCATGCAGGACGCTGTTTTTGCCTTTCTGCTTTGCGTCGTACATCAGCTTATCCGCCTGTTTCATCAATGCGTCGATGCTCTCCGGCGGCGTCCTGTATGTGACCACGCCAAAGCTGCCGGTTACCGGCCAGCCGCCCTTTTGCATGTTTTTCGACAGTTGCTGTTGCAGCTTGGTGACGATGGCCGCAGCCGCTTCTCGCCCCGTCTCCGGCAGCAAAATCGCGAACTCGTCGCCGCCAAGCCGAGCCGCGACATCCGTCGCGCGGATATTTTTCTGTAGCGTCTCGGCAACCGTGCGCAGTACCCGGTCTCCCGCGTCATGGCCGTCGCGATCATTGACCGATTTGAAGTTATCCAGGTCCAGGGAGATCGCGGTGAGCGGATGCCGGTAACGTTGCGCCCGCAGGGTCTCGGTCGCACCCAGCTCATAAAAGGCGCGCCGGTTCGGCAACTGCGTAAGCACATCGACCCTGGCCAGGGCGGATTCATGTTCATGCGTCCTTCTCAGCCTATCGACCAGAACAATGACCAGCGCAAACACGCCCAGCCTGACGGCATCGTTGACCAGCAGCGCCTGGAGATCGGCTTCAGGTGGAGCTGCCAGCCAATCCGCCGCCGCCCAGACCGCCGCGCTGAGCAATGCCGTGACTAAGCCGGCTGTTGCGCTGACGTACCAGCAAACGGCCATCACCGGCAGCAGAAAGACGATGTGGAACTCGTATTTCGGGCCCGTCAGGTAATGGGCGAGCCCGGACAACTGGATCCAGGCCAGGCTCGCCGCGATCAGCCCTGTCCGCTGGCGCCCGCGCGCTTTCCAATGGATGGCCTGGCCAAAGTTCATCGCGGTCATTCCGTGTGTGGCAGGGATGGGACTTACGCCTTCTCTTGTGGCGTTTTACCCCGCGTCAGCAGGTCCATGAATTCCCCCGGCACCGGGAAGACGATGGTGTTGGTCTTGTCGCCGGCGATACCGGCGAGCGTCTGCAAGTAGCGCAACTGCATGGCCTGCGGGTTTCTGGACAGGATTTCGGCCGCCGCCAGCAGCTTTTCCGAGGCCTGCAACTCGCCTTCGGCGTGGATCACCTTGGCGCGCCGCTCGCGCTCCGCTTCCGCCTGTTTGGCGATGGCGCGCACCATGGATTCGTTGATGTCCACATGCTTGATTTCGACGTTGGAGACCTTGATGCCCCAGGCATCCGTTTGCGCATCCAGGCTCTTTTGAATGTCCAGGTTGAGCTTCTCCCGCTCCGCCAGCATCTCATCCATCTCGTGCTTGCCCAGCACCGAGCGCAGCGTGGTTTGCGCGAGCTGGCTGGTGGCGTTCATGAAATCTTCCACCTGCAGGATGGACTTGGCCGGATCGACGACGCGGAAATACACCACCGCGTTGACCTTGACCGAGACGTTGTCGCGCGAGATCACGTCCTGGCTGGGTACGTCGAATACCACGGTGCGCAGATCGACTCGCACCATCTGCTGCACGCCGGGGATGACCAGCACCAGGCCCGGTCCCTTCACTTTCCAGAAGCGTCCCAGCATGAACACGACGCCGCGCTCGTACTCGCGCAGGATGCGAAAGCTGTATGCCAGTAGCGCCAGGATCAACAGGGGTGCGGTAAGCCAGCCGATTTCAAACATGGTCGTTCTCCTTGGTAGTGTGAACGTCGCGTAGCGACGCTTGCCGCTCCCCTCTCCCGCTTGCGGGAGAGGGGTTGGGGGTGAGGGGTGTAATCGGTTCCACTTCCAGGGTCAGGCCATGCAGCGCCGTGACCCGAATTTTTGCGCCGCGCGCCAGCGGCACGCGGCTTTGCACCCGCCACAGTTCGCCATGCACGCGCGCCCAGCCTTCGCCGTCGATGTCTTCCAGGGCCTCACCTTCCATGCCCGGCAATTCCTCGCCGCCGGTGAGCACCGGGCGACGCCGGGCGCGCAGCGCCATGCCGCCGACGGCGAAGCTGAACAGAGCGGAGGTGGCCGCCAGCGGCACGATCAGCGCCCAGGAGATGCCGTAGCCGGGCAGGTCGGTGTCGATCAGCATCACCGAGCCGAGCACGAAAGCGATGATGCCGCCTAGCCCCAGCGCGCCGAAGCTGGGCAGAAAGGCCTCCGCCAGCATGAAGGCGATGCCGAGCGCGATGAGCGCCAGCCCGGCATAGCTGACCGGCATCATTTGCAGCGCGAACAGCGCGAGCAACAGGCAGATACCGCCGACCACGCCGGGAAACAGCATGCCGGGATTGGAAAATTCGTAGAGCAGTCCGTAGATGCCTAGCAGCAGCAGGATATAGGCGATGCCGGGATCGCCGATGACCGCCAGCAGCCGGCTGCGCCAGTCCGGCTCGACGCGGGTGATGCTCAACCCGGCGGTGTCCAGGGTGATTTCACCTGTCATTTCCCCTGTTGCGAGCTTCACCTTGCGGCCATCCAGCTGCTTCAACAGGTCGGCCAGATCGGCCGCCACCACGTCCACCACTTTCGCCTTCAGCGCCGCCTCGGCGGACAGGCTGACCGCCTCGCGCACTGCCCGCTCCGCCCAGTCGGCATTGCGCCCGCGCAGTTCGGCCAGGCTGCGGATGTAGGCGGCGGCGTCGTTGACCGCTTTCCTGGCCTTGGCATCCGGAGGCGGGGCGTCGGCGAGATTTTCTCCCTTCTTGTCCGGCTTGCCGGTGGGTTTGTCACCCGCGCCGCTGGGCGCCAACTCCACCGGCGTGGCCGCACCCAGGTTGGTGGCCGGGGCCATCGCGGCGATGTGGCTGGCATAGAGGATGTAAGTGCCGGCGCTGGCGGCGCGCGCGCCTTGCGGCGAGACATAGGTCGCCACCGGCACGGGAGAGGCCAGGATGGCTTTGATGATGTCGCGCATCGAGCTATCCAGGCCGCCCGGCGTATCCATTTCGATCACCAGCAGGCGGGCTTTCGCCGCCGCCGCCTGGTTGATGCCGCGCACCAGATAGTCGGCGCTGGCCGGGCTGATGGCGCCCTTCACGGTCAGCACATGCACGCCCTGCGCGTGCGCCGATACGACGCACAGCAGGGACAGGCATATCCAGGTGACCAGTCGCGAGATGAGCAGCATGTTTTTTCCTTTCAGCCTGACGCCTTGCGCACAGGACGCTGCGCCATTTTGTGCGCCTCGTCCAGCAGCAGCACGCTGGAGCGCGTCAGCGGCTGTCGTCATGCTTTCGCTTATTCATGGCTCGCCTCGTGCGCCGGGCGCGTCGCGCGACGGGATGCGCCACAGAATGAAGCCCAACACGAGCCCGCCGGCTGCCATCGCCAACCTTGCTCGCCAGTCGGCCAGGAAGAAGACGATCGACATGATCATGCTCGCCGCCATCAGCCAGAGGCCGGCGCGCTTCGCCCGGTACGGGATGGCGCGGTGTTCGCGCCACTCCAGAACGAGGGGTCCGAGCACGGCGTGGTTGAGCAGCCAGTGGTGCAGACGGCGCGAGGCGCGGGCGAAACAGGCGGCGGCAAGCAGCAGGAAGGGCGTGGTCGGCAGCAGCGGCAGGAAGATGCCCACCACCCCCAGGGCGAGAAACGCGGCACCCAGGCCGACGAAAGCCAGACGCAGCGTGAGCGAGTCGGCGCGCCGCAATTCATGGCTGAAGTCGCGCGCCATCATGGCGATTCTCCGGCGGCATCCTCATCCAGATGCACCGCCCATTCGCGCCACACCGCCCAGGCCACCGCCAGCACGATGGGGCCGGCGAACAAGCCCACCAGGCCGAAGGCGAGCAGGCCGCCCAACACGCCGAACAGCACCAGCAGGAAGGGAATCGCGCCGACGCTGCTGATGAACAGCGGGCGCAACACGTTGTCGATCTGGCTCACCACCGCAGCGCCCCAGATCCAGACGCCGATGGCCGCCCCGGTCTCGCCCTGGAACAACAGCCAGGCGCCGGCGCCGCCCCAGGCCAGGGGGGTGGCGAAGGGAATCAGCGCGAACAAGGCGGTCAGTACGCCCAGCGTCACCGGCGAAGCCAGCCCGGCCACCCAGTAGCCGGCGCCGGCGAAGGCGCCCTGGACCAGGGCGGTGAGCAGCACGCCGTAGACCACGGCGCGGGTGGTGGTTCCGGCGGCGGCGAGATAGCCGTGCGTGCGCGGGCCGATGAAACGCGCCAATACATGGCGTAGCTCACTCACCATGCGCGCGCCATCGCGGTAGAAGAAGAACAGGATCACCAGTACCAGCACCAGCTTGGCCAGATTGCGGCCGATACCGCCGGCAAGCTGGGCCGCATCCCCGGCATGCGCCGCAAACCAAGTCTTGAGCGCTGCGATCACACCTTGCGGGTCAGCCAGCAGCAACGACCGTTGTTGCGCCAGCCAGTCTCCCAGCCAGGGGATGCCGAGCAGGAATTCCGGCACGTCCGGCGGTGCGGCCACGAAAGCCAGCAAGGCGCGAACTACCCCGCCCACCTCCTGCTGCGCCACCCAGCCCAGCCACAGCAGGGGCGCGAACAGGGTCAACGCGGCCAGCCCGGTGGCCAGGCTGGCGGCCAGCGTATCGCGGCCGCCGCAACGCGCGCGTATCCACTCGGCCAGCGGCCAGGAAGCGTAGGCCAGCACGCCCGCCCAGACCAGCGGCACGAGGAAGGGCGTCAACACCAGGAAGGCGAGCAACGCCAGGCCGGTCAAGGCCAGCCAGGGGGTCAGACGGCGGCTGAGCGGCGAGGCGGCGGCCATGTCGGTTACTCCTTGTCGTCCCCGTGTTTCGTCGTGGCAGCGCCATGATTGCCGCCGGCGATGCGATCCATCAGGGCGAACATCACGCCGGAGAACACCAGGGTGAGGTGGATGATCACCACCCACATCAACTCATGCTCGGTGGCCTGTTTGACATTGACGAAGTACTTCAGCAGTTCGATACCGGAAATGGCGACGATGGAGCCGATCAGCTTGAGTTTGAGGTCGGAGAAACTCACGTGGCCCATCCATTCCGGCCGGTCTTCGTGGTCGCCGGTGTCGATCTTGGAAATGAAGTTTTCGTAGCCGGCGAAGATGATGATCAGCAACAGATTGGCCACCAGGGTGATGTCCACCAGGGTCAGGATGGCGATCATGGCATCGCCGCCGCTGCCTTCGAACACCACCGGCAAGGCGGCGATAAAGGCTTTGGCGAACTTGATCAGCAACAGGCCGATGGCGGCCACCAGGCCCAGATAGAACGGCGCGAGCAGCCAGCGGCTGTTGAAGATGAAGGTTTCGAGTCCGTGTTCGAGGCGTTTCATGGGTTTTCTCTGGGTTGAACGGGTACGGGGGCGTCCGGGGGCGGCGCTTCCCGGAGGGATTCATGGGTTTCCAGGGCCCGCGTGGTGGCGGATTGCTTCATTGCCACACTGCCCAGCATGACGAACAGGGCGATCAGGGCAAGGCCCGCCACGCCCACGGCGATGCGGAAGCCGAGGTGGGCGTTGGGTGCAACGTCAGATTTCGTTTCGTTCATCTCGATCTCCGGTTTCGATTGATCGTTTAGCCGCCGCGCACCATCGTCATCACCCGGCCCATGTCGAGCGTTTCGGCCTGCTCGCGGATTTGCGGCAGATAGTGCGTCTGCAACTGCTTGGCAGGCCCAAGCAGGTTCTGGAAGGTGTCTTTCAGCGCCGCCGTGCTCATCACCCGCCCATCGGCGTAATAGCGTTTGGCAACCTGCCTCAGCGCATAGGTGGTGGCGAAGGAGAAGGCCATGCCGGTGGCCGCCCCCCCCACGTTACCCAAGGTCTTGCCCGCCATCTTGCCGAGCAGCCCGCCCAAGAGCTTGCGGCCGATTTGTTCGAGGTATTGCGAGGTCAGGCCGACCCCGGCGGCGACGATGAATTCCTTGATGTGGCCCTGGTCGAGCTCCACTCCGTGCGCGTGCCCGATGCCGTAGACCATCTTGATCTGCAACGGAATGATCGCCATCGACGCCCACGACTGCGGCAGCAGTTCCAGCGCGCCGTTCATCAGGCTGTAGTTGAGGATGGACTGGTCCAGTTCCTCTGCGGACACATTCACGCCGTCGGGCCGCCCCAAGGCGGGAATTTCGCCCCCTCGGGGGGCAGCGAACGGGAGTGAGCGTGGGGGCTGTTCATTCGCCCGCGCCGCCACCACCGGGCCGGCGGCTGTTACTACCGCAGCGGGTGCGGCAGCCTCGGAAAGATCGACGATGGCGTCAGCTTCGCCTTCGATGACATCCGCCTGCGCGGCATCGAGATCGAGCAAGGTTTTCAACTCGTTCAGGACACGGCGCTCCGCCTCGCTCGGGCGACCGTCGGCATTGCAGACGCAGTCTGCCATTTCATACGCCAACTGGCGTTCGCCGGGCTCACTCAGCGCGGCGGCGGCCGCTTCCAGCGTCACCCGCTTGAGCAGCACGTCCTGATAGAGCCGGGCCAGATCGGGCGCGCCGGCTTCACCGGAGAGCGGGGTGGCAAGTGACTCGGCGATGCGGCGGATCTCTTCGCGCTCGCGGTCGTCCTTGACGCCGTCGGCGAAGGCCGCATACAGGGCGATGGTGAGGATGGCGCGTTGCTGTTCAGGGTTCATGGTCGTACTCCGAAAGTTCAGTGTTTGAGCGCTTCAGTCAGTTTCAGCCCGGCGAGCGCATGGATCGTGCGCGCCAGGTAGTAGAGCGCCAGCATCATGATCAGCATCGACGGCAGCGCGATCATGGGATAGCTCAGCAGGGTGAGCCGCCCCAGTTCCTCGTTGAAGGCGGCGCTGCCTGCCGGGCTGACGACGATCCAGGTGGCGAGGCCGTAATTCATGACGGCGGAGAAGAAGAACGAGCCGGCCAGCATCCAGGTGGCCGTTCTCAGGCGCGCCTCGAAGGCGGCGCGGTTGCCGCGCTGATCGAGGGCGCTCTGGATACGCTCGACGTCCATCAGCGCCGGGGTGAACAGCAGCACGCGCACCAGCGGGTAGCGGGTATGCGCGGAGATCGCCACGACCAGGCCGAGCAGGCCGGGGATGGCGGCTTCCTTGATCGCCAGCCATTGGGTATCCAGTTGCAGCAGGCCGATGCCGCCGGTGAGCAGGATGCTGACCAGGCCCAGCGCGGCGAACAGGTTGAGCTTGCGCCGCGCGATAAAATCCCGCGCGCCCCAGCCCAGCGGGAAAGCCAGCGCCAGCAGCAGCGCGCCCGCCGCACCCAGACTCTCCGGGCCGGAGAGTTTCATCAGGATGAGCGAGGGAATGACCAGCGTGACCAGGAGTTCGAGCAGCGGGTTGGGTTTGTTGGGGTCGGTCATGGTGTGCTTTACCTTAATTCCTGACGACCGGATTGCCTTCGCCGATCCAGCCGGCGATGCCGTTCTGCACGTTGTAGACCTGCGTATAGCCCATCTTTTCCATCAGTTCGCGCGCCAGCGAGTCGGTACGGTTGCCGGTGCGGCAGATGACGATGACCGGCTGATCGCGACGCACTTCCCGCGTGATGGCGGGGAAGAAATCCGACTGCGGGCGGCTGCCGGCATCGACGAAGGTCAGTTTGCGGCTGCCCGCCACCACGCCGGTCTGCCGCCATTCCTCCGGCCGGCGGACGTCGTAGATCGGCACGCCCTGCGCCAGCAGCGTTTTCAACTGGGCGTTATCGACGTTGGTATAGGGCGGCTCGGCGCAGCCGCCGAGCGCGAACAGGAAAAGCGCACTGGCGAACAAGCGCGTCAACATCATGCCGTCCTCTTGCGCGTGGCGATCAGACTGGCGACCACGCTGGCCCCGATCAGCACCGCGACGATGGCCAGCGAAGCCTGCACCGGCACGTGATACCAGGGCGCGATCAGCATCTTGGCGCCGATGAAGGTGAGCACCATGGCGAGGCCGTATTTCAGCAGCTGGAAGCGGTCGGCCACCTCGGCCATCAGGAAGTACAACGCGCGCAGGC
>JAUYET010000046.1 GCA_030691265.1 Pseudomonadota bacterium
CAACGTTTTGCGCGTGGAATGTTGGGCACGCTTCGCTTTGCCCAACCTACGGGGTAGCTCAAGTCACGGTGAATATTGGGCTTCCTGGCGTCAGCCAAACCTACGCGCTGGATCGCCGCATTTGTATGGATACCCCACATAAACTATGCCCTCGATTGAACCCACAACGGAGAAAAACATGAATACCTTGTCTAACGAAGTCACCAAAGAACAATTGATCGCCGATTTCAAAGTGGTGGTGGCGGATGCGGAAGCGCTGCTGGCCGCGACCGCCAGCCAGGGCGGTGAGAAGTTGGCCGAGGTGCGCGCCAAGGCGGAAGAGTCACTTAAGGTGGTGAAAGCCAGGATGCTTGAGGCACAGGAGGCTTTGGTGGCAAAAACCAAAGCGGCAGCCAAGGCGACCGATGTTTATGTCCATGAAAACCCGTGGAATGCCGTCGGCGTCGCCGCCGGTATCGGTCTGGTTCTTGGTTTTCTCATCGGCCGCCGCTAGGCGTTTCGTCATGTCCGAGAAAACGCCCGGCGCAAGCAAGGGGCTACTGGAGTCGCTGAGCACGTTAGCAGCAACGCTGGTTGCCATCGCACATACGCGCCTCGATCTGCTGTCCGCGGACCTGGAGGAGGAGCGGGAGCATTTCATCTCGCTGCTGGTGTTGGCGTTGGCCGCGCTGTTTTGCCTGGGGGTCGGCGTGCTGCTGGCAACGCTACTGCTGGTGGTGGCGTTCTGGGATACGTACCGTCTTCTGGTGTTGGGGATGCTTGCCGGGCTGTTTCTGGCGGCCGGCATCGCCGTATGGAGATTCGCTCTGTACAAAGCGAGAACGAAGCCGAGAGTCTTTGCAGCGAGCATGTCGGAATTGTTGAAAGACCGGCAGCAACTCGTTTCCCGTTCATGAACGAAAAACTAGCCCGCCTGGCTGAACAACGTGAACGCCTGGTTGCGCTGGCGGCAACGCAACGGACAGCATTGGCGCAAAACATCGAGCTATGGCGCATTCCGTTGGCGCGGGTCGATCAGGGACTGGCCGCATTGCGTGTAATCAAGCGCAATCCCGCCTTGATAGTCGGCGGCGTCGTCTTGCTCGTGGTGCTGCGACCTCTGCGGATCACGAAATGGGTGCAGCGCGGTTGGGTGGCGTGGCAGATGGTGCGTGGACTGCGCCGCCGGTAACAGCCGGTTCGTTGGGCACGCTTCGCTTTGCCCAACCAACGTCACTACCGGTAGTGGGTGTGTTAATTCTAGAAACCTCAGTTGAGGTGCTCGTAGGTGCGAATTTATTCGCACAATCAACGACTTCGGTGCGAATGAATTCGCACCTACAGAAACCTCGCAACACATTGAGTCGTAATGAATTTATCCGTCAACTGAGGTTTCTAGGTTAATCCGATAAGCACGGTTGAGACCTTTTGAACTGCCAGGTCTATTTGCTGCGCTTGCCTGCCGCGGCATCGAGCGTTTTGAGATAGGCCAGTCGTTCCCCGATTTTTCCTTCCAGGCCGCGTGGCGTCGGCTGGTAGAAGCGGGGAGGGTGGGGCAACTCGTCGGGAAAGTAGTGTTCTCCCGCGGCGTAGGCTTCCGGTTCGTCATGGGCATAACGGTAGGCGTGACCATAGCCGAGTTCTTTCATCAGCTTGGTGGGCGCGTTACGCAGATGCACCGGCACCGGACGGGAGCCGTCTTGCGAGATGAAAGCCTGTGCGGCCTTCCATGCGCTGTAGACCGCGTTGCTCTTGGGCGCGGCAGCCAGGTAGAGCACGGCTTGAGCCAGCGCCAGTTCGCCTTCCGGACTGCCCAGGCGCTCGAAGGTGGCGACCGCGTCCAACGCCGTGCTTAAAGCGCGCGGATCGGCCAGACCGATGTCTTCCACTGCCATGCGGATGAGGCGGCGGCCGAGATAAAGCGGGTCGGCGCCGCCGTCGAGCATGCGGCTGAGCCAGTACAGAGCGGCATCCGGGCTGGAGCCGCGGACGGATTTGTGCAAGGCGGAAATCTGGTCGTAGAAGGCGTCGCCGCCCTTGTCGAAACGGCGGCGGGACGGGGCCAGCGCTACACCGATGAAGGCGGCGTCGGCGATGAAGGCTGTGTCGGTATTATCCCGACCTGCCGCGCGGGCTGCGGTTATCAGTTGGTCGAGCAGGTTGAGCAGGCGGCGACCGTCGCCGTCGGCGTAGCCGATCAGGAGCTGGCGGGCATCGTCGGTCAGGCTGATGTCGGTTTTTCCATCACCGAGTTCTGCTTCGTTCAGCGCGCGCTCCAGCAGCGCGGCGAGACCGTCTTCGTCCAGCGGCTTGAGGACATAAACCTGGGCGCGGGAGAGGAGGGCGCCGACCACTTCGAAGGAGGGATTTTCGGTGGTGGCGCCGATGAAGGTGATCAGGCCGGATTCCACGTGCGGCAGGAAGGCGTCCTGCTGCGCTTTGTTGAAACGATGTACTTCATCCACGAACAGGATGGTCTGGCGTCCGGCGCTACGGTTGACGCGGGCGCGTTCGATCGATTCGCGGATTTCTTTGACGCCGGCCAAAACAGCGGAAATCTGGATGAAATCGGCATCGAAATGGCTGGCCATCAGGCGCGCCAGCGTGGTTTTGCCGACGCCGGGCGGTCCCCACAGAATCATGGAGTGAGGCTTGCCGGATTCGAAGGTCAGCCGCAGCGGCCGGCCTGGGCCGAGCAAATGAGTCTGGCCGATGACCTGATCGATATTGCTGGGCCGCAGTCGTTCGGCCAGGGGGGCGTTCAACTCGTGCTTGATATCCCCGGCAGTCTGCGGCGGAGAAGCAAACAGATCAGCGGTCGCCAATGACGTCAGCACCCTTGGGGGGGGCAAAACGAAACAGGCTGGCGCCCATGGACGGGTTGCGTTGCAGGTTGGAGAAACGCAGCAGTGTGGTTTGACCAAAGTTGTCCTTCAGTTCCATGACCTGCAAGTCGTCGCCCTTGAAGCCCATGCGCACTTTCTCGAAGCTGCCTTCTTTGCTTTTGGGCGTCGCTTCCAGCCATTCGATCCCGTCCTTGATGCCGGCGTCCTTCAGGCTGAACAGTTTTTCGATGTCGTTATCGCCCGCCAGCAGCGCGGCGGGACTGTCGCCCAGCGCACGGTCCAGCTTGCGCACGGTGACCTGATCGAGATCTTCATCGTGTATCCAGAGTTTCTTGCCATCGCCGACGATGATCTGGGCGTAGGGTTTCTGATAGATCCAGCGGAATTTTCCCGGACGGGAGAAATACAGATTGCCGCTGGCTTCTTGCGTCTTGCGTCCGGCGCGGTCGGTGACGGTTTGAGTGAAGTTGGCTTTGAGGCCCTTGGTGCTATCGATAAAGGCTTCCAGACGCGCTTTGGCATCGGCCAAAACAGGTGTGGCAGCAGTAAGAATAACTAGGGAAATCAGTGCATTACGAATCATGTTTGGGGGCGATCACTTCACGGTTGCCATTGGTTTGCATGGAAGAAACGAGGCCTGCGTTTTCCATCGCCTCGATGAGTCTGGCAGCCCGGTTATAGCCGATGCGCAATTGCCGCTGCACCGATGAGATCGAGGCGCGACGGCTCTTGAGCACATAAGCGACCGCATCGTCATACAGCGGGTCGGCTTCCGCACTCTTGTCGTCGTTGCTTTCATCGGCATCCTCATCCGGGCTTTCCAGAATGCTTTCGTCATATTGCGGCGGCCCAAGTTCCTTCAGCCATGCAGTAACGCGGTGAACTTCGTCGTCGGAAACAAACGCGCCGTGCAAGCGGGTTGGCACGCCGTGGCCAGGCGGCAGGTAGAGCATGTCGCCCTGGCCGAGCAGCGATTCGGCGCCTTGCTGGTCGAGAATGGTGCGGGAGTCGATGCGGCTGGTGACCTGGAAGGAAACGCGGGTCGGAATGTTGGCCTTGATCAGGCCGGTAATGACGTCCACCGAAGGCCGTTGCGTCGCCAGCACCAGATGAATGCCGGATGCGCGCGCCTTCTGGGCCAGCCGGGCGATGAGTTCTTCCACCTTCTTGCCGGCCACCATCATCAGGTCGGCGAGTTCGTCGATCAGGACGACGATGAAGGGCAGGGTGGCCAGGCGTTCCGGGCTTTCCGGCGTAATCGAGAACGGATTGCTCAAGGGCTGGCCGGCCTTTTCCGCGTCGCGCAGCTTCTGGTTGAAACCGGCAATGTTGCGCACGCCCAGTTTCGACATCAGTCGATAGCGCTTGTCCATTTCACCGACGCACCAGTTCAACGCGGAAGCCGCCAGCTTCATGTCGGTGACGACGGGGGCGAGCAAATGCGGAATGCCTTCGTAGGTGGAAAGCTCCAGCATTTTCGGGTCGATCATGATCAGGCGCACATCCTGCGGCGTCGATTTGTAGATCAGCGACAGAATCATCGCGTTGATGGCGACGGACTTGCCCGAACCGGTCGAACCGGCGACCAGCACATGCGGCATCTTGCCCAGGTCCGCGACGATGGGATTGCCGCTGATTTCCTTGCCCATCGCCAGGGTGAGCGGCGAAGCGTTGTCGTTGTAGACCTTGGCCGACAGGATTTCCGATAAGCGGACGATTTGTCGTTGGGAATTGGGCAGCTCCAGCCCCATGCAATTCTTGCCCGGAATGGTTTCCACGACGCGGATGCTGACCAGCGACAACGCGCGCGCCAGGTCTTTGGCCAGATTGGTGATCTGGCTGCCTTTGACGCCGGATGCCGGCTCCACTTCATAGCGGGTAATGACCGGCCCCGGATAGGCCGCCAGCACCTTCACTTCGACGCCAAACTCGCGCAATTTGCGTTCGATCAGCCGGGAAGTCGCCTCCAGACTGGCTTGATCGATCTGCGTTGCGGCCTGCGTTGCTTCATCCAGCAAACGCAGGGGCGGGCGCTGTGTGTCGGGTGAGTCTGGAAATAATGAAACCTGGCGTTCTTCCTGCACACGCTCGGATTTTTCAATCACCAGCACCGGCGCTTCTATGCGTACTGGCGGGTCCTTGCGTATCCGCTTGCGTTCCTGGCGCACGATTTCTTCGCGCTCGGTCGTCGCCTCCACGCCGACTTTACGATCGCGCCGGGCCTGCCATTTACCCAACAAGAGCTTGAATAAGGTCTCCAGGCCGCTGCCAACTTTTTCGGCAAGTTCAACCCAGGACAAGCCGGTAAACAAGCTAAAGCCAGCCCCCCAAGCCAGCAGCAGCAACACCGTGCCGCCATCAAAACCGAAGATGCCTTGCACCAGCCGCGCAAGGCTATCGCCCAGCGCGCCGCCGGTGGTGAGCGGCAATTGCATGGGCAGGCTATGAAAGCGCATCGATTCCAGCGTGCTGCTGCTCAGGAGCACCAGCATGAAACCGCCCAGGGTGATGCCGAGCCCGTGGCGATGTTCCGACTCGCGATGTTCCGATTCGCCGATCCGGTGATAGCCCCACCAAACCAGAAACAGCGATAGCGCGACCCATAACCATGCGGAAGCACCAAACAGATACAGCAGAAGATCCGAAAACCATGCGCCAAAAGGACCACCGGCATTGAGCACGGATTGATCCCCGCCGATGCGTGACCAGCCTGGGTCTGCGACGTGATAAGTCAGCAGAATCATGCCCAGATACAAAGCCACCCCCACAGCAGCCAGCCACCAGACTTCGCGCAGCAAAGCGGTGACGCGTGGGGCGAGAGGTTTGCGAACAGGTTTGGAGACGGCGCAGCGTCGTGAGGACTTACCAAGCATGGCGCGCACTATAAAGGATGACTCGCTTTCTCTGTAACTAGGCGTCACAAAAGTACTGAATGCATATTATGTAAAATCAAGCGGCAGCCAAAACAAAAAACCCGGTTTCAATGCTTTGGGCACTTTTCCCCTCGTTTCGCACATTTTTCGCCCTTCCCAAAACTCGCGCGTTCCGGCCGGTAAAACGGCCAGAAACAATCAATTGCATCAACGAAACTTTTTCGATTCACAAAAGCCATCGGACTTGGGAGAGCTGAGATGCGGAAACGGGGCGGGATATATCTGGCGAATCTGCGCGCCCGTCTGGCTGACCTGTCCTATCTGCAAACACGCAATCGTGAGATCGAGTCGAAGCTGTCCGGGGTGGCGTTCGCATTGACGCCGGATGAATCGCACCTGGTGCGGGTGGCCTTGCAGTTGCTGGTGCGGGAGTTGCCGGTGCGGTTGGGTCGGCGTGATGCCGGCGTGCGGCCGGAGAGGCTGTTGCGGCTTGCTTAACGCTTGGGCCAGAGTTCCAGGCGTGGCAGCTTGAGGCGTTGAAAGTCACCGTCACAGTAGGCGAGCTTTAAGCCGAGTCCGTTGGAGTGACAGGCAATCAGCCCGTCCATTTCGCCAGGCCGGCAGCCTTGCCGTTCCCATTTGGCGAACAGCGGCGCGGCGTGAAGCGCGGCTTTCTTGTCGAACGGGAACACTTTGACTTGTTTCAGGAAGCGCTCGAGGAATTCCCGATTGCTTTTCTTGAAGGCGGGCGCGGCCATGAAGATGCCGCGTTCGAGTTCAAGCAGGGTGATTGCGGAGATGCCGAGTTCTTTCGGCGTGTGCTGGTGAACCTTTGCCATGATGGCGCGGTTCTCTGCCGTGTACTCGATACAGACGCTTGTATCCAGAAGGTAAATCATCCGCGCTTGGTGCGTTCCTTGGCGGCTTTGTAGCGTTTGGATGCGCGAACACAGGTCCATCCTTTGGCGATGGCTGTTTCAAGTTCCTGCAATTCCGATTCCGGCTTGGCTTTGCGCGCGGCGGTCTGTTTTTTGGCGGTGGCGTTCATGGTCGTTTCCTCAAGACTTCATGCGCCGATGATAGCCCAAGAATCAGCGCTTTTTGAAGCGGCCGGTCTTGCTGCGCGGCGGCAGGCGTTTGCGTTTGGTCATTTCATTCCCTTCAGCAAGATTCCGTCGATACTTTTCTCGCTTCAGGGTGTCGCCGTGCTGGGCGGGAACACAGGATAAATCAGCGCTTTCAAAAAAATTAACGATTAATTATTGCGTTCTTAATTGATGATTCATTATCATCACGCCGCTCAACCATTTCGGGCATACACATTCTTGGAGAATATACATGTCTTCCTATCTGGAAATAATTTCACAAATCGAAGATCTCAAGCGCAAGGCTGAAGGTGTACGTCAGCAGGAAATGGCAGGTGCGATTGCAGAAATCAAGCAATTGATGGCGCAATTTGGCATCTCTGCCGCAGATCTCGGTCTGACTGGTCGCATTGGCGCCGGGAAAAGCAAAGTCCGCAGTAGCGTTGCCGCCAAGTATCGCGACCCTGCAAGCGGCAATACCTGGACTGGCCGCGGTCGTCGCCCTCGTTGGGTGCTTGAACTAGAGGGCCAGGGAAAAACCCTCGATGATTGCCGTATCGCTTGAAATTCAGCGTCATGCATGAATAAAAAACCCCGCGTTCGCGGGGTTTTTTATTCATGGCTAGTGCAAGGCAGCATTGATGATGGTTTCCAGTTGAATTTTGTGCTGACTGGCAACGCCAGTGGCAGGCGCCGAGGATTCCGGGCGTCCTGCGTAGCGCAATGGCAGTATCGAAAGTTGCCGCAGGTAATGCGCCATGAACCGCCAGGGCCCTTGATTGCGAGGTTCATCCTGAGCCCAGATCAATTCCCGCGCATTGGCATAGCGCTCAAACAAAATCTTCAACTCGACATCCGGAACGGGGTACAACTGCTCGACTCGGATCAGAGCGATATGTTCAAGCGCGCTTTCTTTGCGAGCCTGCGCCAGGTCGTAATAAATCCGGCCGCTGCAAAACACCAACCGGGTTACTTTTTCCGGCGCGTCGTTTTCTGCGTTATCCAGCACTGGCTGGAAACTGCCGTCAGCCAGTTCCGGGAGCAGGGAAATCGCATCCGGGTGTCTTAAAAGACTTTTCGGGGTAAATAGAATCAGGGGTTTGCGATAAGGCCGCGCAATTTGCCGGCGTAGTACATGAAACATTTGCGCCGGCGTGCTGGGCTGGATGATCTGGATATTGTCGTGTGCAGTCAGTTGCAGAAAGCGTTCGATACGGCCGGAAGAATGTTCGGGTCCCTGGCCTTCATAACCATGCGGCAGAAACAGCGTGAGTCCATTCAAACGATCCCATTTGGTTTCGCCGGAAGCAATGAATTGGTCCACGATGACTTGGGCGCCATTCACGAAATCGCCAAATTGGGCTTCCCAGATGACTAATTGATCAGGCGCCGCGCCCGCGTAACCATATTCGAATCCAAGCACGGCTTCTTCGGACAAAAGTGAGTCGATAACCAGAAAATTAGCCTGGCCGGGAGTCAGATGTTGCAGTGGGATGAATACGCCAGCGTCCCAGCGTTCGCGATTCTGGTCATGCAGGACGGCATGCCGGTGGAAGAAGGTGCCGCGTCCGGAATCCTGCCCGCTCAGGCGCACGGGCGTCCCCTCACTGAGCAGACTGGCATAGGCCAGGTTTTCCGCCATCCCCCAGTCCAGGGGTTGAGCGCCCTCCCCCATCGATTTCCGGTCATCCATGATCTTTTGCACGCGCGGATGCAGCGTGAAATCGGCCGGAACATCGAGCAAGCGCTTGGCCAACTCTTGCAATCGGGGCAATGGAATCGCGGTGTGCGATGCAACGCGCCAATGCGTGTCGCGATACGGCCCCCAGTCTGCTGCGTATGGATTTTTGGCGCCGGCCTGATGGCTGGCGGGGGCATCCAGTCGCGCCTTGTAGGCCAGAATCATCGATGTCGCCTCTTCCGCACTGACCACATCCATCGCCATCAGGCGTTCGGCATAGTGCGCGCGCGTACTGGGCAATGCATTGATGCGTCGATACATCAACGGTTGCGTCACCATCGGCTCATCCTGCTCGTTGTGGCCCAGGCGTCGATAACAGATCAGGTCGATGGTGATGTCGCGCTGCCAGAACATGCGGTACTCGATGGCGATGCGCGCGGCGCGAATCACGGCTTCCGGATCGTCGCCGTTGACGTGCAGCACCGGCGCTTCGACCATTTTCATCACGTCGGTGCAATACAGGCTGGAGCGGGTGTCGCGCGGGTCGGACGTGGTGAAACCGATCTGATTGTTGATCACGATATGGATCGTGCCACCGGTGCTGAAACCGCGCGTGGCCGCCATGTTGAGCGTCTCCATCACCACGCCTTGGCCGGCGAGAGCGGCATCGCCGTGAATCAGGATGGGCATCACCTGACTGCCGTCGCGGTTGCCGCGGCGCTGCTGCTGCGCGCGCACCCAGCCTTCGACAACCGGATTGACGATCTCCAGATGCGAGGGATTGAACGCCAATGCGACACGAATTGCGCCGCCGGCGGTAATCAGATCGGCCGCGAAACCCTGGTGATATTTCACATCGCCGCTGCGATGCGCATCCAGTTCTTCATGCTGGGCATGTTCGAACAGCTCGATGACCGAGCGGCCGAGCACGTTGTGCAACACATTGAGGCGTCCCCGGTGCGCCATGCCCAGACCGATTTCCTGAATCCCGACGCGGGCGGATTGTTCGATCAGATCGTTCAACAGCGGAATGAGGGATTCCGCCCCTTCCAGCGAAAATCGTTTCTGGCCGACGAAACGCGTGTGCAGGGTTTTTTCCAGCGTCTCCGCCGCAGTCAACTGACGCAGCAGCCAGCAACGCAGATCGTCATCGAATTCCGGTGCGCCGAACTCGCCTTCCAGCCGCTTCTGCAACCAGCGTTTTTGCTGGGTGTCGCTGAGATGCATGTATTCCACGGATAGCGTGCCGCAATAGGCTTTTTTGACGCGGGCGATGATGTTGCGCAGGCTGTCGCGCTGGGGTCCGGCCAGGGAGCCGGTTTCGTATTGCTGATCCAGGTCGGCCGGCGTCAGGCCGTGATTCGCCGGGTCCAGTTCGGGAATGCGGGGCGGCGGCTGACGCTTGAGCGGATCGAGATCGGCCGCGCGGAAGCCATGAAAACGATAGGCATTGATGATTTGCAACACGCCGACCTGCGTCGCCTCGCATTTCAGCAACGGCAGTTCGGAAACGCCGACCGCCTCCTTTTTCGCGAAGCGGATCGGTGCCGGAGAGGGGGGGTGCTCGGGGTGCAATGCCTCGAATGCCGCCAAATATTCGGCGCTTTCGGAAAACAGCGCAGTGGCGGGGAGGGAGTCGCGCTTCATGTCTGCACCGTTCTGTTAATCCCAGATTACCTACTGGGCTGTGTTTGTGGCTGTAGGGTGCGCCGTGCGCACCGATTCACCTTCAATGGTGCGCACGGCGCACCCTACTTGGCTTGCTGTTTGCATCATTCGCCGCGCAAAGCGACCGGAATGAATTCGCGTCGCAGCGGCCCGGTATAGAGCTGGCGCGGCCGCGCGATCTTGTGGCCGGGCGACGCGACCATTTCGTTCCATTGCGCGATCCAGCCGGCGGTGCGCGCCAGGGCGAAGATGGCGGTGAACATCGAAGTCGGGATGCCGAGCGCGCGCAACACGATGCCGGAGTAGAAATCGACGTTGGGATACAGCTTTTTCTCGATGAAATACTCGTCTTCGAGCGCGATCTGTTCCAGCTTCAACGCGATCTTGAACATCGGGTCGTCGTGCAGCCCCAGTTCGTCGAGCACTTCATGGCAGGTCTGCCGCATGATCGCCGCGCGCGGGTCCATGTTCTTGTAGACGCGATGGCCGAAGCCCATGAGTCGGAAACCGGAAGTCTTGTCCTTGGCGCGCTGGATGAATTCACCGATGCGCGACACATCGCCCATCTGCGCCAACATGGTCAAAACCGCCTCATTGGCGCCGCCATGCAGCGGCCCCCACAGACACGCAGTACCGGCGGCGATGCAGGCGAACGGATTGGCGAAACTGGAGCCGGCCAGGCGCACGGTGGAGGTGGAAGCATTCTGCTCGTGGTCGGCATGCAGAATGAAGATGCGATCCAGCGCGCGCGCCAGGATCGGGCTGGGCTCGTATTTCTCACACGGATTGGCATGCAGCATGTACAGGAAATTCTCCGCATAGCCCATGCGGTTCTGCGGGTACATGAACGGCTCGCCCTTGTTGTACTTGTAGGACCAGGCCGCCACCGTCGGCACTTTCGCCAACAGCCGGAACATCGAAATTTCGCGCTGCTTGGCGTCGGCGACGTCGCTGCTCTCCGGATAAAACGCCGCCATCGCGCCGATCATCGAAACCATGACCGCCATCGGGTGGGCATCGCGCCGGAAGCCCTTGTACAGCGACAGCATCTGGTCGTGCAGCATGCTGTGGTGGCTGATCAGGACATCGAATTCCTTTTTCTGTTCCGCATCGGGCAGTTCGCCATGCCAGAGCAGATAGGAAACCTCCAGAAAATCGGAGCGCTCGGCGAGTTGTTCGATCGGGTAACCGCGGTAATAGAGCAGCCCCTGGTCGCCATCGATATACGTGATGCTGGAGGAACAACTGGCGGTGGAGAGAAAACCCGGGTCGTAGGTGAAATGGCCCTGGCTGCCCAAAGCGCGGGTGTCGATGACATCCGGCCCCAGCGTGCCCTGCATGGTGGGCAGCACGATGTTTTGATCATTGATCTGAAGGGTGGCGGTGGTTGGCTTGGTCATGTTTTCGGGTACCGGGTTGTTTTGATCTCTGCCACGATGCAGCGGAATTCAGCGGGAGAAGCACATTCTCCCGTGATCCAGTCGAACAGATCCATGTCGTCCTGATTCAATAAGCTGGCGAAAACAGCCTGCTGATCGGCGGGTAAATCGGTGTAGCGGACATCGAGGAAACGCGTCAGCCAGGCATCCAGTTCCAGCATTCCGCGCCGACACAGCCAGCGCAGACGGTCGCGGGAGAGGGTCACAACGCCCGTTTCACGAGGAGCGTCTTGATTTTGCCGATGGCAGCCAAGGGGTTCAAGCCTTTCGGGCAGACCTCGACGCAGTTCATGATGCCGTGACAGCGAAACAGACGATACGGGTCTTCCAGAAAATCCAGGCGCTCGTTGGTCGCCTGGTCGCGCGTATCGGCGATGAAACGGTAGCTTTGCAGCAAGGCGGCGGGGCCGAGAAACTTGTCCGGGTTCCACCAGAACGACGGGCACGCTGTCGTGCAGCAACCGCACAGGATGCATTCCCACAGGCCATCCAGTTCGGCGCGGTCTTGCGGGCTTTGCAGGCGCTCGTTTTCCGGTTCCGGATCGAGGTTGATCAGGTACGGCTTCACCGCGCGGTAGTGCTGATAGAACTGCGCCATATCGACGATCAGATCGCGCACCACGCCCAGACGCGGCAGCGGCCGGATCTCGATCGGCTGCTTCAGCCCTTCCAGCGCGGTGACGCAGGCCAGCACATTGACGCCGTTGACGTTGACGCCATCGGAGCCGCACACGCCTTCGCGGCAGGAACGGCGGAAGGACAGGCTTTCGTCCAGCGTGTCCTTGATCGCGATGAGCGCATCCAGCACCTTCTTGCCTCTGGGGTCGAACGTGATTTCGTAGTCCTGCATCCAAGGCTTATTTTCCAAATTCGCGCCGGATTCGGGGTCGTAACGATAGATGCGAAAGCGCATGTCAGTACGTCCTCACCGATGGCTGGAACGTCTCGACGGTCAGCGGTTTCAGCCGCACCGGCTTGTAGTCGAGCTGATCGTCCTGGCTGAAATACAGGGTGTGGCGCAGCCAACGGTCATCGTCGCGTTGCGGGTGATCTTCCCGGCTATGGGCGCCGCGGCTTTCCGTGCGCGCCAGCGCGGAAACCAGCGTGGCGCGGGCGACGCCGAGCAGATTTTCCAGTTCCAGCGCTTCCAGCCGGGCCGTGTTGAATATCTTGCTGTGGTCGGAAATGGCCGCGTCGGGCAGACGCGCTGCGACCTGGTCCAGTTTTTCGAGGCCTGTCTTGAGCAAAGTTTCTGTGCGGTAAACGCCGCAATATTCCTGCATCACCCGCTGCATTGCGTCGCGCAGCCCGGCCACGTTTTCCGAACCGGTCTTTTTATCCCAGCGCGCCAGGCGAGCCAGCGATTTGTCCACTTCGGCTTGCGGCAGCGGCCGCGGGAACGGGTTCTCGCGCAGGAACTCGATCATGTGCAGACCGGCGGCGCGGCCGAACACCACCAGATCGAGCAGCGAATTGCCGCCCAGGCGATTGGCGCCATGCACCGACACGCAAGCACACTCGCCGACGGCATACAGGCCCGGTGTCGGCTCTTCCGGGCCGTAGCGCACCGGCGATACCACCTGGCCGTGCAGATTGGTCGGAATGCCGCCCATCATGTAATGCGCCGTCGGCGTCACCGGGATCGGCGCGTCGATCGGATCGACCCCGGCGAACTGCATCGAAATCTCCCGGATGCCGGGCAGGCGCGCCTTGATTTTCTCGGCGCCGAGGTGCTCCAGCTTCAGATACACCGTGTCGCCATGCGGCCCGCAGCCGCGCCCGGCGCGAATCTCCTGGGCGATGGCGCGCGCGACCACATCGCGGGAAGCCAGATCCTTGGCGTTGGGCGCGTAGCGCGACATGAAACGTTCGCCGTCCTGGTTGACCAGATAGCCGCCCTCGCCGCGCACGCCTTCGGTAATCAGGCTGCCGACTTCCGGGATGCCGGTAGGGTGGAACTGCCAGAACTCCATGTCTTCCAGCGGCAAACCGGCGCGCAGCACCATGCCGAGGCCGTCGCCGGTGTTGATGTGGGCGTTGCTGGAGTGGCGAAAAATGCGACACGCACCGCCGGTGGCCAGCAGCGTGGCGCGCGCCTCGAACAGACAGGGTTCGCCGGTTTCGATCTCCAGCGCCATCACGCCCAGCACGCTGCCTTCCGCGTCGCGGATCAGGTCGAGCGCGAAGAACTCGTCGAAGAACTGCGTGCGCGCCGCGATGTTGCGCTGATAAAGGGTATGCAGCAGCGCATGGCCGGTGCGGTCGGCCGCCGCACAGGTGCGGATCGCCTGCTCGCCGCCATAGTTCTGCGACTGGCCGCCGAACGGGCGTTGATAGATTTTCCCGGCGTTTTTGCCCCCCTCCAGGCGCGAGAACGGCAACCCCATGTGCTCCAGCTCGTAGACCGCGCTGGCCGCGTTGCGGCACATGAACTCAATCGCATCCTGGTCGCCCAGATAATCGGAACCCTTCACCGTGTCGTACATATGCCAATGCCAGTTGTCATCCGACACATTGCCCAGTGCCGCCGTGATGCCGCCCTGAGCGGACACGGTATGCGAACGCGTCGGGAATACCTTGGACAGCAAAGCCACCTTGAGATTGGCCTGCGACAGTTGCAGCGCGGCGCGCAAGCCAGCGCCGCCGCCGCCGACGATGACGGCATCGAAGGTTCGCTTCGGCGTTCGTGGTTGAGACGGCATTGGCGTCAATTCACACTCCAGAGGATATCCACCGCCCAGATCAGGCAAGCCAGATAAAGCGCGGCGAAGGCGAAATACAAAGCCAGACGCGGCAACAGGAAATGCACGTAATCGATGAAGATTTCGCGCAGGCCGATCCAGGCATGCGCCAGCACAGCCGCGATGAACAACAGGACCGATACCTTCATCGTCAGCGGGATGAACAAGCCAGACCAGGCGGCATGGTCGAGCGGTGTATCGAGTAGCACGAAAACCAGAAAAGCCGGCAAAAACAAGGCCATGTAAACCGAGCTGGCGCGTTGCAACAACCACATGTCCAGCCCGCGATGCGAGCCGCCGACCTGTCGCGTCTGGCGACTCATGCCAGCCCTCCGGATTTGGCCAGGCCGATCAGCGCGAAGCCGCCGACCAGAACGATCGCCGCCGCCATCGCCAGTTTCGCGGTCAGGCGCGCACGTATTTTTTCTTCGCCGTAACCGATGTCAAAGCCCAGATGGCGCAGGCCGGCGAAGAGGTGATGCAGCAGCGCCCACAGCGCAACCAGGCCGATCAACCAGCCCAGGCCGCCGCCGAAAAACGCCTGCACGCGGGCGAAATCTTGCGGCGAACGCAAGGACAGCATCAGGGCGTAAAGCAAAGCGGGAATCGCCAGCGCAAGGAACGCCCCGCTGGCGCGGTGCAAGATGGAAACCACCCCGCCTATCGGCAGCCGGATGGCCAGAAGATCAAGGAAAAATGGGCGTTGCCGATTCATGTCTCCGTCCTCTCGTGCGCGGCTATGCGCTTCGTTTAGTCGCCGCATTTAATGCTGTGATGTTCGCGACGCCCCAAGCCTTCGGCGATGAAAGCCAGCACCCGTGCATTGAGTGACTTTCGAGAATCCACCTATTCGTAGTGCGACCACATTCGTAATACCTTCACTGTGGCAATGTCCTCAATTACTTCATATACCAGGCGGTGTTGAATATTTATTCTTCTCGAATAGGCGCCGGACAGATCACCGACCAGTTTCTCGTAGGGCGGTGGATTTTCAAAAGGATTGCTGGCCAGGATTTTGAGCAACTCAACCGCCTTGTTTTTCAGGCCGGTTGCGGCAAGTTTGGTGGCGTCTTTTTGGGCCGTCTTTGTGTAAATTACTTTCCAAATCACCAGTCAAGTTCCTCGCTGCACTTCTCTGGCGGAGTATTTATCCCCTCACGAATTGATTCTCTCATGCCAGGAACGGACAGCAGATAGATCGTCTCTTGAATTGCGGTCCAATCTTCTTGGGAGATCAATATTGCATTGTTTCTCTTGCCTGTAATGACCACCGGTTCGTGAGTCAAGGCGGTCTCATCTATTAGTCGATATAAATTCGAGCGAGCTTCGCTTGCGGTAAGCATGTTCATGTGCGGCCTCCTTCGTAGATGACTTTACGGTACGTTATTGCGTACGTACTGGCAAGGCGCTCAAGTTGTCGATGCTGTGGATAACCCGCTTCGTCACTATCGGTATGCGCTATTCACTCGCACCGAAGTCGTTGATTGTGCGAATAAATTCGCACCTACGAGCAGCTCAACTGAGGTTTCCAGGTTAAATGATTTCCCCATGCCAGCCCAAGGGCGACAAACCATGCGCCAGCGCACCGGTCCGCAAGGTGTTGAGGAAATCCGCCGGGCCGGCGGCGTAGATGTCGGCGCGGACCAGACTGGGGTGATGCGCAAGGATGAAATCGACCACCACGGCGGCGCCGGACACGGCCGGCATCGGCTGATAAACGAAATCATCGAGGGCATCGGTCCAGGTACGGCAGAGGTTGTCCTGATAATGGCCCAGCCCGTGCCCGACGTCATCGGCGGCCCAGTAAAGGTAGATGGCTTCGGCGATTTCCAGCGACATGGCGTGCTGAACCAGGCTCTTGATCGGTGCGAAACCGTCTTCCCAGGCGACGAATAACACCGGGCGGCGCGAATCCAGTTTCATCACGAAATTGCCGTGCGGGCCGGAAACCCGCACGGGCTCTTCCTTGCGCAGGCTGTCGAACACCTTGCGCGAGAAGCCGCGATTGTCGCGCCGCACATGCACTTCGATGTGGCGGTCCTCGCATGGACAACTGGCCACGTAGTACTCGCCCTCGGTGTCATCGATCGCAAGCGTGACGTGCTGGCCGGCCAGAAAGCGCAAACGCTGGCTGCGCGGTGCGGTGAGATGCAACGCCGCCACCTCCTCGTTGAGGATTTCGACCGCCTTCACCTTGGCGGTGATTTCCTGTTCGGGAATGTCGTGCGTCCCCGTCACCGTCGCCTCGATAACCACGTCGGTGACGGCTGTGTAGGAACACAGCAGGAAGGTTCCGTTGGCCTTTTCCGACTCCTTGATGACGAAATCGTGCGGATGCACTTTTTTCACCTGGCCGGAAACCAGGCGCGCCTTGCAATCGCCGCAATTGCCGTTGCTGCAACCGTAATTGAGCGGAATACCGGCGCGCAGCGCGGCTTCCAGCAGGGTGTCGTTACCTTCCACGAAAAATTCGTGGCCGGAAGGTTGCACGGTGACTTGAACGGACATGATGCGCATCACGCTTTCCTGGGCCAGCAAGGCTTCGGCTCGCGCGGCGTCAGCGGGCGCCGCATCGATCTCGCGTTTGAGCCAGTGTTTGAGTCCGACCACGGCATTCAGCGTCGCCGAGCCGCCGGTATCCGCCACATCGCCGAGTTTGTCGTCGAGAAACCGCAGCACCTCGTTGTAATGCAACAACAGGGTTTTCGCGGCGGCAAATTCCTTGCCCAATTCGAGCAGACGTTCCGCCAGAACCTCCTTGTCCGGCAGCGCGCGTTCGTAAACCCGCTTGCCGAAGGCCTTTTCCTTGATTTCCTGCACGCGGCGAAATTCGCCGTCATCCTCCCAGGTCACATCGGGGAAAACGCGCAGGAGTTCGTTCATATCGACCATGCCATCGAAGGTCGATAACTCGCCGTGATGGACCATGCGTTGAATTTCGGCCCGCGGCTGGCCAACCAGGCGGGCGACTCGGGACAAAGGGAGATAGTGCGACATGGGCTGCATGGTAGCCGCCGAATTCATCGCCTCCAAACAGCGGCCTGTAATATTCGGACATGCTGAATCTCCAAGTTCGCCCCTGCCCCGAAATCGCGCTGCGCAGCATGCAATCTGCCGGCATCCCTCCCCTCCTCGCCCGTCTTTACGCGGCACGCGGGGTCAGCAGTCCAGATCAATTGAAAACCAGATTGATCGAATTGCTGCCCTACACCCACATGAAAAATATCGCAGCGGCCGCACAGCGCCTGGCCGACGCGATTGCGCGCGGCGAGCAACTGTTGATCGTCGGCGATTACGATGCCGATGGCGCCACCGCCAGCGCCGTCGCCATGACCGGCCTGGCCGCGCTGGGCGCCAAGGTCGGCTACCTGGTGCCGAATCGCTTCGAGTACGGCTACGGGTTATCGCCGGAAATCGTGGCTCTGGCGGCCGCGGGTAAACACGGTAAACCTGACTTGCTGATTACCGTCGATAACGGCATCGCCGCCCATGCCGGCGTCGAAGCGGCGCGTCAGTTGGGCATCGACGTGCTGGTCACCGACCACCACCTGCCCGGCGACACGTTGCCGGATGCGCTGATCGTCAATCCCAACCAGCCCGGCTGCGCCTTCCCGAGCAAACATCTGGCCGGCGTCGGCGTGATGTTCTACGTGCTCTTGGCTTTGCGCGCCGAGTTGCTCAAACGTGGCGTCTTCAACGAGCAGACCAAACCCAATCTGGGCGAATTGCTCGATCTGGTCGCGCTCGGCACCGTCGCCGACGTGGTAAAGCTCGATGCAAACAATCGTCTGCTGGTCGCGCAAGGCCTGAAACGGATGCGGGAAGGTAAAGCGCGGCCGGGCATCCAGGCGCTGTTCGCGGCGGCCATGAAGAAGGCGGAAACAGCCGGCGCCGAAGATCTGGGCTTCGTCGTCGGCCCGCGTCTGAATGCCGCCGGGCGTCTGGCCGACATGACCGTCGGCATCGAATGCCTGCTCGCCGAGGACATGGCGCATGCGCTGCCGTTGGCGCGCGAACTGGATCAGCTCAACCGCGCCCGGCGCGAGATCGAAGCCGATATGCAGGATCAGGCGCTGGCGTTGCTCGACGGCATCCAGGTCGCCGACGGGGCCAGCCTGACGCTGTTCGATCCGGCCTGGCATCAAGGCGTGGTCGGTCTGCTGGCGTCACGCTTGAAGGAGCGCCATCACCGCCCGACCATCATCTTCGCCGATGGCGGCGATGGCCTGCTCAAAGGTTCCGGCCGCGCCATTCCCGGCCTGCATCTGCGCGATGCGCTGGATGCGGTGGACCGGCGCGCGCCCGGGCTGATCCTCAAATTCGGCGGCCATGCGGCGGCGGCCGGGCTGACCATCCGGCGTGAACATTTCAACGAATTCAGAGCGCTGTTTGAAGCGGTCGCGCAAGAAAGCCTGAGCGCCGCCGATCTCACCCGCGTCATCGAAACCGATGGTGAACTCAGCGCGGCGGAGTTCACCCTGGAAAACGCCCAGAGCCTGGCCGGCGCGGTCTGGGGCCAAGGCTTTCCGACCCCCTTGTTTCAAGCCGAATTCAACGTACAAAGCCAGCGCCTGGTGGGCGAAAAACATCTGAAACTGCGTTTGAGCCAGCCCCTCACCGCGAAAGGCGGCATTCAGGCCGATGCCATCCTGTTCAATCAGGAGACGCCATTGCCGGAGCGGATTCAGGCGGTGTACCGGCTGGAAGTGAATGAGTGGAACGGCAGCCGCAATCTGCAACTCAACCTGGTCCACTGGGCCGGGCTGTGAACTGAACCTGATCGGGCGGCGAACCCCCGCCGCGAGAAGGGTTGTCGGCAAAGGATTGCCGACCTACGAGGGGGGGCCGTAGTCGTAGGGCGGCAATCCCTTGCCGCCTCCACACTCAAACTGCCTTTTGGGCTGGCGGCGCTTAACTGAGAGGCTGTGAAAAATTCAAATCCGACCATAAAACTAGCCGTCATTGATGAAGCTACTAGCCAATCGACTAAGCGAGCAAACAACGCTCGCCAAGTCGCTGGTTATCCCGCGCAGGCGGGAATCCAGGTTGTATATCTGATTGATTTAAAAGGCAGCTAGCCCTACGAACTGGATTCCCGCCTGCGCGGGAATGACGGTTTTTCCGGGCTGCGGTAATTTTTCACAGGCTCTGAGGCAGCTTGCTAATCAGGAAACAGAACGCACGAAACCCGAATATTCCAGCAGCCTGTGCCGGGTTGATAATCACCGGCGCCCCAATCAGCAGGAGATTTCCCGTTGTCTTCCGAACCTCTCATCGAAATCAAGGATTTGCGCTTTTCCTATGGCAATCGGGAAGTGCTCAAAGGCCTCAATCTCAGTATTCCGCAAGGCAAAGTGGTCGCCATATTGGGTTCCAGCGGCTGCGGTAAAACCACGCTGATGCGTTTGATCGGCGGCCAACTGCAACCCGCCGGCGGTCAGGTGAAAGTGGCGGGCGAAGTGGTGCATACGCTCGGCAACGACGACCTCTACAAACTGCGCCGCAAGATGGGCATGATGTTTCAGGCCGGCGGCCTGTTCAGCGACCTGTCGGTATTCGACAACGTCGCCTTCCCGATACGCGAACACACCGACCTGCCGGAAGCGATGATTCGCGACCTGGTGTTGATGAAACTGCACGCGGTAGGCCTGCGCGGCGCACAGCAATTGATGACCGGCGAACTCTCCGGCGGCATGCAGCGGCGCGTGGCCCTGGCGCGCGCGGTAGCGCTGGACCCGATGCTGACCATGTACGACGAACCGTTCGCCGGCCTCGACCCGATCTCGCTCGATGTCATCGCCAACATCATCCGGCGGCTGAGCGACGCCCTCGGGCTGACTTCCATCGTGGTGACTTACGACATCGCCGAATCGCTGAAGATCGTCGATTACGCCTATTTCATCGACAACGGCGTCGTCGTCGCCGAAGGCCCGGCCAAGGAAATGCAGACATCAGACCATCCCTTCGTGCATCAATTCGTGCATGGCGAAGAAGACGGCCCGGTACGTTTCCATTACCCGGCGCGCGATCTGGCGGTGGACCTGGGGCTGGCTTGAGCGTTCCTCGCGGCGTTGCCAGTCAGCCCATCTCGACCAGTTTGAAGCGTTTGCGTCCCGGCAAACGGTAAGTCTCGAAGTCGTTCCGATCCAGTGTCCATACCTGCGTGTAGCCGGTGGCGAGCGATGCGACAACCAGAGAAGCATCCGCCAGGTCCATCGGACGATCCGCATAGCGTTCGATCCAATCGCTGGCGCGCACGATTTCATCGCGCCCTAGTGAAAAAATTTCCAGACCGCCGTTTGCTATCCATCGATAAAGCGGCAAGCTGGCCTCAACCGCGCCGACCAGATGGGAGAACTCGGTAAGCACCGCCCAAGTGGTCAGCAGCCGACCGCGATGGTTTTGCAGAAAGCCGGTGCAGGCGGCATGAAAATTGTCACGCCGAACCGCAAGCGCCACCAGCGGGCCGGTATCCACCAATAGCGCGCTCATGAACGCGCATGCTTGGCGCGAATCGCCGCCCGGACGCGCGATTTGATGTCGCCCTCTTCCATGCCGGCCGCCTCGACACAGCCAATGAAGCCGGCTTCCAGCGCGCGCTCATAAGGACTTGCCTCAGCATGCACCGCACTCAATCGCTGCTCCAGCAACTCCACAATGACCTCGGATTTGCTGCGCTGGGTTTCGACGCAATAAGCTGACAGCAACTGCTCAACGCGATCGGGTAAACGCACACTGGTTGTCATGATGGGCCCCGAAAAATTTATCTGTATTAAGAGTAATACAAAAAACAAGCCGCCAAGCGGTGTTTTTCCAATCAACCTAAAAACCGCAGTTGAAGCGCTCGTAGGTGCGAATTTATTCGCACAATCATGGACTTCGGTGCGAATAAATTCGCACCTACAGGTTGTAGGTTGGGCAAAGCGAAGCGTGCCCAACAGCGCGCCGGTTCGTTGGGCACGCTTCGCTTTGCCCAACCTACGTCACTGGCGGCAGCTTGCTGATCAATAAGCGAAGCGCGGTTTCAGCTCTTCCAGATTCAGCTCCTGCAATATCGATTCCAGCCGTTCGCGTGCGTTCTTGCGGTGCTCTCCATGTTTGCGCGCGATGATCAGCTCGTTCTTCATCGAGTGCTCCCAGCCCACCAGCTCGGTCACGGTGACCTGATAGCCGTGCGATTCCAGCAGCAGGCAGCGAAATACATTGGTCAGGTGGCTGCCGAATTCGCGCGAGTGGATGGGGTGACGCCAGAGCTCGGAAAGCGGCGTTTTCGAGAATGAAGCGTTCTTGTTCTTACGCAGCACCGCTGCCACCTCAGCCTGACAACACGGCACGAGAACAATGAATTGAGCCTGCTTTTGCAGCGCAAAGCGGATCGCGTCATCGGTCGCGGTATTGCACGCATGCAGCGCGGTGACGACGTCGATCTTTGCCGGCAATGCGCTGGAACCGATCGCCTCTTCCACCGACAAATTGAGAAACGACATGCGCCCGAAGCCCAGACGCGCGGCCAGTTCCTGCGATTTCTCGACCAGTTCCTGACGGGTTTCGACGCCAAAAATATGGCCGCTGTCGTGGGCCTTGAAAAACAGGTCATAAAGAATGAAACCGAGATAAGACTTGCCGGCGCCATGATCGGCCAGGGTCAGATCGCCGTTCGCGGCCATCACTTCTTCCAGCAGCGGTTCGATGAAGTGGAACAGGTGATAAACCTGCTTCAACTTGCGCCGGCTGTCCTGATTCAGCTTGCCCTCGCGGGTCAGAATATGCAGCTCCTGCAGCAGCTCGATGGATTGGCCGGGCTTGATTTCCGGTGCTGCAACCAGGACCGCTTTGGAACCGCATTGGGCTTGTCTATCCGCCATGATTACCTCAATAAATCGTTGCGCCTGAGTCGGCCCGGATGCTTATGGGGTACGCTACCCCCCTAATTCACACGCCCCAGGAGCGGATCGCACATGGCAAAACCCAACTACGCATTCGAAAAACGCCAGAAGGAACTGGCAAAAAAACAAAAGAAACAGGAAAAGCTACAGCAGCGTAAAGCTTCCGACAGCCATGAAACCGATCCGGAATCAGCGGCAGAAGTCAGCCTGGATGATGCGACCGCCCTGCCGGCAGCACCGGAATCCAACTGACCCATCAGTCGAACATCTGGCAGCCGACCCAGGATGCGGTTACCGAAGGGTAGGGGCTTCATCAGAGGAACGAACCGCATCATCTACGGTAGCAATGGTCGATGCGGTTCGCTGCACTCACCACATCCTACAACTCAATCCGCCGACTCCTTGCCTGGCGGCTTCGAAAGCCCCAAAGCGCGCCAGCCGGCAAGCCCCAGGCGATTCAGGGTTTCGATATTGCGCTCGAAGATTTCTTCGGCATCCGGAAACGACTCCACTGCACGGGCGATGCTCGCTTCCCGGATCAAATGCAGCGTCGGATACGGCGCCCGGTTGGTGTAGTTGCCGATGTCATCCGGCGCGGTATCGGCAAACTGAAACTGCGGATGAAAACTGGCCACCTGGATGACGCCTTCCAGCCCATGCTCCTCCACCGCAGCCTCGGCGATGATCGTGAAATCGTTGAAATCGAGAAAATCCGGCAGCAAGGTCGGGTGTATCAACAACGTAGTGTCGATTTCAGCCGGATCGGTCGCCGCCAACAGATCCAGCTCCCGATCGAGATCTTCCAGAAACGCATCCAGATGCTTCGCCTCGCTGATCACAAAGCGCACCTGATCCTTCACATACACGGATTTCGCAAACGGGCACAGATTGAGCCCGATCACCGCCTTCTCGACCCACTGCCGCATGGCGGCCAGCACATCTTCATTATTCATCGTTGAATACACGTGGTTGTCTTCACGCATGATGAAGTTCCTGACGGATCGTTTCACGCACCACATCGGCCAGCGTTTGTCCTTGGGCAACCTGGCTCAGTGCCTCATTCATCAAGGTCTGGTAGTTACCACCGGTTATTTCGGCGCGCGCCTTGAATACGGCCAGCGTGGCGTTATCCACCCGCATGGTGATGCGCGACTTGCCGCCGTGTTCGGCTTGCAGTTTTGCAAGAGCGGGCACTTGGGTGACCGGCTTTGCATCGGTAAAGTCCATGTCGGCGTAGCGGTCGAACATCGGGTCAGAACTGTTGCTCATAGCGTCTCCGTTGCGGTTGGTTGGTTCAGCGGGTTGGCGGCAGCTTTCTCTGGGTCGAATTCAATCTCCATGCTGGTTAGTGTATGCACAAAAGAATGCACAAACAAGTTGTGTGAAGAGCGGCATATTCACCAACCAGATTGGGCTGCGGTCCCTTGCCGCCCCTCGACCAGTTCATTCAGCTCATAGCTGCAAAGTGTGGATTGGGGGAGAGGGCAGGTTAAAACACCATCGTTCCGTATCGATAATTGAGCTTCTGAAGTAGCCATCGAGATTGGTGCTACAGTGCATTAGTGCCGCAAGAAAGGAGTTCCACATGACGTTCGTCGCTACGCCAGCCAGTGTCAAAGTCATTGGCGCAAATGGTCAAATTTCCCTAGGCAAGCAGTTTGCTGGCCGGCAAGTGCTGGTAGAAGAGCAGGAACCGGGCGTCTGGCTGGTGCGTACTGCCACAGTGATACCGGACAATGAGCGCTGGCTGCATCAACCTCAATCAGCTTCCAATCTGCAGGATGCACTCGCTTGGGCACAGAACCACCCCCCTGCCGACGACAACGTCGATGTGGAACTGGGCAAGTTGCATGGCCAAGAGTGAGGCTGACGCACCAGTCAGGCTTGACCTCAACAACCCTGTGTTTCAGGAAAACCTGTTGACGCTGCAAAAGCAGGAACGTCACGCTGCACTGGATGCCTTGAGCAAATTGCGTCAGATGACCTGGAACCAGGTCTACCGTGACCAAGGGTTGAAGTGGGAAAAGCTTGTCAGCATCAAGCCGCCAAGCGGCATCCCGGCCCTGTACTCGCTGCGCATTACGCAATCACGGCGTGCGACTGCATACCGCGATGGGGATTTCATCCGCTTGCTGACCATTGCCGGTGACCACGATAGCGCTTATGGCAAAAAATGATGACCGGCATTTCGAGCATGAGGTCCGCCCGTTTGCCCCAACGGGCGCGCTCAACTGCGGTTTTAGGGTCAGGAAGTTCCGTAGGGTGGATAAGCGAAGCGCATCCACCTTGACGGCGGCGATGGTGGATGCGCTTCGCTTATCCACCCTACCCTGTTTCTTCGGCGCGTTTTGCGGCGGCGGGCGATTCCCTCGCTAACCCAACGTCGCAACCATTTCGATTTTTGGTGCAACAGTAGGAACATCTGGCCGAACTGGATGAAATGGTAAAGGAGCGGAAACATGGCAAAAAAACTGGATGACATGCTGGCGGCAATGCCCGCCGAACGCCGCGCCAATATTGAGGTACGAGCCGGCGAACTGGCCACGCTCAAAGACCTGCGTCAGGCTGTCGCGCAGACGCAAGAAGAACTCGCCGCAACCTTGGGGGTTGGCCAGGACACCATTTCCCGTTTGGAAAAGCGTAGCGACATGCTGTTGTCCACGCTACGCCGGTATGTTGAGGCGATGGGTGGCAAGCTGGAACTGGTTGCACAATTCCCTGACCGTCCGCCGCTGGTAATCGACCACTTGGCGGGCGATGGGGGCGTACATCGAAAGTCAGATAAGACGCGTAAGGCGGAATTGCACAAGGTTGCTGCTTGAACGGATACCGGAGCGGTGATTTGCTCCGCCCCCTCGATCAACGCGCGCGCCCGCTCGAACTGCGCAGCGTCGTCCTTGAGCAGGTAGCGGGCAAGAATATTGGTATCCAATGCAATCATGATTTACTGGCGTCGTCTCTGGCCTGGAGCATTCGCCCGATGGCGGTTTTCTGTTGGGCCTCGCTCATCGGCTGACGCCCCGGCCGATAGAGACAGCCCGCCGCCTGTGCGTAGGTGGTCGGTTCCACCATCGGAACGGGGGTCAGCCTGTGAAACAACCTGCCATGCGTCATTCGTCATCCTGGCGAAGGCCGGTGTCCAGTTCCGTAGGGTGGATAAGCGAAGCGCATCCACCTTGACGGCGGCGATGGTGGATGCGCTTCGCTTATCCACCCTACCCTGTTTCTTCGGCGCGTTTTGCGGCGGCGGGGCGATTCCCTCGCTAACCCAACGTCGCAACCATTTCGATTTTTGGTGCAACAGACTGGACAACCTTCTGGATACCGTGACCAGGATTGGCCTGGCGCCGAGACACAATCAGCCCCATCTTCTCCAGCAGCCCGACATCTTTGGTGATCGCGGAGCGGTTGCGATGGAGGCGATCCGACAACTCGGCAATGGTCCTGGGTTCGCTCATCACCTCAAGCATCAGGCGGCGACGTGCTTGCGATAGCACGGTAAACATCCGCTGCGGATCTTCGAAAGAGAGGGTGACCTTCCCATCAAAAACCTCGCCTTGATCAGCTTTACGAGCCGCCTCTTTCGCACGCGCGAAAAAACCGGCTACATCATCGGTACGAATAACGACCTGGGTCATGGTTTTTTACCTCTCATCTGATTCACGATCTCCAGCCATTCTTGCTGAAACCTTTCCGCGATAGCCGCGTAGTTCTCGAACTCAACGGCTTCGACGTTCCCCAGATGATGGCGATGGTGGTAGCCATGAGCATTGTCAAAACCAAGCACGCGGCCATTGTCACCTTGGTAAATCGAATGGTTGATGTACGCCAAGTTGCATCGGGTTACCACCGTTACGCTCTTTTCAACATACCCCCAGACTTCATAGCTCAGAAGCCCGCCGCCCGACTTTGCCTTCAGTTCGAAGCGATCCTGTTCGAGCAGGTTTTCTTTGGGTGACTTTGGCATTGGCATTCGGGAATTCAGGTGTGCGTCATGGTAGCACACCTGAGAGATGGACATTCTTGTCGATTGGCACTGTGTGCTGGGGTACGGCTTGCCGCCACCTTAAAAAACCCGTCATTGATGAAGCGACTAGCCAATCGACTAAGCGAGCAAACAACGCTCGCCAAGTCGCTGGTTATCCCGCGCAAGCGGGAATCCAGTGGGTTTCAGCTTGCTCGAAACGCGCAGCCAATCGTCATTCCCGCGTAGCCCGTAGGATGCGGTGAGGCACGAACCGCATCTTCTCGGCGTGCCGGTGTGGCTGATGCGGTTCGCAAGCTCTGATGAAGCCCCTACCCTTCGGTAACCACATCCTACGCGCTCAACTACGGTTTCAGGATCAGGAAGAGCGCCGTTTTTGGCGCGGCTCGCTTGAACGTGAGGCTGGACTGGGTGGCGGCTCGACAAGACGCCCGGTGACAAATTTGTGAAGCACGCTAGCCATGAGTGTTTGGTAAGGAATGGCTTCCTCAGCAACCCTGGCTTGAATATCTTCGAGATCACGCGAGGACATGCGGATATTGACGCGCTTGTCCTTGACGAGCGATGCCGATGCCATCGAGGCAAAGCGCGCAACTTCAGCCTTGAGATTGGGCACGGACTGCCATTCGCCCCTTTCAAAAGAGGCCAGAACTTCCTCTTCAAGTTTGCTTTCTTTATCCATTTCAACGGCCCTCAGTCAAATAGTCGCGGCTAGGGAGACGCTGATTTATTCGTTTTTCGTCACTCCCGCGAAGGCGGGAGTCCAGCAAAATCAACAACCTGGATCCCCGCCTGCGCGGGGATGACGAATTAATCAGCGTTTCCCTCTCTTAAGAAACACCATACAACCCATTGATTCCGTAGGGTGGATAAGCGAAGCGCATCCACCATCACCGCCGTCATTGGTGGATGCGCTTCGCTTATCCACCCTACCGTGTTTCTTCGGCGCGATTCGCGGCGGCGGGCCGATTACTTCGCTACCCCTGAGACGCGAGTCTCGGGCAACAAAAAAGGCAGCTTCGGCTGCCTTTTTTGTTGGTGCGGCGGTTGTGGCCCGGACAGGCGGCGAACCCCCGCCGCGAGGGGGATGTCGGCAAGGGATTGCCGACCTACGAGGAGGCAACGTGGGTAATCGGGGTCAGATCAACGAATCCTGACCAACCAGCTCGTGCAGCACTTCTGGTCGTTTTTGGGCAATGGCGATGAGTGTCTTGGCCGCGCCCGAGGGGTGACGACGACCCTGCTCCCATTCCTGTAGTGTGCGCACCGAAACCCCCAGCAGTGCGGCGAAGCTCGCCTGGGTCAAGCCGGACTTCATGCGTGCCGACACCACGGGAGAAACAGGGACATCGGCGCCTTGACCCGCCAGCATTTCACGCACCGATTGCTCCAATTCCGCGGCGATGTCACGCGAAGCTTCCCAAGCTTCCAGTTCTTTATCGGGCAAAGGTTTTTTCAACGGCATCTTTCAACTCCTTCAGTTTGTTTCCAGCGATGGAATCCAGGTTGCTCTTGGCATATATGAACAACAGCCAGACTTGCCCGTCTATCGTTTCGAGTTCCCGCCGGACGAAGTAAATCACTCGAACACCCCCCGATTTCCCTGAGCCTGTGCGCGTCCAGCGCACTTTGCGAACGCCGCCCGAGCTCCGCACTACATCACCGGCATCGGGGTTTTCGGCAATAAAAGCCGCGAATTCGCCGCGCTCTTCTTCAGTCCAGTAAGCGGGCCATAAGCGCTGAAAAGTCGGGGTTTCGATGATGGTGAACATGAGACGACACTATACGTCAAAGACGTACACTGAAATTGACGTTTACATACGGCATCCTGATTTGCAAGCTGCCTCAGGCGGTATGAAACATGGATCCCTGCCTTCGCGGGGATGATGAATTAATCGGATTCCGTAGGGTGGATAAGCGAAGCGCATCCACCATCGCCGCCGCCAAGGTGGATGCGCTTCGCTTATCCACCCAACCGTGTTTCTTCGGCGGGCCGCTTACTTCGCTAAGGAGACGCTGATTAATTCGTCATTCCCGCGCAGTCCGTAGGATGTGGTGAGGCACGAACCGCAACTTCTCGGCGTACCGGTGTGGCCGATGCGGTTCGCAAGCTCTGATGAAGCCCCTACCCTTCGGTAACCACATCCACGGGCTTTATGGCATCAAGCGGCCTTTTGACAAACACCGCGCAACCCATTGATTTATCCATGAAACTGTAGGGTGCGCCATGCGCACCGATTGGCTGAATGGTGCGCACGGCGCACCCTACGGCTACGGGCTACGCGCTGAATGGTGCGCACGGCGCACCCTACGGCCTGGTTATCCCGCGCAGGCGGGAATCTTCGTCATTCCCGCGCAGGCGGGAATCCAGTACGTAACCCCACCGGGTTCCCGCCTGCGCAGAGATGACGAATTGCGATTGCTCTTGTGGGATGCGGGCGGGGCTTAGGGTGATTGCTGTGTCGAAATTCTTTACAGCAAATTCCGGCATGTCATATGCTTGTAATGTCAGGCTGGCACTGAAAAGAGCGCGCCTGTAGTGATGTCGCCACACCCGAAGGGTTGTCGGATTATTTTACAAATACAGTAAAGGATTGTTTATTAAGAAAATTAGTGCTTTCTAATGTACCAGTAAATTCGGTGCGTTAGAACCAGTTAAACAGAGTTGGCACGGGGTTTGCTTAGAAGGCACCGGTTAGGTCTTGGATGTCAGCCTGATCATAAGAAGTCACCCAGCCCTCGCAAGGGGCTTTTTGAATCACCCTAAATTTGGGTTTGGAGGAATAAATGAAATTTAATGCCTTGATCGCCGCTCTGCTCGCCGTGGGTTCTATGTCTGCCCAAGCTGCTTCTGCGCCTTTGCTGAACACCAGCAATTTCAAGATGTTCGACGCAGATGGTATCTTTATGGGTGGCGCTGCAGCCCCCAAGTTGACCGGCTTCATTAACGAAGCTGCCGGCACCTGGGGCGTGGCTTCTACCGCCACGTTCTTCTCTGCGAATTGGACCGCCTCTGGCGGCACCCTGTACACCCCTGGCACCTACACCGTCAGCACCATTGATCCGGGTTGTGGCGCGTCTGTGGCTTGCGGCGGCGACTATACCTTCACCGTGGGCGCGAACCAGTTGGGCGGCATGATCGACTTCGCTTGGGGAACAACTACCGGCATTGATGTGCTCAACATCTGGAACGTGGCCACTGTGGGCCTCAACAAGACCTTCACCTCCACCGATGTCGACCTTGATGGTGTCGTGGGCATCGGCATGATCGATGGCCCGTTCCCCACTATGAACGCCAACTTCAACATGGCTGTTGTGGCCGTTCCTGAACCCGAGACCTACGCCATGCTGTTGGCCGGCCTGGGCCTGGTCGGCTTCGCCGCACGCCGCCGCAAGGCAGCGTAATCGCATACGGGCGGCACCGCCCGCCCGATGTGATGACCGGCGCCCGCGGGCGCCGGTTTTTCTATTTGTAACCTCCGATACCGGGAACCCACGGGGCCGTGTCGTTGAGACCACACCCATATTGATTTGGAGCAGACATGAATAACTGGCGCGGCGCAGCCTGCCTGACTTTTGCATTGGGAAGCACCTTCCTGGCCACCGGGGCGCAAGCCACCAACGGCTATTTTCTTCCCGGTTTCGGCCTCCGCTCCCAGGGCATGGGCGGCGTCGGCGTAGCGATAGGCGGAGATTCCCTGTCTCAAGCCGCCAACCCGGCCAACCTGGTAGGAATGGGTATGCGCGGCGATTTCGGCGTGACGCTGTTCAACCCGGTCCGGCATGCGAAAGTTTATGATAGGGATCAGGGCGACGGCGTTGGTGACTTTGGTTTTTCCGGCGACGAGGAAAGCGATGACGAGCTGTTCCCCATGCCTGAGATGGGCTTCTCCATGCCGATTGACAGCCGCTGGACGGTCGGTTTTGCCATGGTGGGCGCTGGCGGCATGAACACCACCTACCGCAAGAATTTGTTTGCTTCAAAATTAAATTCCATAAACAACATTATTAATAGCCCCTTTATAGGATTAGGTGCTGGGGCGAGCGCCAAGGTGGATAGTGATTTGGGCGTCGATCTGATGCAGGTCCTGCTGCCGCTTTCCGTCGCGTTCAAGGTCAACGAAGAGCATGCGGTGGGCGCTTCGCTGGTGCTGGCCGCACAACGTTTTCGCGCCTACGGCCTGAAGAATTTTTACAACTTCAGCCAGCCTATTCTGGTCACCGCCTTTGGAACGCCCATCTCTTCCGATCCGGCCACGCTCACACACAATCAATTCGACTGGAGTTTTGGCGCCGGCGTGAAACTGGGCTGGCAAGGGGACTTTTTCGATGACCGGCTGACCTTGGGCGCGACCTACGCCAGCCGGACCTACATGACCAAGTTCAAGCTGTACAAGGGTCTGTTCGCCGAGCAGGGCGATTTCGATATTCCGTCCAACTGGGGCATCGGCCTTACGCTGCGCCCGACCAAGGACTGGACGCTCGCCTTCGACATCAACCGGATCAATTACAGCGAAGTCGCTTCGGTTCACAACCTGGGTCCGGATCAGTATCCATCCTTGAGCGGTATTCAGACTAGTACCGCCCGTTGCACCCCTACCGATTGTGATGGCCTGACTAATTACAACGCACTGACTGGCGCCGATGGCGGCATGGGCTTCGGCTGGAAAAGCATCACGGTTTACAAATGGGGCCTTAGCCATGACGTGAACGACCAGTGGACCGTGCGCACCGGTTACAACTACAGCAAAAGCCCGATCGCCGATGACCAGTTGACCTTCAACATCCTGGCGCCCGCCACCACGGAGCAGCATTACTCGGCAGGTTTTACCTACCGCTCCAAGGAATCGCCGATGGAAATCACCGGCACCTATATGTATGCCGCCGCGCGTGAGCAGTCTTCCTGCGGCAACAACATCGTGGATTGCGTGGCTATCGGTATGCATCAGAACTTTCTGGGGCTCAGCTTCAGTTGGGTGCTCGACCCGCCGAGCCGGCATAACTAAGGCTTGGGTGTTTGTTTAGTACAAGAAAGGCGGCTTCGGCCGCCTTTCTTGTTGGTGCGGCGGTTGTGGCCTGAACAGGCGGCGAACCCCCGCCGCGAGGGGGATGTCGGCAAGGGATTGCCGACCTACAAGTCTGCGAGATATCTGTAGGTGCGAATTTAGTCGCACCGAAGTCTGTGCGAATAAATTCGCACCTACGAGCGCTTCAACTGCGGGGTTGTGAAAAATCACCAAACGCCCGTTCCCTGTCTCGTCATTCCCGCGCAGGCGGGAATCCAGTTCGTAGGGCTAACTGCCTTTAAAAGCAATCAGATTGACGGCCTGGATTCCCGCCTTCGCGGGATAACCAGCGACTTGGCGAGCGTTGTTTGCTCGCTTAGTCGATTGGCTAGTAGCTTCATCAATGACGGGGTTTTCGATGAACACCTGAGTAGTTACCTGGTTCGAATTAATTCACAGCCTTTGAGGTTTCCAGGTTGCTTTACCAGTATGACGGCCTGCGCGCGGCCTTTTTCCGGGTGGGCACCACATCGGGTAATTGAGCCTGTGCAAGTTCTTCGTCGCGGATGTAATGGCGCGTCCAATTAGCCAGGTTCTGCAACTCGCTGTTGCCACGTCGATGTGGATGTGTGCCTGGTTCAGGCAAGGGCGCCACGATGCCCAGTTGGCAGTGCGGATAGTCCTCTCGCAGCGCGCGGGCGGCAGGCACCAGGTCGGAGTCGTTGGAACAGATCACCACGATGTCTGCCTCGCCACGGGCGACGTCTCGATACAGCGTGAGGGCGATATTGACATCGGTCTGCTTCTCTTCGATTCGCCAGACCGAGAGACGATCAGTCTTGTCGGGCGGTTCGCGATAAGTCATCAATCGCGCTTCTTCGACAACGTGGTAGCCGAGGATGAGGTGCAACAGATCGGGATACTTCGCCTTCAACGCCCGGTGGTATTCATTCTGGGAAGTCACCGAATCAAGGCCATGAGATGCGAATTTTCCCATCGCGGGCGCGGTGAAATACTTGATCGCCACCAGCTCGGCGCCGGGAAGTTGAGCATGCAGGATTTGCTCACGAAACAGCGCAACAAGATCAAGCCACTTGTGGGGTGTACCCCGCAGCCGACTGTAATACAGGTTGTAACCGTCGATGTAGACGATCACTCGTGGCATTGCTTCCCCTTGCGCCTATGCGTAACCCCAGAAATGACAAAGCCGCTTGACGGTTTCCCGCAAGCGGCTTTGCCGCCCCAGTCGGACATCGGGAAACCGACTCCGATAGGGGAGAGTAGTGAACGAATCATAGTCGGGCGCTTCTCTCTCAGTCAAACGAAATGACAGGTCGGGCTGATTTCGCGCCAACAGGTAGGGGCTTCATCAGAGGTACGACCGCATCATTTCGACGCGCGGCGCGGTTGATGCGGTTCGCGTTGCTCTGATGAAGCCCCTACCCTTCGGTAACCACATCCTACTCAGCTTCCGAGATATCTGTAGGTGCGAATTTATTCGCACCGAAGTCGTTGATTGTGCGAATAAATTCGCACCTACGAGCTCCCGCTCCAGATTCCGTAGGGTGGATAAGCGAAGCGCATCCACCCTCGCCGTCGTCAAGGTGGATGCGCTTCGCTTATCCACCCTACCGTGTTTCTTCGGCGCGATTTGTGGCGACGGGCCGCTTACTTCGCTAACCGGATATGCGCGAGATAAAGGGGACAGGTTGGGCACGCTTCGCTTTGCCCAACGTAACTACTCAGCACCCCGCTCGTTCGTCATTCCCGCGAAGGCGGGAATCCAGTGCGTAGGGCTAACTGCGAGATATCTGTAGGTGCGAATTTATTCGCACCGAAGTCCTTGATTGTGCGAATAAATTCGCACCTACGAGCGCTTCAACTGCGGTTTTTAGGATCATTTCGTCGCACAAGGCCCACATCTACTCAGCTTCTCCTGCTCCAGATTCCGTAGGGTGGATAAGCGAAGCGCATCCACCCTCGCCGCCGTCAAGGTGGATGCGCTTCGCTTATCCACCCTACCGTGTTTCTTCGGCGCGATTTGCGGCGTTGGGCCGATTACTTCGCTAACCTAGTTCATAAGCCGGCCGCCGATACTGAGCAACCAACTTGAGG
>JAUYET010000048.1 GCA_030691265.1 Pseudomonadota bacterium
CCACCCCGTAGGTTGGGCAAAGCGAAGCGTGCCCAACGTTTTGCGCGTGGAATGTTGGGCACGCTTCGCTTTGCCCAACCTACGTAGCGCCGCATTTATCCGGATACCCCGTTTCCACAAAGCTTACAAAGCGCCATCCAGACGACGCCTAGCTCAGATAATACTTTCATGCCAATAAATAGCTCGATCATGCTAACGTTTGGCCATGTCAATCGCATCCGCTCTATTTTCCGACAGCCAAGCCCGGGTGCTTGCATGGCTGTTTGGCCAGCCTGAACGAGGTTATCACTTGAACGAATTGCTTCGCCTCACCGGTCTTGGCAGCGCATCCCTGCAACGGGAGTTGAATCGCCTGGTCAGCGCCGGCCTGGTGCACTCCGAGCGAGTCGGCAATCTGCGCCGCTTTCAGGCCAACGCACAAAGCCCGGTTTATGCTGAATTGTTCGGCCTGGTCCGCAAAACGTTGGGCGCAGAACCCTTGCTGCGCGATGCGCTGCAAACGTTGCAGCCCCGCCTGCAAGCTGCCTGGATTTACGGCTCGGTGGCGAAGCAGACCGACACCGCCGCCAGCGACATCGACCTGATGTTGATCGGCGAGAACCTGCCGCTGGCCGATGTGCTGGATGTATTGCTACCACTGGAAGCTCAACTTGGGCGCAAGATCAACCCCACCAGCTACACCCCGGCGGAATACCAGCGACGCCACGCCGAACCGGACTCGTTCGTCAACCGCGTCCTGGCGCAGGCTACGATTCCCTTGCTTGGAGCGCCGTATGAGCCTGACCGCACTGGATAATCTGGCGCGTATCGGTCAACTCAAGATCGAGCCGCGCAACGATGCCGAGATAAGCCGCATGCTCGCCATGGCGCGCACTCGACTGGCGGATGCCGACCTCGCAAGCCTCTCGCTGGAAGGCCGCTTCACCAGCGCCTACAACGCCGCCCACGCTGCCGCACTAGCCGCCCTGCGCTGGAGGCCGAGCCTGCTTGACCGCCAGGTATCGGATAATCGCCCCCCATTGCGTTTCAATCTTCCGCAGCCATGAAAACCGTCAAATCCGAATCCCTCATCCTGATCGCCATCGCCATGCTCGGCGTCGGTCTTGCGCTGGAACATGCCGCTGTGCAGCACGGCGGCGCGCTGCTCTGGGGGCTGCTCGGGCTGGTGCTGGTGGCGATCATCGGCGTCGCTTTCCGCATCGCGCATCACGCCGAGGTGCTGGCGCTGCGCCTGGGCGAGCCCTACGGCACCTTGATCCTGACCATCGCGGCGGTGTCGGTGGAAGTGGTGATTCTGGTCGTCCTGCTGCAAGGCGCGCCGAACCCGACGCTGGCGCGCGATACGGTGTTCGCGGCGGTGATGATCGACATCAACGGCATCCTGGGCGCGGCGGCGATCATCGGCGGGCTCAAGCACGGCAACCCGAAGTACAACCTCGATTCGGCCAATTCCTTCATCGCCATGCTGCTGGTCGCGCTCGGCATCGGCATGTTCATTCCGGACTTTGTGCCGGATACGCATTGGCAGATTTATTCGGCGGTTTCGGTCGGCGTCATGGCGGTGATGTATCTGGCTTTTCTGCGTTTGCAGACGGTTGAACACCGCCAGTTTTTCGAGCACGCGGCCGATCTCGACGCAGAGGCGCACGACATCGCGCACAGCCCGAACGTGCTGCACGTCGGCGTCATGCTCGCCGCCATCGTGCTGGTCGGCCTGCTTTCCGAAGTGTTGTCGGTCTTGCTCGATGCCGGCCTGGCCGGCACCAGCCTGCCTAAAACCATACCCGCCGTGCTGGTGGCGCTGATCTCGGCCAGCCCGGAAATCCTCACCGCGCTGAAAGCTGCTCATAACGACCGCATGCAAACCACGGTCAATATCGCGCTCGGCGCGTCGCTGGCGACCGTGTTGCTGACGCTACCGGTGATCGAAGGGATCGCTTTGTTTACCGGCGACCGTATCGTCATGGCGTTGACGCCGATTCAGGCCGGCATGCTGTTGCTGACGCTGCTGACGGTGATGAACAACCTGCACGACGGCGAAACCAATGCCATCGAGGGCATCAGCCATTTCGCGCTGTTCGCCACGTTTGTCGCCTTGGTGATGATGGGTCTGGCGTGAGTCCGGGCTGAGCGCGTGACCATCCTGCACGCCATCGAACTGCTCGGTGTCGCGGTGTTCGCGGTCAGCGGCGCGCTTGCCGCCGGGCGACGCAGCCTGGATCTGCTCGGCGTGGTGGTCATCGCCACGGTCACCGCCACCGGCGGCGGCACGCTGCGCGATCTGTTGCTCGACCGCAGCCCGGTGTTCTGGATCGCCGATACCACCTACCTCTACGTCAGCATCGCCGCCGCGTTGCTGACCGTGGTTTACGCCCGTTACCGGCATCCGCCGGAACGCTTCATCCTGATCGCCGACGCGCTGGGTCTGGCGCTGTTTTCCATCAGCGGCGCGCAGATCGCCGAGAACGCGGGTTATGGCGGCATCGTCGTGGTGATCATGGGCACGCTGACCGGGGCAGCCGGCGGCATGTTGCGCGACGTGCTGTGCGCCGAGATTCCGTTGATCCTGCGGCGCGGGCGTATCTACGCCACAGCGGCCATCGCCGGCATCGTGCTTTACCTGCTGCTGCAAACCCTGCTCGACCGCACTACCGCCGCCCTGGTCGGCATGGCTGGCATTGCCGGCCTGCGTCTGGCGGCGATCATCTGGGATCTGACACTGCCGGTGTTCAGCCTACCGAAATCGGAGAATGAGGAAACTTGAAGTAATCAGCCCGGCAAACGCATCGCCCAGCCGATACCGAACAGACATGCCAGCAGCAAAACCAGATACGCCGCGCCGAGCCAGGTGTAGCGCCGGCCCAGTTTCTCCGGCGGGTGATTGGCGATCAGGTAGGGTTTTCTTGAACCTGGCTTTTGCAAACGGTGTTGCGTCGGCTGCTTGCGGATTGCCTGGTGCCGACGCGCCACTTCGCGCTCGGCGGCTTGCCGGGCCAATTGCCATTCCTTTTCGTCGATGGCGCCGCTACGGTCGAGGTCGAAGCGATCATGCAATTCGGATTGATCGGCCTTCCACTCGGCCAGCAAATCGCCGACATCTTTGCGGGTATCGAGCGCCGTTTGAGCGCCGTTGAAACTGACGAATTCGCCCAGGGCATAGAGACGGTCGCCCTTCAACAACACGTACTCGGTATGGCGTTCGTCGCCCTGCGTGCGGGTTTCCTGGTGCGTGGTCAGGATTTGCGCGCCGGCCGGGTCCAACTCGCAGCGACCGGAGTCGTCCTCCAGGATGAACGGCAGGTCGCTTTCGCCCTGCTCCACCTGGCGCCATTCATCGTTCTCGCGCCGTTCCAGGGTGTAGCGGTACCACAGGCAGGGCAACTGGGTGAACCGGCTGAGCAGTTGGGTATCCGGCAGGGGCTGGCCGGCGCCGATCAGTTCGACGAAACCTTGCGCCGCGGAGGCGATGCGCGAAGTCGGCGTATCGGCGATGGCGCGCCGCCAGCCCAGCGCGACGATCCAGGCCCAGAGGTTGATCAGCGCGGCGGCTGAGAATGCACCCAGCCAGACAGGCTGTGAATCGGCTTCGAAAGCCAGCCCCAATAGCACGGCTTGTAGAAAAAATGCCAAAGACTGTGCATCAGCCAAGCCCCGACGGAACCCAAGCCAACGCCCCAGCCAACGCGGCATGACGATCAGCTAACGGTCATGACTTTGAGAGACACCCCAAGCATGAAAATCATGTCCGTTCTCCCTCTCCCCCAGCCCCTCTCCCGCTTGCGGGGTAAGCAGAGACTTGGCAGGCGTTTTTTGCCTGCTTAGTCGGTTGCTTAGTAGTTTCAGCAGAGGGGGGCGTCGAGAGCCGCTCCGCGTCTTTCACGTTAAACAGCGCTTTGACGTCGATGTCCTTCTTTTCCGCTGCGCTGAAGGTCAGCAAGGGTTTGGCGCCGAAGCTGAACAGGTGCGCCACGAAGACATCGGGAAATTGCTCGATGCGGGCGTTGTTGATGTTGACGTGTTCGTTGTACAGCTCGCGCCGGTCGGCGATGGCATCTTCCAGGCCGCTGATGCGGGCCATCAATTGGGCGAAGTGTTCGTTGGCGCGCAGTTCCGGATAAGCCTCGGCGACCGCGAAGATTTGCCCCAGTCCCATGCGCAGGGCGCCTTCCGCCAGCCCCAGCGCGGGGATATCGCCGATGGCGCTGGCCTGCTGCACCCGGCCACGCGCTTCGGTGACCTGGCGCAGGGTGTCCTGCTCGAACTGCTTGTATTGTTTGCAGGTTTCGATCAGCTTGGGCAGTTCGTCATGGCGTTGCTTGAGCAACACGTCGATGTTCGACCAGGCCTTGGCGACGTTGTGCTTGATCTGCACCAGGCTGTTGTAGACGAACACGGCGTAGACCAGCAGGATCAGAACCGGTCCATAAAAAAGGATGGCGGTGGACATGGGGCGATTCCTCCTGAAGTAGGTTGGGCCGTGCTTATCGGGTTAACACACCCACCCACTACCGGTAGTAACGTAGGTTGGGCAAAGCGTAGCGTGCCCAACGAACCGGCGCGCTGTTGGGCACGCTACGCTTTGCCCAACCTACGGTCCTACGGGTTATTCCTCGTTCGCTTCCGGATCGGTTGCGTCGCCCGGCTCGTCTTCCACATCCAGTTCCACATCCAGTTCCACATCCGTTTCCACATCGGTTTCCAGAATCCGTTGCAGGCCGGAGAGTTTCTCGCCGGCATCCAGGTTGATCAGCGTGACGCCCTGGGTCGAGCGGCCGAGCGAGCGGATTTCGCTGACCCGGGTGCGGATCAGGACGCCGCCGGTGGTGATCAGCATGACTTCATCGGTTTCATCGACCAGCGTCGCGGCGACGACCTTGCCGTTGCGCGCCGAGGTGGAGATGGCGATGAGGCCCTGGCCGCCGCGGTTGTGGCGGGTGTATTCGCCGACCGGGGTGCGTTTGCCGAAGCCGTTTTCAGTGGCGGTCATCACGCTCTGTTCGTCGTTTTCCGCGACCAGCAACGCGATCACGCGCGCATCGTCGGCCAGCCGGATGCCGCGCACGCCGCGCGCGTTGCGGCCCACCGTGCGCACGTCGTTCTCGTCGAAACGGTTGGCCTTGCCTTCATCGGAGAACAGCATGACGTCGTTCTGGCCGTTGGTGATGGCGACGCCGACCAGATAGTCGCCCGCGTCCAGGTTGACCGCGATGATGCCGGCGCTGCGCGGACGCGAGAAATCGGTCAGCGGGGTTTTCTTCACGATGCCCAGCGAGGTGGCCATGAAGATGAAATGGTTCGCGTCGAATTCCTTCACCGGCAGGATGGCGTTGACCTTCTCGTCCGGCTCCATCTTGAGCAGGTTGACGATGGGCTTGCCGCGCGCACCGCGTCCGCCCTGCGGCACTTCGTAGACCTTGAGCCAGAACATGCGGCCCAGATCGGTGAAGCACAGGATGAAGTCGTGCGTGTTGGCGATGAACAGCTTCTCGATGAAATCCTCTTCCTTGGTGCTGGCCGCCTGCTTGCCGCGGCCGCCGCGTTTCTGGGTGCGGTATTCGTCGAGCGGCTGCGCCTTCATGTAACCGGTGTTGGACAGCGTGACCACCATGTCCATCGGCGTGATCAGGTCTTCCAGCGAGATATCGCCGGCGTAGGCGATGATTTCCGAACGACGCTTGTCGCCGAACGCGGCTTTGATCTCGCCCAGCTCGGTGGCGATGATTTCGGTGACGCGCTCGGGCGTATCCAGGATGTCGAGCAGGTCGGCGATGCGGGTCATGATTTCACCGTATTCGCCGACGATCTTGTCCTGCTCCAGACCGGTCAGGCGTTGCAGGCGCAGGTCGAGAATCGCCTGGGCCTGAACTTCGGTGAGGAAATAACCGTTGGCATGCAGACCGTATTCGGCGGCCAGATTGAGCGGGCGGAACGACTCGGTGCCGGTGCTTTGCAGATCGCCCGCCACACGCGCCAGCATTTCTTCCACCACGCCGGAACGCCAGGCCCTGGACAGCAGCGCCGCCTTGGCTTCCGGCGGCGTCGCCGAGGATTTGATCAACGCGATGATCTCGTCCACGTTGGCCAGCGCGACGGCGAGACCTTCCAGGATATGGCCGCGATCGCGCGCTTTCTTGAGTTCGAACTGGGTGCGCCGGGTGATGACTTCGCGGCGATGGCGCAGGAAGGCTTCGAGGATTTGCTTGATGTTCAGCAAACGCGGCTGGCCGTCGAGAATGGCCACCATGTTCATGCCGAAGGTGTCCTGCATCTGCGTGTGCTTGTACAGATTGTTCAGCACCACTTCCGGCACTTCGCCGCGCTTCAGTTCGATCACCATGCGCATGCCGGACTTGTCCGACTCGTCGCGAATCTCGCTGATGCCTTCCAGACGTTTCTCGCGCACCAGTTCGCCGATCTTGATGCACAGGTGCGCCTTGTTCACCTGATACGGCAGCTCGTCGACGATGATCGCCTGGCGGCCGACGGATTTTTCGATATCCTCGAAATGGCACTTGGCGCGCATCACCACGCGGCCGCGGCCGGTGCGGTAGCCCTCTTTCACGCCCGCAGTGCCGTAGATGATGCCGGCGGTGGGGAAATCGGGCGCGGGGACGATGTCGATCAGGTCATCGATGGAAATCATCGGATCGCGCAGCACCGCCAGGCAGGCATCGACGATCTCGTTCAGATTGTGCGGCGGGATGTTGGTCGCCATGCCGACGGCGATGCCGGAAGAACCATTCACCAGCAGATTGGGAAACCGGGCCGGCAGAATCAGCGGCTCGTGCTCGGAACCGTCGTAGTTGGGGCCGAAATCGACCGTTTCCTTGTCGAGGTCGGCAAGCAACTCGTGGGCGATCTTGGACATGCGGATTTCGGTGTAACGCATGGCCGCCGCGTTATCGCCGTCCACCGAACCGAAATTGCCCTGGCCATCCACCAGCGGGTAGCGCAGAGAAAATGTCTGCGCCATGCGAACGATGGTGTCGTACACCGCCGTATCGCCGTGCGGGTGGTATTTACCGATCACATCGCCGACCACGCGCGCCGATTTCTTGTACGCCTTGTTCCAGTCGTTGTTCAGCTCGTGCATCGCGAACAACACCCGGCGATGCACCGGCTTCAAGCCATCCCGCACATCCGGCAGCGCCCGCCCGACGATCACGCTCATCGCGTAATCGAGATAGGAACGGCGCATTTCCTCTTCCAGGCTGACGGGCAGGGTTTCTTTGGCGAACTGGTTTTCCATTGCGGGGCGTCTCGTCTATTGCGCTGATTAGCGTTTTGTTTTTACAGGCGCTTTCGGTAAAAAAAGCCGGCGAATTTTAGCACGGCTAAGCCATTTTCCGGGGGACGGAAGGGCTCTCGATCAGGGGTAGTGGAACTCGCCGATACGGATGAGTTCGCCTGCATTGCGTAGCGGCGCCGCGATGTCAAGTCGGCCCTCGACAGGCGAGTCAGACCTGGACAGCTACGACAGGGCGAGGGAGAAAAACAATGGACAACGCTTTTTCATGGGAAGGCCGTAATGGCTCCGCCCCCATTTTTGGGTAGCGCGCAGATAACGCCGCTGTCACCCAACGTCGATACATTGCCAGTCAAACAAAAAAACAGCCGGACAAGGGCTTGCCCCAGCGGGCAATGAACACTTGATCGGCCCGCGCCCAAGCAGTGCTCAAGGTAGGTGAAGTTATAACTTTCAACCGATTGTGCGGATGAAACCGGCTGCTTAATCTGCTTTGTCACAAGCTGCCAGTACAAACAAACCAGGAACAAAGCATTCCGGGCGACCAACAAAGGAAGGGAAATCATGAAGAAACGTTGGATGGTGCGGGGACAGGCTCAGGCGGCGAGTTTCGATTGTGCGAAGGCGAGCACCAAGGTCGAGAAGCTGATTTGTGCGGCTGCCGAGCCATCGAAGCGGGATGAAAGAGACCGTAAATGACTCCGACCCCATTTGCCCCATTTGCCCTTCTTCACGGAACACGCGCCGTGAAAAATTCAGACCAGGAAATCGGCGAAAACCTCGATGCGGGATTGAAGTGTGTCGGACTGACATCGCGAGAGATACAGATTCTGCGACACATCGCCTTGGGTAAAGGCGACAAACGAATCTCCGTCGATCTCCAGATAAGCGTCAAGACGGTCAACCATCACGTCAGCAACATCATGCTCAAGCTCGGCGCAACCAACCGAACGCATGCGGTCGCAAAAGCGCTGCTAACCATGCAGATCGAAATGCGGGCCACCGACGCCCCGGCCGGTGCATTCAACAGACGTCCGGGCGATCAAGACAAAATGGTTCGGGTGGTGACCAACAACGTGCCGGTGAGCATGGGATGCCAGATGCCTGGACACGGGGAAGAAAGCTTGCCAAGGCAACCCCACGAAGACCAGATTTAATCGGAATCCGCGATATAGGTAATCTTCCCGATGCGGGGATGAAAAACGGTGGGTAAGGTATGACCTCGGCTGAGGATTTAAGGGTTGGGGTCTCGGTTTGGTTGTTGCTGTGAAAGGTCTACCAAACCTTGTTCCGACCGAACTCGATGAAGCCGCGATCCCCGACATCCGTTTGGCACTGGCCCAGGGCCGGCTCTTTGGGGAGCAGCCGGTTCAGCGCGTTGCTGTGCAAGGCGGCGGGGGTCAGGCAAACCCAGGCGTGACGAGGTCGCCCAACGAAGCCGACGAGCCAAGCGTCTGGAATCGATGGGGAACAAACGGGATTGGGGTTTTGATGATGAAACGCGGGGAGATATGAATGTGGAAAAACAATTCAACACTGACTCCTTTGGTTCCGGCACGCCTCACCGCGAATCAGAACGAATGGTCGATGGCTGCCTGAGAGGGCGGGGCCACGAAGCACTTCACACAGCAGGGAAAGGGGAAATCATGCAAACACCTCGATGCCAAAGCAGCAATGCCCGCGCAGGAATGAAGTTCACAGGCTCGTGTGGGCGACACCGGCGTATTGCGCGGACTGTTCTTTGCCTGCTGGGGGTGATCCTGGCAACAGCCCCCGCCTTCGGCGCCCCCCCAGGCAAATCGAG
>JAUYET010000053.1 GCA_030691265.1 Pseudomonadota bacterium
AACCTACATTCCTCGGTTGAAGTGCTCGTAGGTGCGAATTTATTCGCACAATCAAGTATTTCGGTGCGAATAAATTCGCACCTACAGATATCGCGCAACGGCTTGAATCGTAATGAATTTCTCTGCCAACTGAGGAATCCAGGTTCAACGCGTTCTCCGCTTTCTCGTATGCGCACGCATGGCCTGCTGGCCGCCACCCCGGTGTGCGACCTGAAATAACCCGAGATCCAAGCGGTTTTTTGATCGCAGTCAACAAATATCGTTGCTATCCATAGTGCTTTTGTCCCAACGGGACTACCCTGCCCCGCTTCCAATAACACTGCGTGCGTGGCGAGGTGCTCACTGCGCAGCGAGAAGTCCATCAACCTGAAGAGCGAGGAGACCATGACCATGAAGCACGTCTTTGTCGGGGCGAGCAGCGCTGCACTGATGTTGTCCGCGATGTTGCCTGTATCCGCCCATGCTGCCGGCGCCAGCGCCAAAACCGATGCGCAGCCTTGTTTGATCGCCGGCTGGGAAAACCCGGCCAGCGTTTGCGCCTCGCATATCAAAACCATCGCCGCCACCTGCTTCATCTGTCACGGCCCGAACGGCAAGAGCAACGGCGCAATCCCCAGCCTCGCCGGCCAGGACAAGGCCTATCTCATTGCGGCCATGAAGGACTTCAAAGCGGGCCGGCGGGAAGCCAGCGTGATGCAGAAATATGCGCTCGGCTATACCGATTCGGAATACGAAGCCCTCGCCGCGTACTTCGCCGCGATCAAATAACCCAGGCCCGAGGAGACAAGAGATGGCCCTGAATCGTCGTGACTTCCTGAAACTCTCCAGCGCCGGCCTCGCCGCCGCGCTGACGCCGAAAATCGCATTCGCCAAAGTCGGCAAACCGCATGTCGTCGTGGTCGGCGCCGGGTTCGGCGGCGCAACCTGCGCCAAATATCTGCGCCTGTGGGACCCCAACATCCAGGTCACCCTGATCGAACCCAACGCCAAATTCATCTCCTGCCCGATGTCGAACTGGGTGCTGGGCGGCATGCGTACGATGCAAGACATCACCAAGAGCTACGCAAAGCTGCCGGGTTACGGCATCAAGATGGTGCAGGACAGCGTGACCGGCGTCGATACCGACAAGCGCGTGATCACCACCCAGCGCGGCAGCAAGATCGCTTACGACCGCTTGGTGCTCGCCCCCGGCATCGAATTCATGACCGGTCTGATCGAAGGCTATGCCGAAGGCGAAGCCGCCGGCAAAGTGCTGCACGCCTGGAAGGCCGGCCCGCAGACCATCGCCCTGCGCAAACAGCTCGAAGCCATGCCCGATGGCGGCGTTTTCGTCATCGCCAGCCCGCCGCCGCCCGGCCGTTGCGTTTCCGGCCCTTACGAACGCGCCAGCCTGGTCGCGCATTACTTCAAGCAGCACAAACCAAAATCCAAAATCATCCTGCTCGACGGCCACTTCGACGTGGTCTCGAAAGGCCCGATGTTCAAGGCTGCCTGGAAGAAGTTCTACCCCGGCATGATCGATCACCGACCGTACAACCTGGTCACCAAGGTCGATCACAAACGCATGCTGGTGACCAGCGAGTTCGACGAGGTCAAGGCCGACGTCATCAACATCGTGCCCAAGCAACGCGCGGGCGCAATTTGCGCATCAGCCGGCGTGCGCGCCGACACCGCCGGCGTCTGGTGCCCGGTCAACAGCGCCACCTACGAAGCGCCGAAAGTGCCGTTCGTGCATGTGCTGGGCGACTCGGTGGCTTCCAACATGCCCAAATCCGCGCATGTCTCCAACAACCAGGCCAAGATTTGCGCCGCTGCGCTGGTCGAGATTTTCAACGGTCGCGAGCCTAACCCCTACCCGGTCATCGGCAGCACCAGTTATTCGGCGACTTCCGACACCACCTCCGGCCCGATCGCCGTGGTCATGCGCAACGATCCGGAAAGAGAGGCCTACATCCGCCAACCCGGTGGCGGCGCGGCGCTGGAAGGCGACGAAATCAACTTCGAGTACAACAAGTCCTGGTTCGAAAACATCTGGGCGGACACGCTGGGCTGAGCAGGAATTGTCGGGTTGGACGCAGTGTCTTGCGCCGCAATCCGACTTTCCATTTCGTCCCTTCCGGGCGTGGCGGCATCGCCCTTTTCATGCCGCGACTAGTTGAGGAGATTCCAATGAAACGTCTGGTTCTGTTTGGTTTTCTGCTGCTCAATGGAGCGGTCTGTGCGGCGGGGAATTTGTCCGCTCAGGAGGTCAAATCCCTGATGGTCGGCAACACCATCAACGGATTCAACGAAATAAAAAGCGTCGAGTACACGGTTTATTTCCACCCCGAAGGCCAGGTCGTGCTGGCCACCGCCAAAGGCAAGCGCCTGGGAAACTGGAGACTCGCGGACGATGGCCATTTCTGCTCCTCCTTCCCTGCCGAACCCGAGCTGTGCACCTTTGTGACCCCTCACACCGAGGGAACCTACCGGCGCGTCAAAGATGATGGAACCGCGACCCATACCTTGAAGAAATTCACCCCGGGCAACGTCAACAATTACTGAGCTCGGCAGGGGCATGCGGCGGCGTTGATCGCATCGCCCCATTCGAGTCAGCACATTTGAGTCGGCACATTCGGGCAAAGCGGAGCGGGCCATCGAGCTCCGTTCCGCTGCGGCCTGCCGCCCCAATCGAGCGGGAATGCAGGGTACTATGCGCCCCGCCGAAAGGCGCCATGAGTGCGCCAATCAGGCGAACATCCGCCTTCCCGTGTACATCGCCCCGCAAACAAGCCGACGCGCTCCCGCGCATTCAGACCGTGTGACGCCCATGAACCTCGTTGCTTTACCTGTTATCAGCCGGCACAGCCAGGGATGCGTGGCATGTTCGAACTGATCCGGGCCTACTGGCCGGAATACCACCACTACCGCGCCAAACTGGCGGTCGCCTTCGTCGCGATGCTGATGGTGGCGGGCGCGAGCGCCGCCATCGCCTGGATGATCAAGCCGCTGCTCGACGAGATACTCATCCACAAGAACACCGCGCTGCTCTACACCCTGCCGCTGTTCATCATGCTCGCCTACCTGGCGAAGGGCGTCGGCACTTACGCCCAGCAATACACCATGAGCTTCGTCGGCCAGGACATCGTGCGCAAGGTGCGCGACCGTCTGCTGTCGCATCTGCTGCATCTGGATCTCGCCTTCTTCCATCGCTACCACTCCGGCGAGCTGATCAGCCGCATCACCAGCGACATCGGCCGCATCCAGAACGCGGTCTCCGGCAGTCTGGCCACCCTGGTGCGCGAATCGCTCACCGCAGCGGCGTTGATCGGCATCGTGATCTACCAGAGCCCGTCACTCTCCTTCATCACCCTGGTGGTGATTCCGGCGGCCTTTATCCCGGTCAACATGATCTCCCGCCGTTTGAAGTCCATCTCCCACAGTGCGCAGTCGCGCAACGCCGAGCTGACGACCAGCCTGGCCGAGATGTTCGCCAATGTCGAGGCGATCAAGGCTTACCACACCGAGGACTTCGAGGCCGGCCGCTTCGCGCAGACCAATCAGGCCAGTCTCGACGTCAACATGAAGTCGGTGCGCATCGGCGGGCTGGTGGTGCCGGTGATGGAACTCTTCGCCTCCTTCTCCGCCGCTGCGGTCATCGCCGTGGGCGGCAAACTGGTGATCGATGGCGAGCTGACCGTGGGCGCCTTCTTCTCCTTCATGACGGCGCTGTTCATGGCGGTGGACCCGATCCGCCGTTTGTCGCAGACCTACGCCCAGTTCCAGGACGCCGTCGCCGCACACGAACGCATCCAGTCCATGCTGCTGCACGCGCCCGAGGTGCGCAGCGGCGACGCGGCGTTGCAGGATGTGACGACGCTCGCTTTCGCACGGGTCAGCCTCGCCTATGGCGACAAGGAAGTCTTGCGCGAGATCAGCCTGAACGCAGAAAAGGGCGAAATCATCGCCCTGGTGGGCGGCAGCGGCGGCGGCAAAAGTTCGATCGCCAGCCTGCTGCTGCGCTTCTTCGATGCCTCGGCGGGCGTGGTGTCGCTTAACGGCCAGGACATCCGCGCTTACTCCTTCACTTCGGTACGCGAGCGGATTGCCATCGTCACCCAGCGGGTACACATCTTCAACGACAGCATCGCCGCCAATGTGGCCTACGGCGCGACCATCGACGAAGCGCGGGTGATTAGCGCGCTGCAAAAAGCCAACCTCTGGCAGCATGTCGCGAACCTGCCCGATGGCATCCATACCCTGCTCAACGAGTCCGGCACCAACCTCTCCGGCGGCCAGCGCCAGCGCATCGCCATCGCCCGCGCCCTGTTCCGCGATCCGTGCGTGCTGATCCTCGACGAGGCCACCAGCGCCCTCGACAACCAGAGCGAGGCGGCGATCCTGGAAACGATCCGCGCCCTCGCGTCGGAGATCATCACCGTCGTCATCGCACATCGCCTGAAAAGCGTGGAAATGGCCGACCGTATTTATCTGATTCAGGACGGCCAGGTGATCTGCCAGGGCAAGCAGGCGGAACTCATGCGCGACTGCGTTCAATTCCGGGAACTCTACCAATGAAGTTCAACCTGAAAACCCTGTGGGGAAGAGCTGTTGCATGGCTCTACGCGATGCTGATCGAGCACAACTTCACCAACGTCGTGCGCTTCAACTTCCACCGCATCTCGGAGGAGGCCTTTCGTTCCTCGCAGCCCACCATGTGGCAGATGCGTCGGATGGTGAAGAAACACGGCATCAAGACCATCCTCAACCTCAAGGGCGCCAATCCCAAATCCGCCTACTGGGCGTTCGAGCGGGAGCAATGCGAGAAGCTCGGCATTCAACTGGTGGATGTCAAAATCGCCTCGCGCAGCATCCCGAATGGCGAGCGCATTCGGCGCGCCAAGGAAGTGTTCGAGAGCATCGAATACCCGGTGTGGATGCACTGCAAGGCGGGCGCCGACCGCGCCGGCATCTACTCGACCCTCTACCTGTATTTCCGCAAGAACATCCCGATCGAAGAAACCGATCAGCTCCGGCTCTGGCCTTTCGGCCATATCCGGCATTCACGCGCCGGAAAAATAGACTACTTCCTGCAGCAATTTGTGGCCTACCGGAAGGATCACCCGGACGTGGGATTGCTGGAGTGGACGCAGCACATCGCGGATCACGCCAAGCTCGATCGCGAATTCGAGCCCGGCGGGCTGGCCAGTTTCATCAACGATTACGTGCTCAGGCGCGAGTAATCGGCAAAACCCCGGGCGGCAACACCCCAAGCGGCAACACCCCGGACGGCAACTGGCTGGCCAGCATTGCCGCCAATCGCTCGATGCTGGCGGCCATCGGCGAACGACGCCGCCAGACCAGGCCGATGCTGCGCGATGCGCCGGGCTTGCTGATCGGCCTCAGCACCACCTGTCCGCCGGCCGGGTTGACGCCCATGTTGACGCCGACTCCCGCCAGCGTCGGGATCAGCGTCACGCCTAGCCCCATCGCCACCATCTGACGCAGCGTTTCCAGGCTGGTAGCGCGTATCTCCTCGCTTTTCATGCCCTGCAAATGACAGGCGGCCAACGCCTGATCGCGCAGGCAGTGGCCTTCTTCCAGCAGCATCAGGCCGGCTGCGGCAAGCTCATCGATATGGATAGACTTTGCCTTGGCCAAAGGATGATCGGCAGGCACGGCGGCCAGGAAAGGCTCCACGAACAGGGGCGCGACTTCCAGGCCGGGGTCATCGATGGGCAAGGCCAGCAGGCCGGCGTCCAGCTTGCCATCGGCCAGGTGGGCGAGCATGTGCGGCGTCATTTCCTCGCGCAGCAGCAAACGCAGTTTGGGATACGCCGCGCGCACCCGGGTCAGCACATGCGGCAGGTAGTACGGCCCCAGCGTCGGGATCACGCCGAGATGCAATGTGCGCTCCATCGGGTCTTTGGCGTAGCTGGCCAACTCCCGGATGCGTGCGGTTTCTTCGACGATTCGACGCGCAGATTCGATGATTTCGCGACCGATGGGCGTCGGGGTGACCCGCCTCAACGAGCGGTCGAACACGATCACGCCGAGGAAATCCTCCAACTTCTTCAAGCCGGTCGATAGCGTGGACTGGCTGACAAAGCAGGCTTCGGCGGCCTGGCCGAAATGCCCGCTATCGGCCAGGGCGACCAGGTAACGCAGTTCTTGCAGGGTCATGGCATTCTCGATCGAGATGCGCGGCGATAACCGCGTTCGGTCAGGATGCCATCCAGCCGCACATCCCAGGGGTCGTTGGGCGCCCGCTCGATCTCCTGCACCGAAAACGCGACACCGATCAGGTGCGGGCGGCGCCAGTGTTGACGCCGCGTGTTCGATTCTCTGAGATGGGCCAGGCTGGCATCGTAATAACCGCCGCCCATGCCGATGCGCCAGCCCTGGCTGTCGAAGCCCAGCAGGGGCATGAAGAGCAGATCGAGTTGTCGCGCACGCACCCGGCGCGCGGCGCGCGGCAGATATTCCGGGATGCCATAACGATTTTTGACCCAGCGATTTTTGACCCAGTGATTGCTCACCCAGGCGGCAGGCGGCCTGTCCAGACACTTTGCCTTGCCGCCCAGGCGGGTGAACCACAACTTGTGGCGGCCGGCGCTGACCAGAGCGCGCCGCGGCACCACGGGCAGGTAACAGCTCACCCCCATGCGCAAAGCGACCCGCAGCAGCGGCAACACATCGATCTCGTTGTTCGATGGCATGTAGAAGCCGATCCGGCGATGCCGCGCCAACAGGCGATGATGCAAGGCCAGACGGGCCAACTGACGGCCGGCGGCATGCCGTTCTGCCGCCGTGACGGCGGCGCGGCGCGCGCGCAACTGCTTGCGCAGCGCGGGTTTATCGACAGGATCGGGAATGTGGAACATGAAGAGGGGTCTCCCCGCTTGCGCCGTCCGGACCGCCATCTTGAACCCAGGGGTCCAAGTTCGGCCATGGCATGACCGCTTCGGGTACATGGACAATTAAGCCACGCGCACACCAGCGGACGATTACCGCGACCTTAAGCAAAAGCTTATCGGCTCAAAGAATTTACGGGCCTCGCAAACGCAGCAGGGAGATTGATGACACCCCAAAGCAGGAAACACCCGCAGGGGGCACGCCGGATTCGCAAGCCGCTAAAAGCAGCAACGACTCCGCTGTCAGAACAGATTATCTTGAGGTGCGAGCGCCTGATCAAGCAGTTTGCTCATGTGTTCGATGCGCTGACGATGCTCGCGCGTGTCCGGCTCGATGGGCTTGGAAGCCAGGTAATCGTGCGTGATGTTGATGGCCGCCATGATGGCGATGCGTTCCAGGCCGATGACCTTGCCGCTGTCGCGAATCTCGCGCATCTTGCGATCGAGGTAAGAAACCGCCTGTAGCAGACCTTCACGCTCATCTTCCGGGCAAGCCACCCGGAACTCCCTGCCCATGATGGAGACATCAAGGCTTACGTTATTGGCCATGCGTTCAACCTCGGGGGTAAGGAAAGCTCGGAAAGCTCAGGAAGTGTCAATCGGGAATCTTGTTGAACAGCGCTTCCGTGCGGCTGCGCGCGTCTTCGAGCTTGTCATTCAGTTGCTTGTTATTGCTCTCCAACGTGACGACTTGTTGTCGTAGTTTGAGCGTTTCATCGCACATTGATTGATAGCGCTCCAACATCAGAGCGAGCTTGGTTTCGAGAGCGTCCAGTTCGGCTTGCATGCCCGCACTATAATTGCCGGCATTTTCCCGAGTCAACACGGGATTTGCCTGCATCGACCCCAGCTTCACGAAGCAGCGTGAAACACACGGCTCTTCTCGCGCACTGTTTCCACCAATACCGTCACATTTTCCGGCGGCGTGAACTGGGAAATGCCGTGCCCCAGGTTGAACACATGGCCGCAACCGTGGCCATAACTGGCCAGCACCTGCTCGGCTTCCTTCGCCACCGCTTCCGGCGTGGTGAGCAGAATGCTCGGGTCCATATTGCCTTGCAGTGCCACGCTGTGTTTTCCAGAACCCTCACCCACCCGACGACGGGCGTCGCCGATATCGATGCTCCAGTCCAGACCGACCGCATCGCAACCGCAGGCTGCGATCTGTTCCAGCCACAGCCCGCCGCCCTTGGTGAACACGATGCGCGGCACGACGCGGCCTTCGCGTTCCCGCGTCAGCGCGGCCATGATGCGGGCCATGTAGGGCAGCGAGAATTCCAGATACGCCGCCTGCGACAGCATGCCGCCCCAGGAATCGAACACCATCACCGCCTGCGCACCGGCTTCGATCTGGGCGTTCAGATAGTCAATCACCGCGCGGGTGGTGACTTCCAGGATGTGATGCATCAGATCAGGCCGGCCATACATCATCTTCTTGACCTGAGTGTAGCTATCGCTGCCCTGGCCCTCGATCATGTAGCAGGACAGCGTGAACGGACTGCCGGAGAAGCCGATCAGCGGCAGCGAGCCATCCAGCGCGCGGCGGATTTCCGCAACCGCGTCGATCACATAACGCAGATGATCATGCGGGTCCGGCGCTTGCAGGTTGCGGATCGCCCATTCTTCGCGCAGCGGCCGCTCGAATTTCGGGCCTTCGCCTTCCGCGAAATACAGGCCCAGACCCATCGCATCCGGCACCGTGAGAATGTCGGAAAACAGGATTGCCGCGTCCAGGTTGTAGCGCGCCAGCGGTTGCAGGGTGACTTCGGTCGCCAGCGTCGGCGATTTGCACAGGTTCAGGAAGCTACCGGCGCGAGCGCGCGTGGCGCAATACTCGGGCAGATAACGGCCGGCCTGGCGCATCAGCCAGGTCGGCGTGTATTCGGTGGGCTGGCGCAGCAGCGCGCGGAGAAAAGTATCGTTCTTGAGAGCGGACATGGTGGGCTTCTATATGCGAATTAATTCATCCACCCCGGCGAAGGCCGGGGCCCAAGTGGCTTATTTCACCAGATTCCGACTTGCTCCGGAGTGGAGGAATTTGAACAACTCAACACCTCCCAAGCACCAATTCATTGAAACGTATGCGTGGTTCCACTAACCCCACAAATTATCGGAACATAATTGCCACCCGAATCATGGTTTGCAGTGAAAACTGATATTTTTTTCACTCTACACGCACCACCAGAGACATTTATATCCTTCTCTTGGATTTTACCGGGCAATATACTGTCGAAATATTGCGCACTCTCGTCCAAAGTATTGTTGTCAGCATCGAATGCGATGTATTTTATATACGGTCTGACTACACCACCCGATGTATTGGAGTAAACTGCAGAAACATTACAATAAGCCCCTGTTTTCCTCATCTTGAATTCAATATTTCCCGGAATTCCAAACACACCACAACTTGAACCAGAATTTGAAGTTGACGCACAACCCGCGAGCAAGCCGGGTAAAAAAAGCACAGATAACAATACAACAATAGACACGCGATATTGCATTTAATTTCCCCTCTTGATCAAAGATCATTCAACCAGTTGAACCGCACATCCTGCATAGTGCCACTATAACACTAACCGCATTCATTTTCCCACCTTACCAACTCGACATTCGAGTCGATACTTTCCACTAGTTTTTTAATAAAACCAACATCCTGAGCACTCATGCTGCGGCCCAATATAATCTTTTCTACTTTCACATCCACATACTGACTTCCATGAGTAAATATTCGCATTTCTTCTTCGTAAGCCCAAACACCTAATTTGTGAGAAAGAATATCCTGAGCGGTATAATTATGCACATCCAACCTCCCCACCCTTATTGGGCCATTATAATTTACGGGGATGACCTTATATTTATTTTCAATCACGGATACGCCAACCGCCACCCCCCTGTGCCCCTCAGCATAATGAGACCACATTAACTCATTATTAGAAGTCCTTGACAGGGAGCATATCCTAATTTTCTCCTTTTGGTTTTTTATTAGATCTCTTACATCGGAATCAAGTTCGCCCTTGCTGTATAAGTAGTGGCCTTCCATTGGATCATTTAGATCAAAATATGGGGCTGCATAAAGGCGCCCCTTCAGAACAATATCAACAAAGTATCTGAACTCCCTTATACCCCGGTATTTATAAAGCATCACTATCTCCTATGACATCTCAAGAAGCCCACCTTAAGTGATTGATTATCAAAGCAATAAAAAACCAGTTTCTGTGGCACACCTACCCGCCGTGAGGCGGGTTACTTCGCTAACGCGCCGTTCAGTGCTTGCCGGTGCTGCCGAAGCCGCCCTCGCCGCGATGGCTGGCGTCGAAATCATCGACCACGTTGAACTGCGCCTGCACCACCGGCACGATCACCATCTGCGCGATGCGCTCGAACGGCTGGATGACAAAAGCTTCATGTCCCCGATTCCACATCGACACCATAAGCTGACCTTGATAGTCCGAGTCGATCAGCCCGACCAGATTGCCCAGCACGACGCCATGCTTATGCCCTAAACCCGAGCGCGGCAGGATCATCGCCGCATAGCCGGCATCGGCCAGATGCAAGGCCAGCCCGGTGGGAATCAGCTTGGTTTCGCCCGGATTCAGGCTGACTGCCGCGTCCAGACAGGCGCGCAGATCCAGCCCGGCGCTGCCCGACGTGGCGTAGTGGGGAAGTTGCTCGCGGACGCGCTCGTCCAGAATTTTCAGATCGACTTGCATAGTGGGTTCCGGAAAAAGTTGACGTGGAAAACAGTTCGTTACTGTAGGTTGGGCAAAGCGCAGCGTGCCCAACATTCCACGCGCCGATGTTGGGCACGCTGCGCTTTGCCCAACCTACGACTACGACCCCAGTGCGTTGCCGTCACTGGTAATGCGTGTTGTAAAGCTGGGCGATATGCGCGATCAGCCGCCGCGCCTGGCTGATCTTGTCGGCCTTCTCCAGCACATGGCGGCCGGCTTCGTCGAGCAACACCAGTTGCACATCCTCCGCGCCGACCGCCTCCTTCACATCGTTGGCGACGATCAAGGGCAGATGTTTGCGGCGGCGTTTCAGCTCGGCGTACTCCTCAATGTTCTCGCTCTCGGCTGCGAAACCGACGCAGAACGGCGGCTTCGGCCGGCTGCTGATGTTGGCCAGGATGTCCGGATTCGGCGCCAGTTCCAGGGTCAGAATGTGGGCGTCCTTCTTGATCTTCTGTTCGCTCGGATTCAGCACGTAATAGTCGGCCACCGCCGCGACGCTGATGAAGATATCGGCATCGTCGGCCGCCTGTTCCACCGCCGCCAGCATCTGCTGCGCACCGAGCACGCTGACCAGACGCGCCTCGCGCGGCGGCGTCAGACAGGTCGGGCCGGAAACCAGCGTGACTTCCGCACCGGCTTCCAGTGCCGCGCGGGCCACCGCATAGCCCATCTTGCCGGAACTGGAATTGGTGATGCCGCGCACCGCGTCGATCGCCTCGAAGGTCGGCCCGGCGGTGACCAGCACCTTCAGCCCGTTCAACAATTTCGGCTGGAAGCGCGCCACGATGGCCTCGACCAGTTCTTCCGGCTCCAGCATGCGGCCGAAGCCGGTCTCGCCACAGGCTTGTTCGCCGCTGTCCGGCCCCAGCACCGTCACTGCGTCCGCCAGCAACTGCGCCAGATTGCGCTGCGTGGCCGGGCTTTCCCACATCTGCCGATTCATCGCCGGCGCCACCAGCAGCGGGCAATCGCGCGCCAAACAAAGTGTGGACAACAGATCGTCGGCGCGGCCCTGCGCCAGCTTGGCGAGGAAATCGGCCGAAGCCGGCGCCACCACGATGGCATCCGCGCCGCGACTGAGGTCGATGTGCGCCATGCCGTTATCGACGCGCTCGTCCCACAGATCGGTAAATACCGGATGCCCGGTCAGCGCCTGGAAAGTCGCCGGGCCGACGAAATGCTGCGCCGCCTTGGTGCAAACCACCTGCACGTCGATGCCGTTTTTCACCAGCAAGCGCGCCAGCTCGGCGGCCTTGTAGGCGGCAACCCCGCCGGTCACGCCCAACACGATACGTTTCAATTCCATTGCCTTGGCCCTTGCATGAAGGACGCCGGATTCGCCAGCGCTTGCGCGCCCACGAAGCCGGCGTCCTGGGGATCGAGCGGGATTACTTGGGCAGGACGCCCATCTCGCTCTCGAGCGCATCGAAGGCGCGGTCTCTGTGGTGCAGCGTTACGGCTTTTTTCAGCTTGCCTACCCGCTCTTCCTGATACGCATGGAGTCTTTCCCTCGGGATGCAGACGCGGGCAAAGGCGGTTTCCTGTTTTTCCTTGTATTCGATGTTTTCGTAGATGACGGCGCTTTCGACGAACACAGGCAGGTTTTCATCCTGTTTGAAGCGTTCGACCAGGGCGCGCTCGGTCGGGTCGATTTTATTGCGGAAGTTTTCGTAAACCACGATTTCCAGCGCCTTGTTGAGACGGATCACCATCTGGTTGCGGGCGTTGGCTTTGGATTGCTCAACCGCACCCAATCCCCCGTGGGCGGCGCCGGAGTCGCAAATATGCTGTTTGGTTTGCTGGTAGTACCAGCCCGGCGCGCCTTCGATGCGGACCGACTGCATGTGATCCAGATGCTGCTCGAACATGAAGGTGATGAAGGTTTTGACCAATGCAAAAGCGAGCGATTCGAGCATGACTGACTCCTGATCTGACCGGATTATCGGGTGTGGCTACTGAGCGGGAATGACCCGCAGCGGTTGTAACTCGGCATAGCTGGGCATCGGCATGCCGACGCCGGCGTTGATGTAGGTCGGGTCGGCGATGACGTAGCGCTCCCCCTGCCATTCGACCGTAGCCCATTTGTTGGCCGCCCGGTTTTGTTGCGGACCCTTGATGGCGACTGCCGTGGTCATGTGACCGGGGTAGTGCAGACCGACGGTCTTGATGCCGAGCAGCTCCCGCACCAGCCAGGAAAACAGCGCGGAGCGGTCTTCGCAGTCGGAATAGGGGTAGTGGAAGGCCTCTTCGACGAAGAAATATTTTTCATAGCCGAACTGTTCCTCATCGGTCTTGTAAGCGAAGCCTTTCTGGACGAAGGCGAGCAGAAAGTTCACCGCATCCTCTTCCCGCATGCCTTGTACATGCTGGCGCAAGACGTGCAGGAGCGGTTCGCGCGCCGAGGCGCTGGCCTGGGTGGAAAAATAGAGATCGAAATCCATTTGCGGGAAGCCGGCCATGTATTGCACCAGCCGACGGTCATAGGCGACTTTCAGGTTGATCGCCCGGCCCTGGTAGTCGAAGGCGACGTTCTTCTCGACCGGCGAGGCTTGTGTGAAGGCGGTGGCGGCCCCTTTCAGGTCCAGCGGCTTCAGCGGCGCGGGGTAGTTCGCCTCGTAGGTGCTGAAAGTGCGCAGGCTCTTGCCGCGATCGGCGCTCATCAGCGCGTAATACGTGCTCTTGCCGAGCTTGATGAAACTCGCGGCGTAGACCGGCTGTTTCACGGCCACGAAGAGGTAGACCTGCTGGCCGCTATAACCGAGGCGGACATCGACCCCCGCTTTGACCAGGAAATACCACAACAGCAGATTCTGCTCGGTCGGGCGATTCGGTTGCAGCGTCCGGGCGACTTCCTGCCATAAAGCGGCGTGGCCCCAGTCGTCCAGACGCATTTCCGCGCGCGCCTTGGCGACGGCCTGCAAGGTCGGTGCGTGGCGGGTGGCGCTCATCATGTCCCAGAACGCCGCGAGGCCAGCCGGGTTGAGGGTTTGGGCGCGGGCGTTACGCCATTGCGGGTCGTAGGGCAGGCTGAGCGGGTTGCCGTAGAAATCAAGTTCGATGTTGTCGCGCGCGATTTCAGGCGGCTTGACGATGGGCGCGATGGGCGCGATGGGCGGCGGCGGTTCGATCTTTGGCGGCTTGGGTTCGACTTTGGGCGGCGCAGGTTCGACTTTGGGTAGTGCGGGTTCAACTATGGGCGGCGCAGGCTTGACGATTGGAACTGCCGGCAGTCGCGGAATATCGGGGGGCTGCACTTTGGCCACGACGGGCGCTTTCGGGATGACTTTGGGTTTCGGTTTGGGGTCGCGGACCTTGCCCCGGAACACCTGGAACTCTTGCCATTGCTGTTTGAGATGGCTGCTGAATGCCTGATCCTGCTCGCTACGGTAAGTCTGGAATTGCTGTTTTATCTCGTTGGCGCCGTGGGACTGGCTACGTAACCAGTCCTGGTAGTCATCCGCTGCGGCGGGAGAAAGCGAGGTGGCGAAAACCATCGGCAGCGCCAGCCCCAGCGCCAGATGACGCCGGATGCGAGAGCTGTTTCGGGTTTTCGCCATCTTTGACTCCTTACTGCATGACCTTCATCTTGGCGATTTCCTCAGCCAGTTCTTCCTGGCCTTTCTTGGCCTTGAATTGCTGCCACAGCGCCTTGTCGTTGTTCATGCTGCTCTTCAGCACTTTCTCGGTGGCTTCCTTGGTCACGGAGGGGTCGAGGCCCACCAGGACATAGACGGAGCCATTCGGGCTGGTGGTGCTGCGGAAGACCCTGGAACCGACGATGGTCTCGGCAGTGATCAACTTGGACACGCTGGTGTTGACCTTGTCCACGGTTTCGGAAGCCGCCGCGCCGGTGGTTTCGACGTACTGCTTGATCATGTTGGTGACGTGCACCTTCATCTGCTGAGCGAGGTTGACACGCGCAGCGGCAGCGGCCTGATCCTTCATGAAAGAAGGGCCTGCAGCGGATTTCTCATGCGAACCCACGGCCGAAACGGCAACGCCTTCCACCGGCGCATCGCAGATCCAGAGCGGTGCGGCCTGGTTGGGCGCATCAGGGAAGACGCATTCAACAACCGCCTTGGACTCGGGTTTGAGGACGCTTTTCCCGCCAAAACATCCAGTCAGCGCCACAGCCATCAGGGAAGACAACAACACGACACGTTTCTTGTTCATTTGAATCTCCATTAAAAGTAAATAACTGCAACATCCAGAAGTTGTCGAACCCCCGTTTTTACTGTTGCGGGTGCAGCAGCCGAGGCGCCCTGTTACGACTTTCTACTACTTTGCCGGTACCAGCCAAATCCACAACACGCCGCTATCCGGATCCTTCCACTTTGCTCGCACGGAGGCTTTCACCTCTTTCTGATTAACCTCTTCGCGGATCTCCTTGGCGGAAACCGACGATGCGCGCTCCCCCACGACGATCTGCGAAGTTGAATGCTCGCTGCTGACCACGACGCCATAACGTTTGGCGTACTCGTCGCGCGCGCGCGTGATGGCCAGTTCTTCCTGCGCCTGCCCGCCACGGACATGAAACCCTGCCGAGGCGGAAACGCCCTCGCCCGGATCGTTGATCCACGCCGGCCTGCCCTCGGTTTTTACCTTCGCCTGCCAATTCAGGCCAAAACTGCTACAGGCGGTCAACAACGCCAATCCGGCAATCAATACATAACGACTTACCCGCATCCCTGAGCGCTCCTTATTGGCCGATTTGCAGCGGCTTCAACAATGTTTTCAGAATCGAATCCCGATGCACGACCTCGACCAGATCGCCCAGACGCACACGCCTGGCCTTGCCGTCATCTTCGGCGACGACCCAGGCGTCATTCGCCGTGACGTTGTCGGTGACCTTGCCACTGACCACGGGGATTTTGTCATAAGTGGTTTTCCTGGTAATCGGGTGAATGCTTTCCTGTTCGGTGAATAGCATGATTTTATTGCCGGGAACAATCCCCTGATCACTGCCGATGGAGATTCTGAAGATCGATTTGTTGCCCTTGTCACGTCTTCCCAGCACATAGCCCTTGGGCGTAAACAGATTGAGAAACTCTGAACTCGCGTCATTCAAGGCTTTTTGAGTGGCCGCACGCAGCATGGAAACGGCGATGTCGTGCGATCCGTTATCACTCGTTGTGTTGGCATTCAAAGCGCGGCCATTCACGGTTTTTACCTGACGCAAACTGGGTATTTCATAGACGCGCAGACTGATGTTGACACTGGCTTTGTGGTTGTAGGAGGCCGGTGTATGCGTGGTCTTGCCTTTCTTGTTGGTAACACTGGTGGCGGGCACATAGTTCATGTCGTATTCCGCCTGGGTAATCGTCGGCTTGACCGCGTAGTTGGCTACCGACGGCCCTTCATAACCGCCGACGCCCTTGACTTCAGCAAGCTGCAATTCCTGGCCCAGCTTGGTGGCGATACCGCGGTCGATCACCTCGGCGCCATTCGCCCCCAGCATCTGCTCGATCTCGCGCGTCAACGTATTCCCTGCCTGCGCCCTTCTCGCTTTTTCCAGATTGCTGTCGTCCGTTTCGAAGACCACGACCTTGGCGCGGCCCTGCCGGCTCAAATCGGCCTCGGTCGGCAGACGCGCCGCAGGTTGCAGCGTGGCGTCCTGCGGATACTCCGACAACGATATGTTGCTCGCACAACCCGCCAGGGCCAGCAGCCCGGATAGCGCCGCCGCCCGAAAATAGTGCTCCCGCATGATATTTACCCTTGTTCCGAATTACTCGTTGAATCCCAGGCTCGCTAAAGCCCCCGCCTTCCGCATCGCATCCACCAGTTTTTGCGTCGCGCTTTGACGAGCGCCGCGATGGTCGTAGGTAGAAGACCCTGAAACCTCGTAGTCGCGGCTCGCCAGGGCGCGACCGTGATCATCCAGCACGTTCAGCGCGACTTTCAGTTTGACCAGTTTACTGCCATAGATTTCGTCCGCGCGACTGCTGCTGGCGATCGCAAGAACGTTACCGCCGCCCGTTCTGGACTGAAGCGTGCGGATGCCGCTTTCGTTGAGGTAGGCGGCAACCGCGGCGGCGAGATCGCCATCTTCCGGCCGCGCCTGAATCTGGAACACCAGCCCCGCCGCCGCCTGCCTGGCCTGCTGCTGGCGGGATTCGTAATTGCGCAGGCGAGCGGCGCCATCGCTGCCCGGTTCGGCGCCGATCAGCAACTGCGCATAACCCGTCCCCTTTTCCAGGTTGGGCTGCAAGCGGCGCAACGCCACAAAGCGTTCCAGCGGCGTCTTCTGGTCCAGACCGGCCGTCGCCTGTTGAATGCTGGCGTCCAGATTGCCCAGCTTTTCCTTCAGGTCGCGGATAAAGGCTTGCCGATCCACTTTCGCCAGGACAAAAAAACCACTCGCCGATTGCGCTGTTTTTTCGACGACGTAATTGTTGAACTCGGTCTTTTGCACTTCCTCGGAAATCCGCGTGCGGGCTTGCCGATCGACCTTGTTGTTAGCCACCGTCACCTGGCTTTCGAGTTGGCCCGAGATGCTGACCCGCAGCTTGGCGGCGATGTCTTTCAGGGCGGCGCGCTTCGCCGTATCGAGGTCTGGCCCCTCGCCCACGCCCCAGAACCATTCGCGACTGTCTGCCGGCGTGGACAGCACCCAGGCCGGAACTGCGCTGGCCTGCTTCTTCGGCAGCAGGCTTTCACAGCCTGTGGCGGACACGACGAGCAGCAGGCAGATCAATAAACCTTGAAACCGCAGTTGACCGCTCATCATTCCTTGGCGGCCCGCATGCACTCGACGTTTAGCGCCTTCGATCACGTTCACCAGTTGGGTGAGACCGCTACGAGCCCGCTTGCGGAGTGGACAAGCCGTCTGGCTGCGTTGCTCCTCCTCGCCATACCTCGGCATGACTCGTCGTCGCGCCTTGCCAGCCGACTTGTCCACTCCGCCTTCGGGCTCGTTCAACTGCGGTTTCAAGGATAAATTACGCATGGTTTTCTGCTTCGGTTGGATTGATGGCGGCGGGTTGAACAGCGGCCGGCCCGGCCGATTCGGGTTCCAGTATTTTGCCGGTCAACGGATCGGCGACCATTTTCCAGCACAACTCATACACCGGCTGCGCCTGTTCCTTGCCCGCCACCTGGATTTCCCCCAGGGCGCGGCAAGGCAGGCGGTCCTTCACGCGCAGGTAGGCGGATTCGCCGATGACGATGTCCACGCCCAGTTTTTTGGTGGCGCTTTCCAGCCGCGAAGCCAGATTCACCGTATCGCCTATCGCCGTGTAGTTGAAGCGGATCGACGAGCCCAGATTGCCGACGATGGCCGGGCCGCAATTGATGCCGATGCCGGTTTTCAGCGCCTTGGCCCCGCCCTGAACCAGCGTTTGGTTGATTCTGATCTGGGCGTACTGCATCGCGATGGCGGCGCGGCAAGCGGCCAGGACATGATCCGGCAGGTCCAGCGGCGCGTTGAACAGGGCCATGATGGCGTCGCCGATGTATTTATCCAGCGTGCCGCCCTGGTCGAACACCGCCTCGGTCATCGGCTGGAAATAACTGGCCATGATCTCGGCCAGGCGCTCCGGGGACACCCCTTCGGACATCGACGTGAAGCCGCGAATATCCGAGAAGAGCACAGTGATTTCCTTCTTTTCGCCGCCCAGTTTCAATTGCTCCGGATTCTCGACGATGCGATTCACCAGGCCGGGCGGCAGATAGGTCGAAAACGCCAGGCGCAGTTGCTCGGTGTGTTTTTTGGAATGCGACAGCAGACTGGTTTCGATCAGCATGGCCGCGACCGCGACGGCGGCCATCAGATAGGCGCTCTCCAGCCAGATGCCGGCCTGGCGGTACAACAGCAGCGCAGCGAGATAGGCGACAGCGGCCAGACCGATGTACAGCGCGGCGCGCACCACGATCTGGCGGATCTGGGTGACGGCCAGCGTCAGGATCAAGGCCAGCAGAATCACCGCCGCCATCACGGCCGTGCCCAATTCGTACAGACCGTGTCCGCCCAGCACGTTGGCCATGAACGTCGCATGCATCAGCGGGCCGGGATACTGGCCCAGCGGCGTGGCGCGAATATCCGCCACGCCCGCCTCGGTGATGCCGAACAACACCACCTTGTCTTTCAGGCTGGCGGGCTGGAAGCCGGGGGCGAACAGATCGGCGTAGGAGATCGTGTGGAAGCTGGCTTCCGGGTAGTAGTTCAGGCGGGTGAAGCCGCGCGCGTCGAGGTGAACGATGCGGTCGCCATAGGCCAGGGTCGCCGAGTTGAACGCCACCCCGGCGCCACCGCGCAGACTGGCCTGGGCATCCAGGAATATCTGCATGGTCTGCACGCCCAGGTTGGGCTGCACCATGCCGAGCAGGACGAAGCCGACCGGGTAGTGGCGAAAGCGTTCGTCCTTGTCCGCCAGCGTGTTGAGCGGGGCCAGAGCGGCCTGTCCGGCCAGCACTTCGGGAATGGACAACTCCACCTCTTCGCTCTCGATCAACTGGACATCCTGCGTATCGGTCAGCGCCGAATTGGCCAGCCGGGCCATGCCGTCGGCATCCGGCCGGGCATTGCGGACGCCGTTCAACAGATAGCCGCCCACGACGGTCGCACGCGCCAGCGCTGCACCGAGCGCCTTGTCCTGCACGGGATCGGTCGGCTCCGAAAACACCATATCCAGCGCAATGACCTTGGCCTCGCGCGCCTGCTCGATGCCCGCCGCCACATGCTGCCGCTGCCACGGCCAGCGGCCGAAGCGCTGCACCGCCTTGTGGTCGATCGCCACGAACACGATGTCCCGGCTCGGCGCATGCGGGTTGTATCGGTAGTAGGTATCGCTGACCGCGCTGGCCAGCGCCGCGACCGGGCCGGGCTGCCAATGAAACAGCAGCGTCAGCAACACCCCCAGCGCGGCCATCGAGCCGGCAAGATTCAGGAATTCGCTGCGTGAGAGAGGGAGATGCATTCGGCTGGCAATTTGCTCGACCATGTGCTCGACCATGTGCTCGACCATGCCTGGCGGCATGGCAGTGCGCTGTTTAGTGTTGTTTGTCTTTCCAGGTGCAAAGCGATTTGATCGCCTTGGCGGATTCACCGCTGATATCCCGCTCCACGGCGATGCGGCCCGCGGTCACCAATTCCTTGCCCGCTGCGAGGGTCAGGTTTTCCACATAAGCCACGAATTCACGCTGCACCTGGGTCTTGTATTTCTCGAACGCGGCCTGCTCGCCGGCGACGCCTTCGGCCAGTCGGCGGGCATAGCTCTCGTAATCCTCGTCGGGCGGCCGGGTCACCGTTTTTTCCCGGTACAGCCCCACCGGGCCTTGCGTGCTGGCGATATCCACCACGCCTTCGTCCAGCACGACGCTGACGTCGTCATTCTTGTCGCCGACCAGAAAACGCGTGCCCTTGACGCCGATCACCGACAACCGGGTTTTGACTTCCACCCCGGCTTCCGCCGTCCGCTTCTTCACCTCGAACAAGGCCAGGCCCTTGTCCAGCGCAGCCCGCCCGGCAGCATTGAAAGCGACCACGCTGAAGCGATCGAGCGCCACGGCGGAACGGCCATCGTTGATCAACGCGCGGCCCTCGAAAGTGTGCACCTCGTCGCCCGCACACAGCGTCCTGGGCAACGCGCCCGGACTGGTTTTCAGCACCTTGCCCGCCGGCTTGACACTGACCTGACCGTCAAAGGAAACCATCTTCGCCACCGCCTGACAATTGGCCGACGCCGTCCCGGAAATGGCGCAGGCGAACATGACCAGGAATATTTGCAGTAAACGCATGGACGGACCCCCCGAAATTTGGCGTGGGAATTCTATACCAGACGCCCGTCAGGGTTGTTCGCCGCCCGGTGGTCGGATCACCGAAGGATAACGACGTAGGATGGGTTGAGCGGTAGCGAAACCCATCACGCGGTGGTTGAACGGATCGATGGGTTTCGCAAGCTCAACCCAACCTACGCGGGCTAGGAGCGTCATCCGCAGCGCAGGGCTTGTAGGATGCGGTGAGGTACGAACCGCATCGATTCGGCGCTCGGGGCAGTTGATGCGGTTCGCAAGCTCACCGCATCCTACGCGGGCTACGTAGGCTTGAAAGGCAGCCCGTAGGTCGGATCACCGAAGGATAACGACGTAGGATGGGTTGAGCGGTAGCGAAACCCATCACGCGGTGGTTGGACGGATCGATGGGTTTCGCTGCGCTCAACCCATCCTACGCGGGCTGTCGGTGTAGTCCGTGGCCTGGCTTGGAAAAAACCACGCGATGACCACGGAGTTGTCCACCACGAACGGCATCAGTCGCGGCCTTCCTCGATGGCCTCGCGGATGTCGAAGTCGCCGATGTCACGGCTTGCACGGCGGTTTTTGATGCGCTCGATCAATGCCTGATGGGCTTGATAGGAGTCGCTTTGAGTGCGGGCGATGGTTCGGCGCTCGCGTTCCAGGAAGACGGACAGCGCTTCATTCAGCATGTCGGCTTCCGCCCGGTGGGTTTTCTCAGCCAGAGCGTGCAGCCCGGCGCGGATGTCCGGGCGAATTTCCAGGCTGTCGGTTTGCATGTGGCGGTCCCCCAAGTTGATAGGCGGATGTTACATGTTGGCTATCGGGAGTTCATCCCATCACACGATGGTTGGACGGATCGATGGGTTTCGCAAGCTCAACCCATCCTACGCGGGCTCACCGCATCCTACGCGGGCTTGTTCAGGGGTAAAGGGGTAAAGATTCAAGGGGCAAGCTACCGCTTCACGGTAGCGTTCTGGCA